>JAUWHR010000018.1 GCA_030605795.1 Anaerolineae bacterium | reverse complement strand
CGCCATAAAAACCAATGTCCCGCCCGATCAGCAGCCTTCTTCGGCGCACGATCGTAGTACAAGTCGAACACCCGTCCTTCTTCAGTTAGCACACGGAAGTAGAATCGCCCCACCCCCCATGAGCCTCGTTGGGCAGCCGTTCGCAGGTGAGCCGGTATCATGTTCTTCGCCATACGACCCCGGCGTTGGTAGTCAAACCAGGTTGACAAAATCTCACAAACCTGGAACGTTTCATCGCCCCATACAAAGCCGTCCGGAGCACCAGGTTTCTTGGTTAGGGTTGGCGGACGGTTGAAACGGACATTAATTTCCTGGTCAATGAAACGACATGCAACCCACTCAAGCGACATTCGGCTCCTCAACCACCTCCAACCAGCGCCGTGTTGGAGGCGCACGAAGACAGACCAATGCCAAGAAAGCTAACACCGTCCCCAAATTAAGGTTAAGCAGGGAAAGCAAACATATCACCGTCGCAAGCCGGTATCCCCAACTTAGTCTGAGCCACAGTGCGCCCAATGCTCCGGACCAAGAAATCCCAATTGCCAACAAGGGCCAAGCAAAATCTTGAGGCTCCATCCGCAGAACCCCCAGGTTGGAGGCCGACCCAAGTGCACCTTGGATTCGAACCCATAGATTAAACAGAGGCTGATGGTGCATGAACTGACCGAACATCCGGATGTATAGCCCATCGAGCACCATCCACCCACTCAATATGGCGCCGACCAGAGTCAGCAGAAGTAGGCTTAGTGGGGGACGGCGCAAAGGTACCTCCAAGTGAAGACCACGGGCCGGGACATCCCGGCCCGTTGATGAAAGAAAGTAGGGTCAATCCGAAACTTGCTTGCTGATCTCCCTTTGACGGGCTGCGATGATTTCCTCAGTTACGTGCGAGGGTACAACTTGGTAGTGGCTGAGAGTCATGGTAAAGAATCCTCGGCCGCCGGTCATCGAACGTAGGTCGGTTGTGTAACGTTGAATCTCAGCCAGTGGAACCTGCGCCGTGACCACGCTTCGGCCCCGTTCAGTCTCCATGCCCTGCACGCGAGCGCGGCGGCTGTTCAGGTCACCCAACACATCACCCATGTTAGCCTCGGGCACAGTGACCCGTATGTCCATAACTGGTTCAAGCATGACCGGCGCCGCGTCTTTAACGGCTAGCTTGAACGCCTCCCGACCAGCTATTTCGAAAGCTACCGCCTTGGAGTCGACCGGGTGTTCTTTTCCATCGGTGATAAACACCTTAACCTTCTCCACTGGGTAGCCGGCTACCACACCCTGCCTCATCACCCTCCGCACCCCCTTCTCAATGGCAGGCATGTAACCCGAGGAGATCGCTCCGCCAAAGACCTTGCTCACAAATTCAAACTCTTCCTCTTCCAGGGGTTCAATGCGCATGTGCACTTCGGCGAACTGACCGGAACCGCCAGTTTGTTTCTTATGTCGGTATTGGGATCTGCCCTCCTTGGTTATCGTTTCACGGTAGGGCACCCTCGGAACCTTCGTGCTCAGACCGACTTGGAACTTCGATTCGGCCTTGCGAATAGCCACGTCGATGTGCTGGTCGCCCATGCCTTGAAGGATAGTTTGGTTGGTGCTCGATTCTTGATGCCAAGAAAGGGTTGGATCTTCCTCACACAGTCGGGTTAGGGTGGGACTGATCTTGGTCGAATCGGCCTGCGTCTTGGGGGATACAGCCACCGAAAAAAGTGCGTTAGGATACTCAGGGGTGGGTAAAACCAGCGGTTGGGCTTTGTCGCCCAATGTGTCACCAGTATCAGTCTCGCCCAACTTGGCCACCGTCCCAATGTCCCCCGCGTGTATGATCTTAACTGGCTTTTGTCCTTTGCCACACATCACATATAGTGTACCTAGACGCTCTTCGACGCCCTTTTTATGATTCCAGACGCGAGTGTCGGAGCGTAACGTCCCTGAATATATACGCATGTAGTTCAACTTGCCGACAAAAGGATCGGCGGTTGTTTTCCATACATATACCGCTAACTGGCCAGTGTTGGAGGCTGGCAGACTCTGCTCGCCAGAAGCCCCTTGGGCTATAGCGGGCGGGGCGTTAGCTGGAGATGGTAGTAGCTCAATGATCATTTCCAATAGCGGTTCGATACCAAGCCCTGCCGTACTGGCAGTGACCAATACCGGCACAAACTGGCCGAAGAGCACAGCCTTGCGAAAACCATTTGCGACTTCCTCAGCTGAGAGCTCCTCACCCTCAAGGTATTTTTCAAGCAGAACGTCGTCACCTTCAGCCGCCGCTTCGACCAGGGCGATCCGAGCTTCATCAGCCGCATCCTGATATTCATCTGGGATCGGTTCAGATCCCCCTCCGTTACCTGAAATCGCCTGCATGCGAAATAAGTCGATCACGCCCTTGAAGTCATGTTTCTCGCCCCAGGGCAATTGCACCGGGATAAGTGAGGCGCTGGAGGAAAGCCCACGTGCTGAGTCGAGCGCTGCCTGGAAATTTGCGTTATCACGGTTCATTTTGCTGATAACGACGAAGCGTGGCAGCTTGAAAGTATCACAAAACCCCCACACTATTTCGGTGCCTACTTCCACACCAGCGACTGAATCCACCAGCACTACCGCGCTGTCGGCAACCCGCAGGGCGGAAATCACCTCGCCGACAAAATCAGTATATCCAGGCGTATCAAGCACATTGATCTTGTGATCTTTGTATTCGACCGGCAGTATGGAGGTGGAAAGCGAGAGGCTGCGGCGAATCTCCTCATCCTCGAAGTCGGAGACCGTATTGCCATCCTCAACCTTCCCCATACGAGTGATCGCGCCAGTTAGATAAAGCATCGCCTCGCCCAGGGATGTCTTACCTCCGCCGCTATGTGATACCAAGGCAACGTTGCGAATATATTCGGTTGCGTATTCCTTCATAAGTTGGGGATCCTTCCAAGGGTAATTGTCGCGCCTGTCGATTGTAAAGCAGGAGGTGTGAGTTGTCAAAGATTCGTGCAATTCAGAAAAATTCATCTGGAGCCAGATTTGTTTTTAACTAGGGAAACCGAGGGTTTGCCAGGGTAGGCGCCAACCACCCGGTTGAACAGCAGAACGTGCTACAATAAAAAAATTGCTGTGATCAGTCGCTTGATCTTTGAGCTTTATTATCTACTCAGCCGTGCCCCATGGGATACCGGTATCTCACCACCCGAACTAATGGCTTTTTCGGAGAGTCACCCTCCTGGTCGAGCACTCGACCTAGGGTGTGGCACAGGAACCAACCTGGCCACCGTGGCGCAATTAGGCTGGCAGGCGACCGGCATGGACGTATCCGGTCGCGCTATCTTTCAAGCACGACATAAGGCGCGCATGGCAGACCGCCACCGGACCTCCGCCTGGTTCACCTTACGGTGCAAGACCTAATGTCACGAGTGTTGGTCCTTCTCCTCGATGGCGTTGGCTTAGGGAGTGACGATCCCGATCACAACCCATTCGCCGCTGCTCACCTACCGACACTAGAAGCCTTGCTCGACGGTCGCCGGTTGTTGGCCTCCTCTGCACCCCACCAAGGAGAACGTGCCTCGCTACTGGCAGTGGATGTATGCTTGGACGTCGATGGAACGCCTCAGTCAGCCACTGGTCAGGCTACTATTTTAACTGGGCGAAACATCCCCGCGGTGATCGGAGGCCATTATGGCCCCAAACCTAACCAGGCCATCTCCGAAATCCTTCTCGAAAATAATCTCTTCATTGAGGTAACACGACGTGGCGGTTCCGCCGCATTGCTAAACGCTTATCCACCGCGCTATTTTCAATCGATCCACTCCGGTCGGCGGCTATACTCCGCTATTCCGCTGGCGGTGACCATCGCCGGCCTTGACCTTATGACCGCTGAAGACCTGCAGGCCAACCTCGCCCTATCCGCCGACTTCACTGGCGTGGGCTGGGTAGCCCAACCCGGTCTTCCCCCAGTTCCCGTCTACACACCCGAAGAGGCCGGCATTAGGTTGGCCCACCTCTCGCTTAAGTACCACCTCTCCTGGTTCGACTTCTGGCCAACGGATTACGCAGGGCATCGGGGAACGCTGGCCCAGGCAGTCACCTTGCTTGAGTCTTTTGACGCGGTGCTTGGTGGGCTGGTAAAAGCCTGGGGTTCACGGCAGGACCTGATCGTTCTCATCTCTGACCACGGTAATCTGGAGGACCTCGCCCATCGTGGCCACACTCTCAATCCGGTCCCTGCCATCCTAATCGGCCCCAAAGAAATACGCCGCCATTTCGCCTCCGGCTTAGATGATTTAACCTCATTTGCCCCCGCGGTACTGCGCGCTATCTTCGGCCCTGACTCGCTGTAACTATCCTGACCCTTTATAAAACTTGACTCCACTGAAAAAAGGTCAACCGCGAGAAGATGACCGGTATATGTGGGGGTGCGGGCGCAGCCCGCACCCCCACATATACCCCCCTCCACTCCTCGAGGGTAGTTTTTTCAGTGCACTCATTACTGCCAATGGATATATGGTTACTTTTAGATGGTACGCTTGACTACATAGTGAGCGAGTTCGTGCAAGGCTTCCTTCTGTGGAGTTGCAGGCATACCGTCCAACATTTCTTCGCCGGCAGAGACGAATCTATCAGCCTGCTCCAGTGTCTGTTTGATGGCGTCAGAGGCGCGAATTGCATTGATCAATCGCTCAATTCCCTGGTCGTCCATCTCACCCTGCTGTAACTCCTCAATCAGTTTATCGCCATCGGGGTTAGCCTCTGAGTAGTATAAGACGGGTAAGGTGATCAATCCCCGCCTCAGATCATTCGCAACCGGTTTTCCGACCTGCTCTTGTTCGCTGATGAAATCAAGGACGTCATCCACAATTTGGAAGGCAATCCCAATGTGGTATCCAAAGGATTTCATAGCCTTGATTACCTCACCTTTGCTCCCACTGAGTATGGCGGCACCCTCCGTAGATACCTCAAAAAGTGAGGCGGTCTTAGCATAAATACGGCCATAATATTCCTGTTGAGGGTCTACGATCAGTGTATTGAAAAGTTGCGAAATCTCGCCGTTGACAATAGTCATCAGCGTGCGGGCGTAGATTTCCATAAGCTCTTTCGAGCCAATGGTGGATGCCAGGTGAGCGGCCCGGGCAAAAATATAATCCCCGGTGAGGACCGTCGCACCGGGGCCCCATTTTGCATTCAGGGTTGGGATACCTCGGCGTAGTTTAGATCCGTCGATCAGATCATCGTGGACAAGAGTGGCGGTGTGGAGCATCTCAATCGAGGCGGCCAAGTTGATGCTTTCATCGCGATCTGCGCCTAACATACCACTCGTTAGCAGGACCAGAATTGGGCGGATGCGTTTCCCTCCCGAGGAGAGCAGATAATCGATAACCTTGTCCAGGCTGGGGTGATGCTGGCTTGGGCTGATTCGCATTCGAGCCTCAACCTCGAGCAGATCCGGTCGTACAAGGTCAAAGAATGTAGTTGTTTTCGTTTTCATGATTCCAATTAAAAAGGTTTGTGGCATTCTGTGAAGTCTTCGCAGCTGCATCGGCTAGGCTGATGTTATGCAGTGTCGCAAACTGCTCTGCTACTAACCTCACATAAGCAGGCTCGTTTCGTTGGCCGCGGTTTGGATGGGGTGTTAAAAACGGAGCATCGGTTTCTAGGATCTGACGTTCTATGGGTAGTCGAGTAGTGATTTGACGTAGAGTCTCGGCATTGTGGTAGGTTACTGGACCTGCCACGCCGATATAAAATCCCGCCGCAATTGCCTTGTTTGCGGTTTCTAGATCAGCTGAGTTGGCGTGCAGCACACCTACCTTACCGATGAGTCCTTGAGGGAGGTCCATAGACCATGTTAAGAGGTGGGCCATGACATCGTCAATCGATTGCCGGTTATGGATGACGACTGGTCGTTCTAGTTCGGCAGCCAATTCAAGTTGAGCTTTAAAGACGGCTCTTTGGATCTCCGGGGGAGACAAGTTGCGATAATAATCAAGTCCTATCTCTCCAATGGCGACCACCTTAGGTGAACGGGCTAGCATCCGTAATTCTGTCTCAATGACGTTATTCCAAGTCTCAGCGTAGTGCGGATGGACGCCGATAGCGGCGAATACCTGTGGATGTTGTTCCGCCAATTCGACTGCACTCCGGCTTGTATCCAGATCCAAACCAGGGACAAGCAGACGATTTACACCGGCCTCCCAGGCGCGCGCCAGCACTTGCGGAAGGTCATGATCGAAATCAGATAACATCAGATGGCAGTGGGTGTCCGCTAGAAACGCTGAACATGCATTCATTGGATGCCCACGATTTTCAACCCGTCTTGCAGGATGGGTTGCACCCGGTCTGCTTGGGTAGTCTCGCAATAGACCCGCACGATCGGTTCAGTGCCTGAAAAGCGGATCAGTAGCCAGCTGCCGTCTTCGAGCGAGAACTTAAACCCATCTAGCGTATTTAAGTCGGTGACATGCAAGCCGCCGATTGTCACCGGTTGAGCTGTGCGGACCTGCTCTTCGACTTCAGATCGCTCTCGCGAGGGCAAAGGTGAATCGATCCGATTGTAGAAGTGTGGTCCCACTTGCTCGAAAAGCAGTTCCACTAATTCTGAGGGTTTACGATTGAGGCGAACCATCATATCCAAGAAGTATAGTCCGGCTAGTATACCGTCGCGTTCGGGGATGTGCCGGCGGAAAGCATAACCGCCAGACTCCTCACCGCCGATCAACGCGTCCACTTCTAGCATCTTCGGAGCGACATACTTGAACCCGACGCCAGTCTCGTAGACTGGGACCTGATATTGATGGCCGAGTTTGTTGAGCATGGTGGTTGTTGAAAGGGTTTTAACAATGGGACCGCGTTCCCCCCGCGCTTCAAGTAGATAATATGCTAAAAGGCCAAATACTCGCAGTTGGTCAACGAATTTGCCGTTCTCATCCCCAACTCCCAATCGATCAGCGTCGCCGTCGGTGACCAAGAGTACATCAGCACCATGCTCAATCGTGGCAGCCAGACCAACGTCTATATTAGGAGGGATTGGCTCAGGTCGTAACATTTCAGGGAAGATCGGATTGCGCTGGTTGTGGATTTCGATCACCCTGGTCGATCCGCCCTCAAGCAGCTTTGTAAACCATCCGCTCCCATTACCCCACATGGCGTCGATTAGCACAGTCAGTCCCGCCTTACGCAGGGGATCCAGATCAATTAATCGCTCGATTTGCTCAATGTAAGCTGGTGCGGGGTTAAAGCGCCTCACTTTACCGCTGGATATGGCTTGCTCAATGGGCAAGCGAGGTATGTCGAGGTCATCGTCGGGTATATTAGCTTCAATTTGCCGCAGTCCGTTTGGATCAATAGCACCACCATGACGGTTGCGTACCTTGAACCCATTGTCGCTGGCGGGATTATGAGAGGCGGTTATATTGATCGCTCCCGCTGCGCCCTGGTTGACTACAGAGTATGAGATCGTTGGCGTCGGTGTTGGTCCATCGGTAAGGAGAACGTGCAACCCATGACCGGCCATAACCTCGGCTGCCACGACGGCAAATGCCTCCGAACCGAACCGTTTATCGTGGCCAATGACAACGAGCTTTTGGTTTCCCTCGACCTCTAGCAGGTAGCGGGCAAAACCATGTGCACAACGCCGGACTGCTGAGTAGGTGTAATTGTCGGCGATACGACCACGCCAACCGTCGGTGCCAAAAATGATAGGCTGAGATGCCATCCTGCCTCCTAGCGTGCAGGTCTAGTTTGAAAGATGACAACAAGTGAGCCAGGCGTGGATTGACCTGGCCTTTTCTATCTGGGGCGGGCCAGTCTGCTTGTCGCGTTTTCGGATTGTTTAAGCTGGTGACCCTTTTGCGGGTGCATTACGGCCCCAGATGGTAAAAATTATACCGTGAAAGGCTACGTGAGACCAGTTAAGGTTGCTAAACATGACGCTTCATGATAAACTAACGTCCATTGTCGCGCCTTGCGCAAGGCGCGCTTTCCGCTACTAGCCTGTGCCGCCCGGCGCAGAGTCGAGGGGCAATCCCGAGGAAAGGTGACCTCTATGCGCAACTATGAATTAGCTTATATCGTCGATCCAGAGCTGGAAGAGCAAGCTCTCACAGACCTTGAAGAAAAGGTCATGGGCTGGATTGAGTCTGCTGGTGGCAAACTTGGCAAGATCGATCGATGGGGCAAACGTCGTATGGCTTATCCGATAAATAAGAAGACAGACGGCTACTACTACTTTATTCCAATTGAAATGCCGCCTCAAGCAGGCGCGCTTATCGAGCGCGATCTACGTTTGAGCGAGCAAATACTTCGTTTCATGATCACCTTAAAGGAGCCCTCCTGACAGTCTCAGTAGACGAAGATGGTTCTCGACGAAAGGAGTCTGGTATGAGCCGCGGCTTGAACAAGGTGATGATCATCGGCCACCTGGGGCGCGACCCCGAAATGCGCTATACACCTTCAGGTCGACCGGTTACCACCTTTAGTGTTGCATCATCTCGCACGTGGCGCTCCGCCGATGGCGAGCGCCATGAAGAGACTGAATGGTTTAACGTCGTCGCTTGGGGAAGCTTGGCTGAGATCTGTAACCAATATCTACACAAAAGACAGCAGGTATATATCGAAGGACGGCTGCAAACACGACGTTGGGAGGACGCTGAGGGCAACAAGCATTCCACCACCGAATTGGTGGCGAGGGAGATGATTATGCTTGGAGAACGACATGATATAAGCAGTTCGTATGAAGCTGGACCAGGAGAAGAAGTGGAGGAGGACTCCACGTAGTCCTGCCATTATTCAGCAGGTTTCACCGACTTATCAGGTCGGTGGAGGAGAAAGCCCATTGACTGAAGAAAGACGCACTGAATCGAGTGGTGACAGTGGCCGTAGAGGATCGACTGGTAGGCGTCGCTATACACGCCGTCCGCGTGTCTGTAAATTCTGTGCTGAAAAAGCAATCGCGATCGACTACAAGCAACATGAACTTCTGAAACGTTATGTAAACGAGCAGGGAAAGATCCGATCACGTCGCGAGACAGGGAACTGCGCCAAACACCAACGAATGCTGGCACGAGCTATAAAACGTGCTCGGCATATGGCGTTTCTTCCCTTCGCCGCCGATAGGATGAGATGATATCGGGCGTATTGCAGAAAGGGACGAGAATGCTTCCGTTCCTTCCCCCCGATAACTTCAACCGAGGAGAATAATAAGAATGAAGAGGCGACGGGCCAAGTCCTTGATAACAAAAAAGCACTTGGCCCGCGCTAAGAGAGAGCAAATTCAGAGAAACTGGATCATTGCTAGCGCCGTCACCACTGCCCTGCTTATTTTTGGCATCCTTGGCTATGGATGGGTGGACACTCAGATTATCAAACCGCGGCAGCCTATAGCTATCGTCGATGGCCAAGAAATCTCCAACCGGGAGTTCCAGAGTCGAGTACGTTTAGCATTATCGCCGGAGAGCGATCCGTTTTCTGTTAGCTATCGTGTCCTGAACGAATTGATCGATGATTTGCTTATTCAGCAGGAGGCTCATCGGTTGGAAATCACGGTTAATGAAGCAGATATCGATCGAGCAATTCAACGAGCCTTCGGTTATTTCCCCGATGGTACTCCAACTTCAGCACCAACAAGTACGCCTGACCCAACTGAACTGGCCGAGGCTACTGCCACATCGACGGCTGGCCCTAGCCTTACAGTTGAACCGATGTCAACGCCTGGGCCAACAGCCACGTCTTACACCAAGGAAGCATTTGATGAGAATTTCTATAACTTCCTTGAGGTTTTAGCTGACCAGTACGAGGCCACCGAGGCAGATTACCGCGCGTATCTAGAGGCTCAGCTGTATCGGGAACGTCTCATGGAGACCTTTGAGGATGTAGTTGCGCGCGAGCAGGAGCAAGTTTGGTTGCGGCATATTCGGGTAGAAGAGCGCGAGGTAGCAGAGGAGTTTTTAGCACGCTTAGATGCTGGTGAAGCCTGGGAGGACCTGGCGGCAGAGTCATCTGAGGATTTATTAACTAAGGACACAGGTGGTGATTTGGGATGGTTGCCATTGATGATTTTGATTGAGCGATACGATCAAGCCGCAGCACTTGTGTTTGAAGTATCTATTGGTAATATCGTAGGCCCGATTGAGACTCAACAGGGTTGGCACTTGTTCGAAGTGATAGATCATGGGGAACGTCCGCTTGACGAATATGCCTATTTTCAAGCAGTACAGAGCGAATTTTCTTCGTGGTTGAGCGACAAGCGCGAATCCTCTGATATCGTCTTGGTAGACAATTAGATCGAGGACCTAGTATAAGCATCAGTTTTTGGCTTATAAGAGGCAGGCCAACGAAATAACTCCCCATAACGAGTACAATCCTTATTTACTGCCAGGCTGAGTGCTAACATTCGTCTCAGGTTGGTTTGTGTTTTCACTTGTGATCCCACTGAAAAAAGGTCAACCGTGAGAAGGGAACCTGTATATGTGGGGGTGCGGGCTGCGCCCACACCCCCACATATACCCCTCACCGCTACTCTAGAGTAGTTTTTTCAGTGCACTCACTTGTGAGTTGCTGGTTGCAGGCTTCTTCATCATGTGGACCCGGTCGAACCTCACAAGAGGGCTTGAGCCCTCTTGATGGACGGGCGGGCTGGAGATATACTGGACGCAGGTTGGCGATCATGAAGCTGGAAGGATTGCTCGAAGTCTTACCGGAGGGAACCAGTCCTGCAGACCGGGACTTGGTTAGACGCGCTTATAAAGTTGCTAAGGGTGCCCATAAAGGCCAAAAGCGGGCTTCTGGTGAGCCGTACATCCAGCATTGTCTAGCAGTGGCTTCTATCCTGGCTGAGCTTAGAGCACCTATTCCTGCGATTGTGGCTGGGCTATTGCACGACACTGTGGAAGATACTGATCTCACCTTGAAGGACCTAAGGCGAGATTTTGGGGATGAAGTGACCTCGCTGGTGGACGGGGTGACTAAGTTAACCCAGTTGCCACGCGTCAGTCAGCGCGATAAGGGGGCCAGGAGTGTACGTGCATCTAAGGGGGAACTAGCCAAGGAAACACTCCGAAAAACCTTTTTAGCGATGGGCGACGACGTACGCGTGGTTGTGATCAAGCTCGCCGACCGGTTGCATAATATGCGCACTTTGGCCCATCTGCCGGCTGAGAAACGTCGACGTATCGCTGAGGAAACGCTTGAGATATTCGCTCCGCTTGCCAATCGATTGGGCATCTGGCAGATGAAGTGGGAGTTAGAAGACCTCGCCTTTCGTTATGTATATCAAGAGAAGTATAAGGAGATCGCTGCTCACGTAGCTGCGAGACGTGTTGATCGCGAAAATGCGTTGCAAGAAATCAGCCTCCGACTGAGGACTGTCTTAGCTGAGGCGGGCATTCAGGCGGAAGTCACTGGCCGACCTAAGCATCTCTACTCCATTTACCGCAAGATGGAACGTAAGGATGTGCCGTTCGATATGGTCTATGACGTGCGTGGATTACGGGTCATCGTCGAGAGTGAATCGCAATGTTACCTGGCCTTAGGTGTGATTCACAACGAGTGGAAGCCGGTGCCGGGCACATTTGATGATTACATTGCTACTCCCAAGGACAACTTCTATAAATCCCTTCACACAGCAGTCATCTACAACGATGGCAAGACGCTTGAGACGCAGATTCGTACCCCAGAAATGCATGAGAATGCCGAGTATGGCATCGCCGCACATTGGCATTACAAAGAAGGTCGCCGACCCGGCGATACTTACGAGCGGCGTATCTCGTGGCTGCGGCGGTTGATGGAATGGCGCCAAGACGTCGATGACGCGGCGGATTTCGTCGATGCGATGAAATCCGATGTTTTAGACGATCGGGTATACGTGTTCACCCCCAAGGGTGACATCATTGATTTGCCTGCTGGATCAACCCCCATCGACTTTGCTTATCATATCCACACCGATATCGGACACCGTTGCCGTGGCGCCAAGGTGAACGGCAAACTTATATCCCTAAGCAATAACCTTCAAACCGGCGACTCGGTTGAAATCCTTACCTCCAAGCGCGGTGGTCCTAGTCGGGATTGGCTAAATCCTAGCTTGGAAATGGTCAAGAGCCAACGGGCGCGTAGCAAGATTCGACAATGGTTCCGGCGACGGAACCGAGAGTTGAATGTTTCCCATGGCCGCCTGTTGCTGGAACGGGAATTACGGCGTCTGGGTGTTGAAGGAGTCTCATATGAAAAAATCGCTCGTGACCTGGGTTATTCCCAGGTAAATGATTTATTAGCTGCTATTGGCTGTGGGGATGTTCATCTGGGTAAGATTATTACTCAGGTTGTAGAGGAGGATGAGCAAGGGTTCGACTTGGCCACTGAGGTTGAGGATTTACCGCCCACTGAATTGGCGGCGGATGAGGTTAGTATCCTCGGATTGTCGGGGTTGCTCGTCCGTTTAGGCCGTTGCTGTAACCCTGCGCCCGGTGATCCAATAATTGGCTATATAACTCGAGGTCGTGGAGCAACTATTCATCATCAGGGTTGTCCCAACGTATTACGCATCAAGGACAGAGAGCGATTAGTTCAGGTGTCCTGGGGGCGCGCCAAGCAGACCTATCCTGTGTCCGTCCGCATTCAGGCCTATGATCGGGAGGGACTAATGCGCGATGTGTCGACGCTGGTTTCTAATGAAGGGATCAGTATGTCTTCGGTTCACCTTTCAACCAAGAACAGCCTGGCGATTTTTGATTTGGTAATGCTTATCACTGATATTGGGCAATTGAGTCGTGTCCTAAATCGCCTAGAAGCTTTACCCAATATCCTTGAAGCTCGTCGACTTCGACCTGGATGAGCCAATATAAAGGTCGGATAATACTCCGCGCGATATGATCTTTTTTAATATTGAGTTGGAACCGTGTCTAAATCTTCCCTAAGTGTTGCCCAGGCTCTAGATCGACTGCTGGCCACCATATATCCGCTGTCCAAAGAGCAGGTTCCCTTACTGGGCTGCTTGGGTCGTGTGTTGGCGCAGGATGTCGTGGCTATAATCGATCTCCCTCCATTTTCCAACTCGGCAATGGATGGCTACGCTGTGAGGGCAGCAGATGTTATTCACGCATCGTCAGAGCGACCAGTGACCCTCACAGTGGTAGGGGATGATACAGTAGAGAAGGAGACATTACGGTTGTTAGGATCTGGGGAGGCGATGCCGATTATGACCGGGGGACCCCTACCTCCTGGAAGCGACGCGGTCTTACCAGTCGAGTTCACCTCCGATGCCAGCGCCATGGTCGGACGAACGTTGCCGGATCGGATTGAGGTACTAGAACCGGTTGTACGAGGGGATTACCTGCGTGAGGTGGGGCAGGATGTGCGCAGGGGGACATTGGTCTTACAAGACGGACATCGGTTACGACCACAGGACATCAGTATGATGGCTGCGCTGGGCATTTCAAACCCGAGTGTGTATCGCCGTCCAATGGTGGCGATCCTCTCAACCGGGGATGAACTGCTCGAGATCGGTGAACCTTTGATCCCTGGACATCTACGTGATGCAAACAGCTATGGGTTGGCGGCGGCGGTACAAGCAGCCGGAGCGGTCGCTCTTAGATTGGGTATCGCAGTTGACCAAGTTGAAGCAGTGGTGGAGCGGTTGGACCACGCGGTGGAAGCAGGCGTCGACCTGATCATCTCTTCAGCCGGTGTGAGCATGGGCGTTTTTGACTTCGTGCGTTCTGCAATCGAAGCTCATGGTGAACTTTCTTTCTGGCGGGTCAACCTCCGTCCTGGCAAGCCTATAGTTTCTGGATCATACCGTACGGTTCCCTTCCTCGGTTTACCTGGGAACCCGGTTTCAGCGTTGGTCACCTTCCAGATTTTTGCATACCCAGTAATTGCACGGTTGAGTGGCAGTCGAGTAGCTGAACCTCTGAAGCTGATGGTCCGTGTGGATCATGCACTCCAATCCGATGGGCGTGAGAGCTACTTGCGGGCTAAAGTACGTTGGGAGGAGGGCGAATACCGAGCGCGGCTGACTGGTAGTCAAGACTCTGGAGTGCTGTCATCTTTGGTGGCAGCAAATGCGCTGCTTGTAGTGCCGGCAGATGTAGAAACTGTTACGGCTGGGGAAATTCTTGAAGCCATACTATTAGGTAGCATCTGCCATTGGGTAGGATTAGGAGAAGGCTTGTGCGGGGCAGATGCTGTAGAAATAGACCCAGATGAAGGTTGATTAACTTATACTGGAATCTACGAGATATTTCCCTGGTACAGGACGAGGAATGGGGAGAAGAAGACTTGGATGATGATTGGGAGAAAGAGTGACTACTCGCTTGAGGATGCAGTCCGCACCCTATGTTTCAATGTACGATTGAGAATATCTTCCAACTCTTTTTGCTCTCTATTCTGATTGCGACGAGGACTGGACTGAATTTCGGGTTCCTTATTATCTGAATGTTGCAGCGCTTGGCGGAGTGCGAACTCCATGGCAGTTGGTACTTCGTCCGTGGCCTCTTCGTCATCCTCGACCTCGAGAGCCACTTCCTTCATGCTTAGTCGGATCTGGCGTTTTTTTCGGTTAATATCGACCACACTTACTTCGATTTCATCTCCCACTTTTACCACATCTGAGGGATCGGAGACGTATTCTGTGCTCAGCTCACTGACATGAACCAAACCTGGGCGCTCGGCGCCCACATCGACGAAAGCACCGAACTTTTCAAGGCGGACAACTTCTCCCTTTAGCTTCAGACCCGGTTTGATTTTATCCCATTTCAATTGGACCGGTTTGATCATGGTGAGCTCGAGCCGACCAGCGTTGGGATCCACCCGGTGAACCCATACCTCGACCTTTTGCCCCTCCTGCACAACATCCTCGGCTCGGTTGACATGTCCCCGCTTTAGCATCGAAATGTGTACCAATCCTTCGCGTTCAGCCCCAACGTCGACTAAGGCGCCAAATAACCCTAACTTTGTTACTTGGCCCTCTAGTTTCATCGAGGGTTTTAGATCTACCAGCATATGCCGGTAGTTGTTGTTTTTTTGACCTTTCACTTTCGCACCTTTCTCAGGGAATCATCGCTTGGGCCGTCTGGGGCTGAGCCTTGGGATTATACCATGGTGCTCCAGATAGCCACGGACCGTTGTTGGGTTTATTAAATAGTATTATCAAATACAACTCTGTAGTCTGCGAGGGCGTCAGTCATGGCATTGCCTCTAAACCAAATCCTCGTCGGGTAAGCAAATACCAATCGACGATGTTGCTAAGACGATCGCTTGGATCGAGGAGCGGCCCGATAGTCACACCCTGAATCTGGTCATCGATCGCAAAATTATAGACTGGGTAATATAGTAAAAGGGCGGGGACTTGGTCCTGGAACCGATATTGGAAGTTGCGATAGAGTTCGGCTCGGCGACCGAAATTAGGATTGATGCGAGCCTGTTCAAGCCAGATGCTGATATTACGGTCAGCAAAACCACCGTAATTCTGACCGGTTTCCGTCTGGGAGTCATGCCAGAAAGGGTAAGGGTCAGGGTCGGGTGAACGCAGGAGGTCGATCTCGGTTAGCACCACCTCAAATGTGCGTGGCTCCAGGTAATCTTCGAGCAGGCTACCGGGATCAACAGGTTTCAAATCGACCTGAACACCGATTGCCTCCCAGCTGGTCTTGAGCGTTTCAGCTACGGTTGTGTTGGTTGGATCGTCAGGATAGATAAGTTCCAGGCTCAGTACCTGCTCATCTTTGCTACGTCGGTATTCAGGAGTTCCAGGTGTTGCGCCTATGGGGAGTTGCCATTCAAGCGAGTCGAGAAGCGTGGCTGCGCGGTCCAGATCGAAAGGGAGGGGTTCCAAACTTTCCGAGTGAGCCCAAGAGGTAGGCAGTATTGGTCCGGAAGGAATCACGCCTTGGCCGGCAAGAGCGTGATTGATGATCCATTGTCGATTGATGGAGAGCAATAGCGCTTGGCGAAACTTTTTCTCACCAAGGTACTTCTTTTCAGCATGCTTCGAGTTCAGAAAGACCAAGTTTAGTCGTGGCAGTTGAGCTGTATGTAAATTAAGTCCTGGCGCCTCAAGAACCTGAGGAAGGATCTCCAAGTCAACTTGCCCGATCCCCTGGACTTCCCCGGCAAGGTAAGCCTCTAGTGCAGCTTGAGAATCATCATAGAAGTGAAACTCGACCCGTTCGAGGAAGGGAGACTGAGCATAGTAGTCGTCGAAGGCAACCAAGCTAACAACGGTGATATTCCCATCCTCAACCAGAAAGCGGTCGAAGCGGAAGGGTCCGGTACCGACTGGTTGCAGATTAAAAGGGTGGTTGATTAGATCCACTATCAAGACACCCCTGAGTAGATGATCGGGCAACAAGCCGATGGATAGGTAGTCGAGGAAGGGTGCGAAAGGTTCAGGAAGTTGAAACTGCACCCGTCGGTCATCTAGTCGAATGATATTGATTTGCTGCCACATGGCATGCAGGTCTTTCGGACCGGGATAATCGGGATCTTGAAACTTTGAGAATGTGTATATCACGTCATCAGCGATGACTGGCTCGCCGTCATGCCAATATGCGTCATCGCGGATCGTAAATGTATAGAGTGTGGCATCAGCGGAAACTGCCCATTCGGCTGCCAAATCTTTAAGGGGTTCGCCGCGTGAGTTGAATCGAACCAGACCGCTATAGAGCAGACGATCAATGTCGCGGTCTGGCTGATTATTTGTGTCCAGGATTGGATTGAGCCGAATCAGTTGCCCGATAAGAGCCTCGGTGTAAACGCCTCCCGGGACGGGTTGGGGAGAGATAGCATCCAAATCCGGCGTTTGTCCGACAAGTAGGCCGACGACAAGGATCAGACCGCCGACTGCGATCAACAATTGCCAACGTAGATTGCGCATTGAAATATAGCTCTTGCAGCCGTGGGGTTGATAAATTGAAACTAACCGCCCAAGACAACGCTGAGGACGGCGAGCAGGAAGAATACGAAGCTCAGACCAATGGTGATGGTAAACAGCAAATGTTCGATCCCGCGGCGGACATGATAGCTAGCGCCTCCCATATCACCCCCACCGCCCAAACCTCCCAGACCCGCTCCCCGACTTTGGATCAGGATGATGATGATCAACGCGATGGATGTAACAACCAATGCGAGGTTGAGATAAGTCGCCACGCAATAAACCTCCTAATTCAAGTGAACGGGCGGATTATAGCAGATGGCACCCGCAGCGACAAGGTGTGCCTTAATTGGTTTGCCCGATCGAGTACCTTAAATAGGCCTCAATAAACCCGCCAAGTTCACCATCTAGGATAGTGGTCGCATTCCCCGTCTCATAACCAGTTCGATGGTCTTTTACCATCTGGTAGGGATGGAGTACATAGGAGCGTATCTGGCTTCCCCATTCGGGTTTGATATGATCACCCTTGATCTGTGCAAGCTCCTCTACTTGTTGTTGGTGTTTGAGTTCCAACAGGCGGGCGCGCAGGACCCGCATGGCGTTTGCTTTGTTCTGGGTTTGGGAGCGTTCGTTTTGACACGTGACCACAAGACCAGTGGGAAGGTGGGTAATACGAATTGCAGTCTCATTCTTTTGTACGTTCTGACCACCTGCACCGGCAGAGCGGTAGGTGTCGATTCGCAATTCCTCCATATTTATGACGACTTCATCATCGACCTCAACCTGGGGAAGGACTTCAACTAAAGCGAAAGAAGTATGACGACGATGGGCGGCGTCAAAGGGAGAGAGACGGACGAGGCGGTGGACACCCCTCTCAGCTCGCATGTAACCATATGCATACTCGCCGTCAACGGCAATAGTTACACTTTTAATCCCGGCTTCTTCACCCTCGCTCATGTCGAGGATTTCGGTTCCAAAGCCACGTTTTTCGGCCCATCGGAGGTACATCCGCTGCAGCATTGAAGCCCAGTCCTGCGAATCGGTGCCGCCGGCACCTGCATGGATGGTCAGAAAAACATTGCCGCGATCGTAACGACCAGATAATAGTGCCCTGGTCTCTCGCCGAGTGATCTCTTCCTCGATTGCAGCAAGCTCGTCTTCGATGTCTGGTCGTAGCGCTTTGTCATCTAGGGAGGTTAGTTCAAGCGCATCGTCTACTTGACGGATCAATTCGCGCCAACCCTCGACTTCCCCACGCAGGTGAGCCAACCGACGCATCGTGGTCTGAGCTTTGTCCTGGTCGTCCCATAGCGTGGGATCTTCAGAGGTGCGCTCTAGTTTTATTAATTGAGCTTCACGCTCTGGAAAGTCAAAGACGCACCAGAAGATCTTGGATTCGTTCTTGGGCGTTTATTAATGCTTGTTTTAAGTCTTCCATCGTTTTTCATCCTCGACAGGCTTTAAGGTTTATTCGCGCGTTCGGTAGGCGCAGCAGGATTCAAAGCATCGTAGGTGATAAGGGGGTGATCTCAACGTGACCTAAATCTTGCCATCGGTTTGCATTCACTCGTTCATTATACCATCGGGGCGCGAGGCTTCAGGGCAGATGTGCGCCTTCTAGCTCTAGAAGGGCTCGTTTGGTCTTCACCCCTCCCTTTCCCCCGTAACCGCGCAGAGAACCATCGACTGTCAACACACGGTGACAAGGGATGATAAGTGGCATGGGGTTGTGGCTGAGTGCTTGCCCGACAGCTCGTGCCGCGCCTGGCTTGCCAATTTGGTGGGCAATTTCGCGGTAAGAAACCACACTGCCTGGCGGCACTTCGGAAGTGGCTTGAAGAACTGCACGCTGAAAAGATGAAAGGTTGGACCAATCGATTGGCAGGTCGAATTTGAGGCGATTCCCATTCAAGAATTCACGCAATTGATCTAAAACTGGACGTAAGGCGTCCTGATCGCAGCTTACCCGAGCTTGGGTGAATTGCTCAATCCTGGCGCTAAAGGTAGCCTCTTGGCCTCCAAGCTCTACGGCCACAAGACCATTTGCACCCATGGCGACATAGATCGGGCTTAGCCATGTCCCTTCGAGAATGGCATATACAATTTTATCCTTGATATTCATGCGATACGTACCTCAGAAGCTTCGTAGTGATGGTAGATTATTATGCTGACCTCGGTAAAGGTCCGAACTTGAAAGTTGTGTTTATTTCCGGCGGGAACAGGACCTGATCTGCGATTAAGACCGGAAACGATCATCTGCCCTAAATCGTTTGGCATTGATTTTTTTCTTCGACAACCATCCGATTTTAACATCTTCTGACTCAGTAAAATCCGGTACGTACGGTTTTATGTCCAACAATGGTGTGCCATCGACGATATCTAGATTCACCACATGCAAAATATTACCCTCAATCCTCTCCAGTCGCACAACCGAGATTCCGATGGGATTGGGCCGGCGGGGCGCTCGTGTAGCGAATAGCCCACGAAGATTGTCATCAAGGAATGGTTTGACCTTCATGGCATAACCCTTGGAGAGGTGTAAGTGGTAGAGCAGGATGATGTGGGAGAAGTCCTCTAGATCCTGAAGCCCCTCCTGAAACTCAGGATCGACAACAACCATTCCTGAGATGCCCAACGCCCCCACTGGTTGAATGGGCATGTTTTGAGGTTTGTCGAAAGGTGAATGGATCGTCCCTATTGGTTGGTATTGTATACTATTCATCTTGATATGAGCCCTTGTGCATCCCTGCATTGATGAAAACGCCCGGCTATGAGGGCATAAAGCCAAGAGCCGGGCGTTTGATGGCTGGGGGTCGAGGATTCGAACCTCGGCTTACGGATTCAGAGTCCGCTGTCCTACCACTAGACGAACCCCCAAACGTTCGCGGCATTTTATCACATGCCCAGGAGGGCGTCTACTCCACCTCTGCCTGGGTTTCTAAGAGAGCTATCGCTCGCTCAATTCGAGCCAGAACTTCAACTTTACCAATAACAGCCATGCTCTCGATTAGTGGTGGGCTGACGCGCTGTCCGGTTACAGCGACGCGTAAGATTCCGAATAATTGACCTGCTTTAAGACCTATTTCATCGGCTAAAAACCGCAAGGCGGTTTCGAGCGGTTCAACATCCATTGTGGGTAGCGCCTCGATTACTTGGTACGCTCGCCGGATAGCTTTGGCTGATTCGGCGGGAGTCATATTTTTACCGATCAATTGAGCGGGGTCTGGTTCAACAGTATCGCGGAAGAAGAAGCCGGAGATCTCAACTGCCTCCTCCAACGTGCGGATACGTTCCTGAACTAAAGGCGCAATTTGACTCAGTTGTGCATCATCAACCACCAGGCCGGCAGTCTCGTAGAAGGGGCGCATCCGGTGGACTAGATCTTCTGTGGGAAGGTCACGGATGTGATGTCCGTTGAAGTGGTCTAGCTTTTTATAATCAACTGCAGCCGGGCTAGGATTTAGCTTCTGTAATGAATAAAATTCTATCAATTCCTGGATTGAGAAAAACTCGGTATGATCGTCAAACGACCAACCCATCAACGATATCCAATTTAGCAATCCCTCTGGCAGGTAACCCATCTGTTTGAGGTCGAGCACATAGATTGCTTTCACCCCGGCGTGGCGTTTGCTCATCTTTCCCTTCCCACTTGGGTTGAGGAAGACGGAGAGATGTACCCATATTGGTTGATCCCAACCCATAGCTTGGTAAATGAGAACGTGAAGTGGGAAGGTGGGTAGCCATTCGGAACCGCGTAATACGTGGGTGATCTTCATCAGATAGTCGTCGACGATTGCAGCTAGGTGATAGACCGGTAAACCATTCGATTTGAGCAGTATATAATCGTCTAGGCTGGCATTTTGGACTGTAATCGGGCCTCTCAGCAAATCAACCGCAGTGGTCGATCCATCACGGGGTGTCTTAAACCGAATGACATGCGATTCGCCGGCTTGGACTCGGGCCTGGGCCTCTTCGGGAGCAAGGCGCCGGCAGAGTCGATCATAACGTGGCGGTTGCTTAACTTTCAGCAGTTGTTTCCGAACCTGGGATAATCGTTCAGGAGAGCAGAAGCATGGGTAAGCGTAGCCCCGCTCAACCAATAATTCAGCGTGTTGCTGGTAGATCTGAGTGCGCTCCGATTGGCGGTATGGACCGAATGGTCCGCCAACATCCGGACCTTCATCCCATTCAAGTCCCAGCCAGTGCAGAGATTCCATAATCTCCTCCTCTGCGCCGGGTACAAAACGCTTGCGATCAGTGTCCTCGATGCGTAGGATGAACTGGCCACTGGTCTGGCGGGCGAGAAGGAAATCATACAGGGCGGTACGAGCACCGCCGATATGGAACCGACCGGTGGGGGAGGGTGCAAATCGCACGCGCGCTGGGGTGGGATCTGTCATAGAACGACCTCAAAAACAGGGATGAGCTAGAACTCGATTTGTTTATGGTGCAGTATGACGCTCTCCACTAGCCCGATACCCAGCAGGCTGGTGAGGAGAGAAGAGCCACCGTAACTCAGGAAAGGCAGCGGGAGGCCGGAGACGGGAAAGAGGTTCAGATTCATACCGATGTTGAAGGCGCCTTGGAAGAGAAGCAGGATCGCCACTCCGTAGCAAATGAGGGCACCGTAGGTATCTCGGGCCATGCGCGCCGCCCGCAAACAGCGAACCAGGATAAACATAAACAACAGCATGATAATCAGGGTGCCGATGAAGCCGAATTCCTCCGATATGGCCGAGAAGATGAAGTCGGTGTGGCGTACCTTGAGGAAGCGTAGTTGAACCTGTGTGCCGTGGCCGTAGCCTTGCCCGAACCAACTACCGGAGCCAATCGAGATAAGGGCTTGATTGATGTTGTAGGTCTCGCCAAAATGGGCTTCAGAATCAGGAAACAGAAAGGTAACCAGTCGTTTCATCTGGTAATGTCTTATGAAGAGGAAATTTCGTTCCTGGAGGTAGTCGACTTGGAAATAACGCACAAGGAAAGGGGCTGCAATGAGGATCACGATTAGTACAAGACCGATTAGGAACGCAAACTGTTTCATCTGAACGCCCGCAGCCCAGATCAGCGCTAGCCAAATGACACCCAGCACAATAGCTGTACTCAAGTCGGGCTGGATAAACACCAGCAAGGCCGGCAAACCAATCAGTATCAAGCTGCGGAGTACGATCTTGGTTTGATTGATTTCATGCTTGTGACGAGCGAGGTAATCCGCTATGACCAGGATCATGAGGATCTTCGCCAATTCAGAAGGTTGGATAGTGACAATACCGACTCTGAACCAGCGAGCGGAGCCAAAACCGACAAAACCGGCAACCGGGATCATCGCCAGGAATACCAGGGTGAAGACAAATATGGGGCGTGAAAGGGCAGACCAGAGCCGGTAGTCGATGGCGGTGGTAACTAGCACTACGGCCAACCCAACCACAGCGTAGATCGCCTGACGTGGCACCGTTTCAGCCAGTTCCTCGTTGCCAGCGATGGCTGAGCGGATCATAGCTACACCAGCGATGGTCAGGATGGCCACTGCTGCCAGCAACAAGATATCAAAGTGGCGCCATATGCGAGTTGATTGCATATCTTAATTTACTCTACAGCGTCTCGATCTTTGAGATGTCAGTGGGATGTCTGCAACCAGGTGGTGTTGGTTCCGATCTTTGGTGGGTGTGTCCATCGAACACCTGATCTGTAATTATAGCACGCTCTGCTACTGCGGGCGATCAGTCAACCAGCGAGGTCTGGTGAATACGGTGTTAGTCAGGTGAAATGGATGCACAGCCTATATTGTGATCCGGGTGGGTTATCTGGAGTGGGCAAGCTCTGCTTGCGCAGCCGGAGCAGAGCTTCGGCACTCCAAAAGCTCTCCGCGATCAAGTTTGTGTGCAAATAATGAAATATCGAAGAGTCAATTTATGCAACTTATCTAGGAGACATCATTGAATTTGGCGTGACGAACCCAATAATGCACAAGATTTAATCCGCCCTGTCAACATCGATCGCTTTGAGGGAGAAGTAAGCTTCCATCACTTGGCGCACGATTGGACCTGATGTTACGGCTCCCTCACCGCCGTTGTAAACGAACGCGATGACCACAATTTCTGGATTTTCAAATGGAGCGTAGCCGGCATACCAGGAGTGAGTAGGCCATTCGCCAGGCTTGCATAACCCCTTCTCGCGAGCTACCTCATCGCAAAATTCACCAGTACCTGTTTTACCAGCCGAGGAGATCGTTTCTAGATCAGCATATCCCTCAGCTGTCCCCTCTGTTGTAACAAGATGCATTCCTTGCTGTGTCTGCTCGATCACCCAAGGTTCGACATTTACATCGGGTGAGCCGATGGCTTGTCGGGATATTTGGATAGTTTCCCGGATCTCCTCTGGTAGCGTCGGGCAATTCACACCGATAGATTCAAGCGGAGTGCGCACACCATCAGCGATGTCCCACAACACACAAGGCTCGAATCGCTGGACGACATTCCCTTCACCATCGAGCACTTCCTGGACCAGATGCGGCCACATGACTCGCCCACCGTTAGCCAAGGTAGCAATAGAAGTCATCACCTGAAGCGGGGTGGCAAGTACGAATCCCTGGCCAGTTACCGAGTTGTATGTGTCGCCTGTGGACCAATTCTCGCCAAGGGTGATTCGCTTCCAGTAAGGGTTAGGGATCAAGCCATCTTCCTCACCAGGCAAATCAATACCCAGGGGCGCGCCGTAGCCCAGGGAGGGGGCATAGACGTTGACCCCATCTATTCCAAGTCCTTCATCAATTTCGCCGGGGAACCCGCCGCCAATTTTATAGAAGAACACGTTGCAAGAGTAAGCAATACCGTGAACGAAGTCCACATATCCATGTCCTTCCGGATCCCAACAAATAAAATCTTTAGCTTTACCCTGGTCCTGGGGGAAGTAGCGGTTGACAATGGTGATCTTGCCCGGGTCAAAGATTCGTTGCTCAGGGGTGATGACGCCTTCGTTGAGGGCTCCGACGGCGGTGACCATTTTAAAGGTCGAGCCAGGAGGCCATTCTGCGGCGATGGCGTGGTTGATGAGCGGGTTGCCGCGCTCATCTGCTTCCAGTTGTAGGTAGTAATCCAGGGGGATGAAACGGGCAAATCGGTTATTCTCGTAAGTTGGCAGGGTGACCATAGCCAAGATTTCACCTGTCTGCGGGTTCATGGCAATAACTACGCCGATGGGCGTCCTTTCCTCGCCGGCTACGCGATTAATGAACTCCATCCGATTACGCAGTGCGGTCTCGGCTGCAGCCTGGAGGCGAGTATCGATTGTCAAACGCAAGCTATTACCCGGAACCGGCTGGGTGACGATGCCAACTTCACGTAACTGTCGACCAGCAACATCTCTCTCGACACTTTTCTGGCCGTTCTGACCGGCTAGGATATTCTGGTACCAGCCTTCGATTCCCACGTAGCCGATTTTATCCCTTCCAGCTACGAAGCCCCGAGTTTCGTAGGCGTCTTTGAGCGCCGCTGGTATCGGACCGAGATAGCCGATAATTGCGGCCGTTAATTTGCCGGTTATGTAGTCACGAATTGGAACTGCCTCAACACTAACACCTGGAAGGTCGACCTGCTCCTCGCGCAGGATGCGGGCGACTGTCTCATCTACGTCACAGGCGATGGGCCAGGCATCATAAGGTCGGTTGGTCCATCCTTCCAGAACCAGTTGAAGTATGCCGCGGCCAGGGACACAGGGAGCTGCTGGAGGGCCCTCTTGGTCGATCGGAATCCCAGTTAGATCAGAAAGGCGTCTGTAGATCGCCTCGGTCTCGGCTGGACTGTCCGGTAGCAATGCTGGAGTGATCATGACATTGAAAGCGGGGATGTTTCGTACCAACAGAACGCCATTTCGGTCGTAAATTACCCCCCGCGGGGCAGGTATGCTTATAGTGATGAAACGGTTATCGTCGGCTTGTGCCCGGTAATAGGCCCCCTCGATGATTTGTAATTTAAACAGACGACCGGCATAGAAAACCAGGACCAGGACTATCACAACGTATGTCAGTCGTAACCGCCATGAAGGAATATTGGGACCAGCATCTTCAGCCATCAGATTCCTACCTCAGGAGGGAAGAGGCGGTCGCGTAATCCTCCGGCCAACTGGGAAGTTGGAAGTGCCAGAACTAAGTTCAGAAAGGTGCTTGGTAGAATGACACGGGTTAGAGCAAGGGAAAGGTCCAATGCCCGTCCAGTGAGAAGGACTGCACCCATTCCTAGAATGTGAAAGGTAAGCGAGGCGACCAATGTAGCACCAAGTGGCATGAGGAGATGCGCTTCCCAAAAGCGTCCTTCGGATAAAGATACCAGAAAGGCAACTAATATCAAGGCGATGGCACTACTTCCGAAAGGTAACCCTGAAAGCAAGTCCAGAAACAAGCCACCGATCATTCCCCAGACCATGGCTTCTTCAGTTCGGCCGGTTAGGCTCCAACCGACCACTGCCAATAAGATCAAATCAGGTCTTCCCTCGAATAGTTCCAGGTGGCTGAGTATAGTCGATTGAATCACGGCCAGCAGCGCCAGCAAAGGTACGGCGATAAGGTAGACTATCATTGCCGCCTCAGGGGGCAGAGTGTTCCAGTGGTAGAGGGTGAAAGTTCGTGATGACGAGCACGATATCAATGTCGTCGAAGTCAACGCTGGGTTGGATAACCGCCTGCTGGAAGAGTTCATAATCACGCCGCCGAACGTTTAAAATCTGACCTACTGGAATATCGGTTGGGTACTTGCCTCCCAGACCGGAGGTTAACACCAACTCTCCCTGTGAAACGGTGACGGTTTGATCGATCAGATCGACCCATAACTCACCGTTTAACTGCGGCGCCAAAAGACCGTCAGCACGCGATTGTTGAAGCTTAACGTTGACCGACGCCTCCGGGTCGGTAATCAATTGGACGCGGGCTATTGTTGGGAAGACTTCAACAATGCGTCCAACTAGCCCCCGCTGAGTGATTACAGGCATGCCCCGGCTGAAACCTGTATCAGATCCGGCGTTTATCCATATTGAACGTAGGAAAGGGCTGACGTCCTGTCCGATCACATTGGTGG
Source organism: Anaerolineae bacterium (assembly GCA_030605795.1). Lineage (GTDB taxonomy): Bacteria > Chloroflexota > Anaerolineae > Anaerolineales > E44-bin32 > DUEZ01. The sequence goes on along the minus strand of JAUWHR010000018.1, from coordinate 20,343 downwards.
CTTTGTAGCTACTTTCAGGTTGCGCACGAGCGTAATCCAGGAGAGCGGCCAATATCTCAGCTTCAGCAGCTTGTTCTCGCAGGCTGATAATCTCTTGTTGCAATTGGGTTACTTCGCTCTCGAGCCGGGCTATTTCTTCTTGTAGCGAAGCGATATCTCTGGATGAGTATAGTAATTCGCGGGTGGTTGCAACCCGTAAGGCGATCCAGGATTGTACGCCTGAGAGTGGGTGTAAGATAAGACCTTGCAAGGGAGCAAGATGACCACTGAGGCTTAAGACCAGCAAACCCGTTGCCAGCAGGATCAAAGTGACCGCAATAATCGCCTGGGAAGTTGAGCGTCTCATGGGTAGATACACGTGGGGGATGTGTGTGTCCAGGAGGTCACGAGATTAGGTCGCGCCTCGTTCAAGACCCACTAGAAACCGGCTAAGGTTGTCTAAGTCATCGAGGATCATGCCTGCTCCTCGGGCTACACAAGTTATCGGATCCTCTGCAAGCCAGACCCGAATGTGAAGTTCATCTGATAGACGCTCGGCGAACCCCTGAAGTTGTGAGGCGCCCCCAGTCATGCAGACACCTTCCTCCATCAAATCGGCAATCACTTCTGGCGGGGTCTCGTTGATGGCGTCTTTTATAGTGTTGATGATGATCTTCACCGAGCCAGCCAGGGCTTCGCGGATCTCAACTGAGGAGATTTCAATCGCCTCCGGAAGCCCTCTCACCAGGTTGCGCCCTCGCACGTTCATCGTCTTTTCCTCCTTCAGAGGGTGGGCGGAACCGATGGCGATCTTGACCCGCTCAGCCATGCGTTCGCCGATGAGCAGGTTATGTTTGTTGCGAATATAGCTGACGATGTCCTCGTCCATCTCGTCCCCGGCGACTCGCAGCGAGCGGGAGATGACGATGCCTCCCATGGAAAAGACAGCCAGTTCGCTGGTGCCACCGCCGATATCGACAATCATCGAGCCGCGCACCTCGCCGATGGGCAGCATGGCTCCCAGCGCGGCAGCGGTGGGCTCCTCGATCAGAAAAACCTCTCGAGCGCCAGCAGCCATGGTGGCATCGTACACGGCTCGCTTTTCAACCTCCGTCGCTCCTCTGGGGATGCCTATCACTACCCTCGGGCGGGGTACAGGCACGATGCTTTGTTCATGGGCCTTGGCGATGAAGTACTCGAGCATTCTCTCGGTGATGTCGAACTCTGAAATCACTCCGTCTCGCAACGGTCGGATGGCGACAACATTGGCGGGGGTTCGGCCCACCATATGCTTGGCCTCTGCGCCAATAGCCAATGGGCGCTTGGTCTTCTTATCGATCGCCACCCATGATGGTTCGTTAATCACGATTCCCTTGCCGCGTACGTTAACCAGCGTGTTCGCGGTGCCTAAGTCAATGCCGATATCAAGGGAGAGAAGACCCAGTAACCAGTTCAGGGGGTTGAAAGCCAAGGTCAGGAATCCTCCGATGGGGACAAGCGAACATTATACCATATGGGGGTTATTTGACTGTATTGGCCATAAGATAAGTTATGTCAAATCGAAATCTGAGATCCCCTCGTCGATGCTATAATCAGTGCAAAATGGACACTTACCAGCAGGTGGCTGATTTCATCCGCCAGGAAAGGTTGCTGCAACCTGGGCAACGGCTGGTCGCCGGCGTCTCGGGTGGTCCAGATAGCCTTTGCTTGCTAGATTGCCTCAACCGACTGGGCTATCAGATCATCGTTGCCCATCTTGATCACCAATTAAGGCCGGAAAGCGCGGAAGAAGCGACATTCGTTCAACGAGTCGCTCAAGCCTATGGCGTTCTGGCGGTTATCGGGCGCTGGGATGGTGGCGCCGCGACTGGATCTGGCCGTTCTTTGGAGGAGGTGGCTCGACTGGCGCGGTATCGCTTTCTGGTGCAGGTGGCTAGGAAACAAGGGGTTGAACTGATTACCACCGGTCACACCGCCGACGACCAGGTGGAGACTATCCTGATGCACTTCTTACGCGGCGCGGGGCCGTCTGGGCTGCGGGGTATGCTTCCCTCCACCTCGTTGAAAAGTTGGGTTGGCATCCCCGACTCGGCTGAAATTACCCTTGTTCGTCCACTGTTGGACACTACCCGAGAGCAGACGCATGCTCACTGTATCGCCATCGGCTTGGAACCGCGGTTTGATTCTAGCAATCTGGATTTAGCATTCACTCGTAATCGCTTGCGTCATCACTTGATTCCCATTCTCGAGACCTATAACCCGGGTGTTAGGCAAGTATTGAGGAGAACGGGTCGAGTGATGGCCGGCGAAGCGGAACTTGTGGCGACATTGGTGGCAGATCGTTGGCCAGAGTTGGTGCGGAGAGGCGGCGAGAGTGTATTGGTGATCCGAGTGAAACCCTTTATGGAGCAACCAACAGCTTTACAGCGTGCACTGCTGCGGGAGGTTATCGCCCGCCTGCGCCCCACACTGCGCGATGTGGGGTTCGAGGCTATCGAGCGCGCTCTTCACTTTATTAATAACCCTCAGCGTGGGCAGCGCCAAGCACTGGTAGGTGAACTGGAGTTGCTCCATTTCTCCGATGAGGTTGTTGTTCGGGAATCGGATGCGCCTATCGAATATCCGAATTTGCCTCAATTGATCTCTGGTCGACGCCGTAAGCTTGCGACCCCGGGTCGGGTACAGTTGGCATGTGACTGGTACTTGGAGGCGACGATCGAGTCGCTTAACGCTGCTAGGTGTCACGAATTGATGAACGAGAGCAGCCCAAGGGTGGCTACCGTCGATAAGAGCTCGATCGACGCTCCGCTTGCCATTCGACCTGGTAAGCCTGGCGATCGTATTAGGCCATTAGGTATGGTAGGCTCAATAAAGGTCTCCGACCTGCTTGTTAATCGGCACATACCCCAACCGGCTCGTGCTCGCTGGCCTTTGGTTGTATGTGGAGATAATATTTTGTGGGTGGTAGGTTTGCGAATATCTAACGACTTCCGTCTTAATAATAAGACACAACGAGCGGTAGTGTTGCATTTGATCGATCCTAAGGATGAAGAAAGATGATCGTGCCAAAGTACAATCTATGGCTGGAAAGAGATGGGAAGGTCGCCCTTAGTGCTTGGCGAATCTGTCTGCTAGAAGCGATAGAGGAAATGGGCTCCATCACGGCTGCCGCGGTGATGATGGAAGTTCCATACCGAAGGGCATGGCAGAGGCTGCATGAAATGGAGGAGCGCTTGGGGATACCGCTAGTGAAGACCGAGATTGGTGGTGTAGGTGGAGGAGGGGCCAAGCTCACGCCAAAGGCCAGGGACCTGATCGCGCGTTTTCATCGCTTTGCAGACGGATTAGAGAACGAGATCGAAGCGAGGTATCAACGCACCTTTGCAGAAGGTTGAGGGTTTATCTGTATCAACCGATAAATGGTAATCTGATAAAGCCTGGCTTCCTTAGGTCGCCAATCTTGGTGGTTCTAGATCGATCGCATTGATCAATTGCTGATATCGTTCCACCAGAGGATACCGCTCAAATAAGGGTAAGGTTGATGCGCATTCTCATTTTCAGCAATACCTACAAACCAACAGTTAGCGGAGTGATTACATCTATTTCGCTGTTTCGTCGAGGATTAATAGATGCAAATCACGAAGTTCATATCATCGCGCCGCATTATGAAAAATACGAAGATGAGGAACCCTACATTTTCCGTTTTCCCGCGATAGATCTTTCTGATCGATTGAACGTCTCATTGGTACTCCCATTTCAGCCTCTCATGGAGCCCACAGTTCGTGGGATCAAGCCCGATCTAATTCATAGTCAACACCCGGTTTGGATGGGTGACCTTGCGGTTGCCTTTGCAAGTGATATGAATCTACCTCTGGTCTTCACCTTCCATTCGCGTTATGACCAGTATGCGCAAAGCTATTTACCTATTGTGCCGGGGTTGGCAAGTAGGGTCGCAGAGGAAGTCGTACGGCGCTACCTGCGACATTGCACCCATATCATAGCTCCGACGCCAGGGATCTGTGACCTTATTTTGCGCGAGTATTTAGTAGATGTGCCTGTATCGGTTGTTCCCTCGCCTGTGGATCTGGATCAGTATGATGAGTTAGATCCAGGCCGTGTACGAACTATGTTGGGGTTAGAGGAAGCAGAACTGCTGCTGTACATTGGACGTTTAGCAAAGGAGAAGGGGCTGGATTTTATGCTGCGCGCTTTTGTCAAAATCGTAGCCGAGCGCCCTTCAGCTCGACTACTCCTACTAGGTGAGGGACCTTACAAGCATGCGTTAGAGAGTGAGGCTGCAAAACTTGGTCTTTCCAGACGGGTCATCTTCGGTGGTATGATCCCCCACGAAGAGGTGCCAGATTATGTTGCCGCGGCGGATTTATTCGTTTTTTCATCAGTAACAGATACCCAAGGTTTAGTTTTGCTTGAGGCAATGGCTGCTGGTATCCCGGTGGTAGCAGTGGAAGCACCGGGCCCGGTGGATGTTTTATCTGAGGGAGGGGGTTTGTTGGTGTCAGCGACGGAGGTTGATTTCTCTGATGCGGTGCTTTCGTTACTAGCCGATGAGGCACGTCGTAAAGAGATGGGGAAACAGGCTCTAAGAGCTGTGCAGAATTATTCGGTCTCCGCTACAACTGCGTGCATGCTTGAGGTATATGAGAAGGCGATAGAGGAAGGGCGGCGAACTAGGAAGTAGGACACTGCCTACTGGGCGCAATTTGCAATTGGATTAGAATAGCGTGGATTGAGAACCTGCGGCGGACTGCGCATAGCCATAATGTTGGCGTGGGTATGCCTATCTGTATATGTGAGCCAAGAAAAAGATATCACTTCAATAGTTAAAGTTGAGGGAGGAGGTTTTCCATGGAAAAAGAAATCAAGCAGCGTGCAAAAGAGGACAACGTCAAGTTTATTTGTCTGCAATTCACCGATATTACAGGAGCAGTCAAGAGTGTAGATATCCCCACTGGCCGCCTCCAAGTAGCAATTGAAGATGGCATATGGTTTGATGGCTCATCGGTGGAAGGTTTCGCTCGAATACAGGAGAGCGATATGCGCCTGATCCCAGATCTTGAGACCTACGCGCTATTGCCATGGTCCCGTCCAGAGCGGCGAAGAGCGAGAGTATTCTGTGATATTTATTTGCCAGATGGAACACCGTTTCCTGGTGACCCGCGTGGTGTATTAAAACGGGCCGTAGAACAGCTGGCAAATAGGCATTGGAGCTATAACATTGGTCCAGAACCCGAATTTTTCTTGCTACGCAAGAATGATTCCGACACAATCCATCCAGTGCCGCATGATGTTGGTGGCTACTTCGATTTTTCAGCTAGTGACGAAGCCCAACGTGTCCGGACTGAGTTAATGTTAGCTTTGGCAGGGATGGGGCTAGAGATAGAAATGGGGCACCATGAAGTCTCCCGTGGTCAGCACGAAATAGACTTCCGTTACACCGATGCATTGCGGGCTGCAGACAATGTGGTTACTCTCAAGTACACCATAAAGGCGCTTGCAGCTCAGCAGGGTTTGATCGCCACCTTCATGCCTAAACCTATCTATGGCATTAACGGTTCAGGGATGCATACCCATCAGTCGATTTTCGACCGAGAGGGTCGGAATATCTTCTTTGACCCCGAAGACGAATATTACCTCTCTCCAATCGCTTATGGTTTTATCGCTGGCCAGATGGCGCATGCTCGTGCTTTGGCCGCTGTCGTCGCTCCTACTGTGAACTCATATAAACGGATTGTTCCTGGCCACGAAGCACCGATCTACGTTTGTTGGGCGCAAAGCAACCGCTCGGCGATGATCCGCATCCCAAGTCATTCACCGGGCCGGGAGGCTTCCACACGTGCTGAGTTACGATTCCCAGATCCATCCTGCAATCCATACCTTGCTTTTGCAGTTATGCTGTCCGCAGGGCTCGACGGCATCGAGCAGGAGATCCCCTGCCCACCGCCGGTCAACGATCTCAATATATATGAAATGAGCAAGTCAGAACTAGCTGAACATGGAATTACACAATTGCCAGGTTCGCTTGGCGAAGCGCTTGACGAATTGGATCGTGATCCGATCCTCAAGCAGACGCTAGGTCCATATATTTATGAGGCATTTGTGCGTGCTAAACGATCGGAATGGGATGAGTACTGTACGCGGGTGATGGATTGGGAGGTGGCATACTATCTCGAAACCGCTTAATCACGTGTTTGAGAGGTATTTGTGAGATTAAGAGCTCTTGAAGCAGAACGTCGAGGATTTGATCATTCGCATTTAATTCGCTAATTTGGTAAATGGAAGGGCCTCTAAAAGTGTTCACACTTCGTCGAGGCTAGATTCGTTGGGGATATAACAACGGGAAATGAGAGCGGCACACATTAAAGCGGATTGTATTGGGCTATTGTTTAAAAGCGGACTGGATTGAAATCGGTCTGCTGATCGAAGTAATCTTCCCCCTCAGCGCGCTTGAGAGCGTTGACGACCACATAAGTAAGCGGGGTGGCTAATGCTTCATAGGAGCTCTTAAACAACCACTGATGAAGAATGGTTGGACCGAGCACTCCACCTGGCAGGGTCCCGATAAAGGCTATCGAGATGAATATCGCTGAGTCCGCTCCCTGGCCGACAAGGGTGGAGGCTATGGTTCGAACCCACAACATACGGCCATGTGTAGCGACCTTGAGTTTTGCCAGCACAAAAGAATTAAGGAATTCACCTACCAGGTAAGCGACAAACGACGCCAATAGCAACCGGGGGCTGTAACCTAGAATCGCCTGGTAGGCGAGCGAAGCCTCGTTCGGATTGGCATAGACACTAGCATTCCAATGCGCGTCTGCCGGGAGCAATCCTCCAACCCAGATGGCGATCACAGCAAGAAGGTTGCATCCAAAACCGATCCAAATTGCCTGACGGGCTCGTGCATAACCATATACTTCGGTGAGCACATCACCGAATATATAGGCCACTGGAAACAAGATGACAGCCGCTGGGAGTGTTAATCCGAAGATCGAAAATAGCTTGACAGCGATGATGTTCGAGATGATCAGGGTTGTCACAAAAACTGCCAGGATAACAGGATACCAGCGATAAGCGCGCATCTAGTTGATCCCCTCACGAACGCCATGTTCAGCTTCTATGGTGATGTTGATTCCCCCGCGAATGTTGAAAAAGCTAACAACACGGCACCAGTGTGGTTCTAATGCTGCCACCAGATCGTCGAGGATTTTGTTGGTCACGTGTTCATGGAAAACACCCTCATTACGGTAGGACCAAAGGTAGAGTTTGAAGGATTTTGATTCGAGTATCTTTTGGTTGGGAATATACTCAACCAGGATGCTAGCGAAGTCAGGCTGGCCGGTGGCTGGGCAGATGCAGGTGAATTCCTCGGTCTCCAACCTGACGACATAACGCCGATCAGGATGGCGGTTTGGGAAGGTCTCGAGGCGCTTACTTGGCTTGGCTTCCCTTCCGAGCAGGGTGAGGTCTTCTAAGTCTGATGCTTCGGTCATAGTTTTTTTTCATCCCTCAAGCGGCTGCGGCTCGCCGGCTGCGCACCCGATGCCAGGTTCGACAGAAAGCACACTGCTCGGGTGCGGAGGTGGGCTGTCCACAAGTCTGACAGCGGTTTAAGTTGGCTTGCACAGCAGGGTTCTGATGGGCAAAGAAGCCGGATTCCTTGGCTCTTAGGAACGATAGGTAGAAGGAGAGCTTTGTTCCCGGCCGATCAGCTTCCAGTTGGTTTAATTGTACTTTGTAATAGATAGATTTGGCGCCGGTAGCGTGAGGGCATTCTTCGTATATGTAGTCAATCCCCTGCAGCAGAGCGTAAGCGGCTGTTTCACGTTCATAGAATCGGCAGAAGGGTTTGGCCTTGCGTGCCAGCCCTCCCGCAGTTTCTTCAAGAACGGGACCCTGCCTAGCCAGGTAGCCAACTGCCCAGTTTAAAGTGTTGCCAAATAGAACGGCCACTTCGTCGTCCAGGTTGTGGCCAGTGACGAGCACGTTGTAATCGCCCTGGTGCGCAACCATGTTCATGATGTATCGTTTAGTCAGACCACAGACCGAGCAAGGCTTGCCCTTACCACGCAGGGTAAGTGCGGCTGCTTCAGGGATGGTGGCGCCAGCGAACTCGGCAACGTCAACCACGATTAATTTATGGTTGTACTTGGTGGCGTATTTCTCAGTAAATTGTAGTGATTCGGCTGAATATCCGGTTCCCTGGTTGATGCCGAGCCCGATGTAAAGCCCATCTGTCTGGTAACCTAGTCGATGGAGTACATTCCACAGTGCAAGCGAGTCCTTGCCACCGGAGACCGCCACTAAGATCCGATCCTCGTACCCAAACATGTGGTATTTGTTGATGAAGCGTTGAGTCTGCTCAGTGAACCAAACGAGGAAATGCTCCTTACATAAGGCTAACTTGTGCTGGCGCATGTTGATGACGGCCTTACTGCCACATTTGCGACATTTCACTGGAAAGATACCTACCTTAGGGATAACCGGTTACCTGGCTCCTCCCGAGATGACGGCCACTAGGTGGATATGCTGGTCGTCTTGCAGGATCTCGTCGTCGGTGATCAACTCACCGTCAAGGGTGGGAAGAACGGAATCCGGCTGGATGCCAAGTTTCAGCAGGGCATGGCGAACAGTCATTCCCCCGTACACCTCGTATTCCTGATCACGTAGCGTCAACCGAACGGTCATTTTGCTCCAAGGCCTAGCGGGATTGTACCCACCACGAGGAGGGGAGTCAATGGAACGCTCAATGTATAGGACAATAATAGTGCATGAGTGCACCGGAAAAACTACCCTCGAGGAGTTGGGAGAGGTATATGGACGTGAGAACGCTTAGACTGTGGACTGGTTTCTATCATCTGGTACCACTTCCTGAGCATGCATAGCCTGGAAAGCGGCGATTGCTACTTCGACCATCGCCGGGTCTGGTTCACGCGTAGTAAGACGCTGCAGCCAGAGATTGGGGATCACGAGAAGACGTGCATATGAGAAACGCATTAACCATGAAGTCAGGCGGATGTACTCATACGCTAATGAAGCAAGTATGGGGATAAATAGCAGTCGACTAACAAGGCGGTGGATCAGGGGCAGAGGACCCAAGGCGCTGAAAATCAGGATTGAGAAGACGACTACCGTCAACAGAAATGCCGTCCCACAACGGGGGTGTTCGCGAGGAAAGCGCATCACCGACTCGACCTCTAACGACTCGCCGGCTTCAAAGGCGTTTATCGTTTTATGCTCAGCGCCATGGTATCCGTAAACCCGGCGGATGTCAGGCATAAACGCAATGGCCCAAATATAGCCCACAAGCAGCCCTAGGCGTATCAACCCTTCAAGAACGTTCGACTGCCATGCATTCCATCCTAAAAGACGCTCAGTTAGGTAGGCTAAGCCGGCAGGTATGATGAAAAATAGCCCAATACTTACAGCCAGGGATGCAAGTAATGTCAGAACCATTGGACCGCCTTCAAGCCTTTCATCCTCTTCTACTTGTATATTGGCGGAAAAGGTCAGGGCGCGCATGCCCAGCGCCAGGGCATCCCATAGGATCAGCAGACCCCGCAGAAAGGGCATTTTCACCAACCTACTTTGATATAAACTACTCAATGGCTCAATCTCAACCACGATCGACTGATCTGGAGCCCTAACGGCGATCGCACATACCTGCGTACCTCGCATCATCACCCCCTCGATCACGGCCTGGCCCCCATAAACTGGAAGTCGCTCTACCACTTATTGTCTCCTGTTCTATCGACTGCTTTTGTTAGCAGCCTCATGCATAAAACGAATATAGGTTTCGACGCCCCGGTAGAAGTTTGGAAGATGCAGTTTCTCGTTCGGAGCATGCAAGTTGTCATCAGGTAAGCCGAAGCCCAGCATCAGGCTATCAATCCCGAGAAGTTCTTGCATCATACCGACCACCGGCACGGTCCCACCCTGGCGGGTGAAAACCGGTTCCACTCCCCAGACGGTTGCAAGCGCTCGGCTGGCGGCTCGCACAGCATCGGAATCACGCTCTACTATCGTCGGTGGGCAACTAGCCAGTAACTCTAACTCCCAGGTGACTGTCGGCGGAGCATTGGAATTCAGATAGGTCTCTAAACTACTCCGGATCATCTCAGGCCGTTGGTCAGGAACCAGGCGCATGGAAATTTTCGCCATTGCCTTAGCTGGTAGAACTGTCTTTGAACCCTCGCCGGTGAAGCCGCTGACCATCCCATTGACATCTAATGTAGGTCGGGCAGTCGCCCTTTCGGTTGCCGTGAATCCCTGTTCCCCGAATAGAACCTTTGCCCCAGCCTGTTCCAGCCACCACGCATCGGGCATCGAGGCTACCTCGGCACGATCGGCATCGGTAAGTGGGCGAACATGGTCATAGAATCCGGGGAGTGTGATCCGACCGTGCTCATCGCGCATACCAGCTATTAGCTTACTTAGCACGATAGCTGGGTTGTCAACCGCACCACCGAACACCCCTGAATGAAGGTCCCCAGTTGTTCCCTGGAGGCGAATCTCAAAGTAAGCCAAGCCGCGTAATGCAAAGGTTATTGAAGGTGTATCCGGGGCCAGGATGTTGGAATCTCCATTCAAGCATAGATTGCAACTCAGAAGGTCCCGGTTTTCTTGTATGAAGGCCCCCAAGTTTGGCGAGCCAATTTCTTCTTCTCCCTCAATCAAATATTTGAGATTTATCGGCAGACTGGAGGTTCGGATGATGGACTCGACCGCTTTGAGGTGGGCGATGATTTGGCCTTTCATATCGGAGGCGCCTCGGGCAAATATGTTGTCCCCTCTCACCTGTGGTTCGAACGGCTCGCTGGTCCACAAATCAAGCGGATCGGGTGGTTGCACATCATAATGTCCATAAAAGAGGATTGTAGGAACGTCCGCACCCGTTTTGAGCCATTCGCCATAAACTACTGGATGACCGGAGGTGGGCATCACCGCGACGGATTCGAAGCCGAATTCTAACAGTTGGTCAGCGGTCCATTTCGCCGCCCTTTGTATGTCAGGTTCATGTTCAGAGAGTGTTGAAACGGAAGGGATGCGTAAGTAGGATATTAAATCCTCCAGGAATTCTCCTCCGTGTTCTTTAGCATAAACGATTGCAGAATCTAAATTAGGCATCAAAATCTCCTAGGAAGAGCCTATCGGGCATGGGCTTAGTATGGGTGTGAATAATCTGGGAGAGTTGTTATAAAAATTTTCGCCTTCCACCACCTAAGTATATACTTCTAAGTCGACGAAAGCATTATGAATTGAATTAGCTGTTATTAATGCTCTTTTGGTGACTCATTAATTCTACCATCATCTAATCTTAGTGGTTTTTTTATCAATTTATGACTCCACTGAAAAAAGGTCAACCGCGAGAAGAGGACCGGTATATATGGGGGTGCGGGCGGCGCCCGCACCCCCATATATACCCCTTCCCACTCCTCGAGGGTAGTTTTTTCAGTGCACTCAATTTATACTCATCTGGTTCATGAGGGTCGTCGGGACGATGTGCGAGTTTTTTTAGGGTACTTATGGGTTACTGCAATTCAAGTTCTAAGGCTATATAATAACTAATGGTCCCGTTATTTAAGGATACGATGGACCGCTATTTTCGTGTTCCTATTTCTAAACCTTCTCAAAATTCCTCAGATGAGGGGTTGTCTTATCGCGGCAGGGTTTATTTCGTGATCCCGAAAGCATCGTCGACAGAGGTGGAGTAAGGGCCTGATGGCAAAGCTAGACACTGTGCTCAGGCACGCGATAACGCCGCCGGCGTTTGATCAAACCAAGCTCCATCGCGAACGCCTGGTCGACATGATCCACGCCAATATCCCCCGCAAGTTGATTGTCATTGCCACCCCAGCAGGCTACGGCAAAACCACCCTGCTGGCTGATTTCAGCGCCCACACTGAAATTCCTGTCTGTTGGGTACGGTTGACGGAAGCCGATCGCGATGTGATTCGATTTGCTACTGTGCTAGCAGCTTCATTACAACGGCGGTTTCGTCGCCTGGGAGGTCAACTCGATCTGGAGCGGTTGGCTGACTCATCACCACAAGCTATCGCTCGTGCTTTTGCCGAGGTTGTTGATGCCCAGGTGAGTGAAACCTTTGTGATCGCTCTTGACGATATACAGCTGATTAATCGCTCTAAGGCCACCACGGCATTTCTGGACGCGTTCCTTGAGGTCCAACCAGAACAGGTGACAATCTTAGTTGCCGGCCGGGAGGTACTTGAGGTCTCCCTAGCTCGATTGATGGCCGAAGGTGGCCTGGCGGGTCTTGGTCCACAAGATTTGGCGCTCACAAGATCTGAGCTCGTTGAGCTGGTAAAGTCACAGGGGGGAGCCGAATTGGACCAGCAAGAAGCCGACCGCTTGTTGGAGGAGACCCGTGGTTGGATTACTGGTGTGGTCCTCTCAGGCAAGTTGTCCGGCAGCGGGTTGAGCGCGCTAGTGCAGGATCCTCGGCCGATGGTCTATGAGTATCTGGCTTCTGTGGTGCTTAATCGCCAACCGGATGACCTACGTCGATTTATGCTTGACTCGTCTGTCTTCCCCGTGATGACTGCTGAAGGGTGCGATTACTTGCTCCAGCAGGAACAAAGCAACCGTTTCCTTCGTCGTCTGGTTCGCGGTGGCATGTTCGTGACAGTTACCGATGAGAGCCCCAGGACGTACGAATACCATCCCCAATTTCGGCAATTCCTGCTCCAATTGTTGGAGAGCGCCGACCGGAGGAGGTTCAGGAAACTTCTAGTACGGGCGGCTGATTATTTAGCGCAACATGGCTCCTCTGAACATGCTGTCACTCTATATTCTAGTGCCGGCGCTAGCAGCCGAGCTGCTGCTCTGGCTGAGAAGCGCGCCGAGGAGATGTATCGAAGCGGACGGTGGTTGACCCTGGAATCATGGTCCCGGCAGTTGGAGGAGACCCAGGCTTCCGCGCCAAGGGTGTTCCTCTACCTGGCCGCCTACTACACGGAGCAGGGAAATCTCGATGCTGCTGAGACCACTCTTAACCGTGTACGGGAGATGATCGATACAAGGACTCCGAAAACATTAAAGGCTTATGCAGAGATTTTGTGTGGGTGGATTGCTTATCGCCGCGTTCGGTATGATAAAGTCCTAGAAGCAGTTGAAAATGCAGAGATCATACTTGCTCGTCGAGGTAGCAGATTGCGCAAAGCAGACTGTTGTCGTTTGCGGGCGTTGGCAATTGTGGGCAAAGGCGATCTGCGTTCTGCTGAGCCAATTGCACTGAGAGCTGTTGAACTCCTAAATCAACCCAAGCTGAGGAATGCTCAGGCAAGCGCCCTTGTAGACTTATCCAATATTCAAATTGCTTTAGGTAAAGCGACTGAGGCGCACGCAACCTCCCTTAGGGCTCATGAAATATTTTTGCAAGTAGGTGCGCCAATTAAATTGGCGGTTTCATTTAACAACCTTGCTTGTGACGCCCATCTCCAAGGCAGGTATGAGGAGGCGCTGGAACTTTTCAATGAAGGGCTTAAGTACGCCCGGCAGGCTGCCAGCCCGGCGCGTGAGACCATCATTCTCTTCAGCCAAGCTGATCTATTTGCAGATCTTGACCTGGCCCTCCAGGCAGCGGAGCTCTATGGACAGGGTTTGTCTCTAGCTGCCCAATTGGAAAATATAGGCCTCACCCGTTACGGTTGTATTCGAACCAGCGTTTTACATCGGCGTAGAGGCGGTGGCGCACTGGCGCATAAGTGGTTGGGACGGGCGATTGCATTGGAGCAGGGCGATGACCCCCCAGTGGCGGTCACCATTCAACTGGGGGCGCTGGAGGTTTTAGCTAAGCCGCGACGCGCCCAGGATACATTCCAACAAATAATTCAAAAAAGGGCGGTGGTTGATGTAAGCGAACGAGCTTTGGCCCTCTTTTTTCAAGCACGCGCTGCGCTCACCGCAGGTGATATCGACCAGTCCCAGGTGGTTCTTGAGCAAGCGCTTGATTGGTGTGGGGGAAATGGCGCTGAGCAAATCTTGGCTGGAGAACTAGCGTTCGATTCGGATTTCCGTGATTTCGCCAGGTCCAGGTTGGGTAATCATCCTGTGCTTTCGGTCGTCTTACGTCGGATAGATACGATGCGTGCTGTGGCTCAACTTTACCAAGAAGCCCCTGAGGATGTGGGTGCTGCAGCACGGATCGCCTTATTCGCGCTGGGAGAGGCTAGTGTTCAGTGTCAAGATAAACGTCTAACTGAACTCAAGCCATTGGCTCGGGAAGTACTCTTCCACCTGGCGGATCATCAGCGTGTTGAGCGCGATGTATTACTAGAGACTTTTTGGCCACACCACCCTCCTGGACGTCAGGTGGCGAATCTGCACACAGCGGTATACAACTTGAGACGCGAGCTTGGCCGCGACATTATCCTGCATGAAGCTCCAGTCTACCGCCTCAACCCCGAGTTACCGATCGAGTACGATGTTCTTCGTTTTGAGCGCGCGGCCTCGGTCGCCGAAGGGTTGCCGCCGGGCGACCCGCGTAAGATGTTCGCTTTGACTGAGGCGATCAACTCATATGGCGGGTCGTTCTTACCGGAGTTTTCTTCGGATTGGGTGTCGGAGCGTCGCCGTGATCTCGAGCTGCGCTACCTTGATCTCCTGGCTAGCCATGCTCAAGAGGCTCTTGTACGAGATCAGCCACTGCGGGCGGTTAACACACTTCGGCAGGCACTACAGATTGATCCCTACCGCGATGACACCAATTTATGGTTCCTTGAAGCGCTCGGGCGTCTTGGGAGGCGAAGCGAAGTCGTTGCCCACTATCAGCGTTACATACGATTGCTAGCGGATGAACTTGGTCTTGATCCACCAGAGCCCGTTCGCGAACTTTACACTCGAATAATCGATTGAACCGAGGAGGAACTTGCACCCCATTTCCTAACTTTCCATCCCTGCAGGTTAAACGTCTCAACCGAGTTGTAGACAATATTCCGAGCGATATAGACTGATAATCAATCGCCAGAGCTGTGTTCACATCAATGGATCAGAAGATGCAAATTATCTCCTCCACCGTTGAGAATCCGTTGAGAATAATAATGTAAGCTTCCGATGAGAGGGAACAAAGTATAAGGAGGTTGCCATGGTCAGCACTCGCTGCCCTAGAGATGGCGCACTGATAGATTAAGTAAACTGTGTCATTGGGCAATTTAGTATAAATTTTAAAGCGCCTGGCAGCGAGGCTTAGCGCCTGCTGCCTTTTTCTTTTTTTAATGAACATGAAACCTTTTCTGGCACAAGGAGGTCCCAAATGAGTATGCAAGCCCTCAATCAGTTAGTAGCTCGTTCCATTATCGACCCCAGTGTGGTTCAAGCTTTTTCTGCTGGTCGGATGGAAGAAGTAATTTCCGAACTGGATTTTTCGAACGACATACACAAGCGTCTTGCAAATCTGGAGGCCAAATCCTGGGCGGAGTACGCGGTGCTTGCCTATCGGTATGTGAAGGCTACCGAAGAGGTTGCAGTCCGCATTCAGCTGCCCTCCCCACTCGAGGGGTTGCTGCCTGGCCAAGACCGAGCTGAGGACGAACAAGCGGCATGATCCCCATCACCCGAGAAGAGCGTCAGTGGTTCTTGCGCAATTTAGCGCAAGGGCTCGTGAACTATATGGGAGTCCTTGAACCACCGGTGCCTGTGGAAGAATTGCTTAAGAATCCACCGCCATTGTATGATTCCGACTTCGGCGTAGTGGATATGTACTCCAATTTATGGGATGCCACCTTCGCCCGTCCTCCTAGCCAGAGAGGGAGCATCTTTGTGCGTATTGACCTTGAACCGGAGGAGCGACGTTTCGTACTTGCCCGGGAGACGCTAAGTGCTTTGATCACCAGTAAACACGGTCGTGCTATGGGGCTCTTTGACCTGTTATTGCCAAATTTACGTGAGTCAGCAGAGTACTTTGCCAGTTGCCTGTTAGCTCCTGCGCCTCTGCTCGACGCTTATCATGAGCAAGGTGGGCGCGGACGTGGAGTTGCCAGGACATTTAGTATTCCCCAAAGCATTGCCCTGCGATGTTGGGAGGACTTCGCCTCGGTTAACCAAAAAAGATGATTCTAGATGGTTGTTTACCAGGGAGCCGGCTCATGGGTCGGCTCCTATGTTTTGTTTAATCGACGATTCGGATTATATGAGTGCACTAAAAAAATACCCTTAAGGAATGGGGAGGGGTATATGTGGGGGTGCGGGCTGCGCCCGCACATATACCGGTCATCTTCTCGCGGTTGACCTTTTTTCAATTGAGTCATTATATGTAATACCTCTTATTTGCCAGGAATTGCTGGCATCTTCCTTGCACCATATAGCATAACAACAGACAATATGTATAATGGCGGCCTTGAGGCAGGCGTTTCGTGACCGAAAATAAAACTGACATGCAATCTCGCCGGGATTTCCCCAGTCGACGTTGGCGCGTCTGGGGATTCCGGCTTTTCCTTTTTCTCGCTCTGTTCGTCGTCGGCGGGTTGGGTTGGGCAGGGATCCTGGTGCAAGCAGAGCTTTACCCCACCCAGATTGACCCTACGTTATCCGCTTTGGCAACCGCACTAGGTCATACAGCCACGCCGAGCATCACTGCAACCCTTGCACCACCCTCGGCTACCTTTACCGTTGCTCCTACTCGCTCCGCATCTATGGGGGCGTTGGTCTATACCGCCCGGGCAGCTGGACGGACCCATCTTTGGGCTTATATACCTGGCGATGTATCTCCGGTGCAGCTCACCAACGGCGAATGGGATGACCGTTATCCCGCAATCAGTCCTGATGGTGCGTTCATCGCTTTTTCATCGAATCGCCAGGGGGCTTGGGATCTCTTTCTCCTAGAATTAAGGACGGGAAAACTACGCCGTTTGACGGATACTCCTGGCTTTGAGAGCTATCCTACCTGGTCCCCAGATGGGCATTGGCTGGCTTGTGAGGCGTACTACAATGGCGATTTCAATATCTGGATCATTCCGATTGATGGCAGCCAACCTCCCATACAGCTGACCAGCCACCCTGCAGCGGATACTTCCCCAGCTTGGGATCCGAAGGGTCGACGCATCGCATTTATTTCTGACCGGGATGGAAACCCGGATGTCTTCATTGCTAATTTGGAACATCCAGGCGATCGTTTCCATAATCTCACAAATACGCCACGAATAGCCGAGATAGACCCAGTTTTCAGTCCTGATGGTTCCCGTCTGGCTTATTCTGTGCTCTCAAACGGTATAGATCTGATCATGATCCAGGACCTTGGAGACCTCGATCGCGCGCCGGTGCAAATGAGTCAAGGTCGAGCCGTCGCATGGTCTCCGGATGGGCACAGCATCGCCGCCGTGCTGCGTAATCCGAATGAAACATATATCAAGAGTTATTCGCTGAGTGATGATGGGATGACCTCGCTCGGTTTCCCCCTTGCCAACGGGGTCGTAAGTCTAGATTGGACCAGTAGTGGTCTACCTGGTGAGCTATTCACATCTGGGGTTACTGAACTTACTCCAACATCTCTGTATGTGTTCACTAACCACCCGGCTGACTCAGGTCGTTTCTTGCTAGTCGATCTCCCCGATATTTCAGCACCTCACTCCGCTCTTTCAGATGCAGTAGATGAGGCCTTCAACGCGCTAAGAGTGCGAACTGCTGAGGAAGTTGGATGGGATTTTCTGGTCAGTCTGGAAAATGCCTTTGTGGGTTTGAACGATCCACTCCCTCCAGGGTATGCTTATAACGATTGGCTCTATACTGGGAGAGCCTTTGCTTTTAGCCAAGCCGCCATCCAAGCTGGGT
This sequence comes from Anaerolineae bacterium, assembly GCA_030605795.1. Classification (GTDB taxonomy): domain Bacteria; phylum Chloroflexota; class Anaerolineae; order Anaerolineales; family E44-bin32; genus DUEZ01. The sequence goes on along the minus strand of JAUWHR010000018.1, from coordinate 2,565 downwards.
GGGTTGAGCTTATTCGTGAGGACTTCAGTGGCCATACTTATTGGCGAGTCTTTGTGCGAGCTGGTATTCAGGATGGTTCGCTTGGAGAACCATTACGTTACCTTCCATGGGATTTCACCACCCGGCACAATTTTGACCCTCAGACTTATGATCAAGGTGGGTCACCACGCGAGCAGATCCCATCAGGCTATTATGTGGACTTCACCCAACTGGCATCCGATTATGGGTTTGAGCGACTTCCCGCCCTGGCCAATTGGCGCACGTTCTACCCAAGCGCGCGGTTTAATGAATTTGTGCTTACCGGTGGCCTCGATTGGACGACGGCCATGCTGCAACTGTATCCCGCCTCGGCGATTGTGACGCCAACGCCTTTTCGCACCCCAACACCCACGCCAACACGTACGCCAAGGCCAACAGCTACGCCGTGGTGGTGGCGGTGGCGCACGCCAACGCCTATTTCTCCATGAACAACCTTCGGTGTTTCATCACCTGGGCAATCCTGATGGGGAGCTTTGTCCTCACGGCTTGCGGGACCGCTCCCGAGTTAGAACCAGCAGGAGATGATCTACTTGAGGAGGAATTGACTGGTCAAGAACCAGATATTATCGCCATGGCGACATTGGCAACGGGTGATAGTGCATTCGGAGCAGTCATAGCGACCCCCTTTCTACTGGATTTTCCCACAGTTGTTCCAAATCCCACCTCGGTCTGGCGCCCACCGCCCTATCCCGTCCCTTGGGCTATCCAGCCGAACGATCATTTTGTTTTCAGCCGGCCTATTCCTTCCGGAGAAGTGAACTGGCCGAACCCACGCTATCGCTATGGAAGCACCTTGTTCGGAGAGGAAAATATCCACACCGGCGTCGATCTAGGCGCTGCTCGAGGAACACCCGTCCTTGCTGCAGGCTCAGGCGAGGTAATATGGGTAGGCTATGGACTTTACCGTGGCACATATGATGAAACCGACCCCTATGGACTGGCGATTGCCATCCTGCATGACTTTGGCTACCAAGGGTATAAGCTTTATACCGTTTATGCTCACATGCAATCGATCTGCGTGTGGGAAGGGCAAAGGGTCCTTACTGGTGAAGTGATTGGGGTAGTAGGTGAAACAGGCCATGCGAGCGGACCACATCTGCACTTCGAGATTCGACTGGGTGAAAATCGCTATTGGAACACCCGTAATCCAGAGCTCTGGATTGTTCCTTCTGAGGGGTGGGGTGTACTAGCCGGACGTTTGGAAGACACGATTGGTAAATTAATCCCCGAGCAATTGGTTCAAATTTATTCCATAGAGACCGGCCAGCGATGGGATGTGTGGTCCTATGTCGAAGGAACAATCCATCCCGATGATTTCTACGGAGAAAATTTTGTGATCAGCGATTTGCCTGCTGGACCCTACGAGGTGCGCATCGACTTCGTCGGTCGCACTTTTACAGCTCAATTTCTACTCTACCCAGGGCAGACGAACTTACTTATATTTCGCGGACGCCACGGTTTTGTAATCGAGCCCACACCTACACCGGTTAACCTCTCCGAGCCTCCGGATCTTTAATTCTACAGGAGGGTTCCATGCGGCTTAGTCGTCTCTTCGGGCGCACACTTCGCCAGTCGCCGTCCAGGGTTGATCCGTGGACAGCGCTTGCACTCAGGGCGGCGATCGCTCGCCTGGTGGACGACCAGGTTGCCCTGCTCCCCCTTGGCGAACGAGTTCTTGCTCGCTTAGCAACTTCGCTCCGCTCGATTTCGCCAGAAGCTCAGGCGGTGATACTGCCACCCGGGTTTCCAGAGCAAGAGTGGGGGCGAGTCCTCCAAGCTGAGATCCAATCTTACCGACAACTTCCTGTTTCCCTGCTTGCCCGTCGCACGGTGCAATTTTCCAGGCCACCTCAAGGACTGGCTCGACCTCGGTGGTGTACGGCTCTTCAGTGGATAGCGGCGACTGCCTCCGAAGATGAGCTTTGCGATTTTAGTCATCATTGGCTGGATAGCATGGATGCTTGGTGGCCATCGGTTGGACTAGCACCGCAGCGATTGGAATGGCAACCCGGTTGTCCGGGGTGGGTGCATGCAGTTGAAGCAGGGCCGGAAGCGTTGCTCACCTGTCACGGGTGCGGATACATTGCCAGCCAAGCGGCAGCACGATTCGAACGGTCACCAGTCCCGGGTGAGGATCTGGAGGAGATGAACCTGGTCTCCACGCCTGGCGCAGATACCATTCGTGACCTAGCACAAATGCTGTCTATTCCTGAGTCGAAGACTATCAAGGCAGTCTTCATGACAGCAGACGATGGGCGGCTTGTGTTTGCGGTGTTGCGCGGGGATTTGGAGATCAGCATCCCAAAGCTGTTACATACAACCGGCTGCCAATCACTACGTCCTGCGATCGAAGAAGAAATCCAAGCATGTGGAGCTGAACCCGGATACGCCAGTCCGGTTGGGTTGAAGAGAGTGGTTGATCCGGTTGAGCAGGGGTTGATGATCATTGGTGATCCCTCAATTGAGCAGGGAACCAATTTTGTCGCTGGGGCCAATAAGCCAGACTTTCACTTGAAAGGGGTCAAT
>JAUWHR010000087.1 GCA_030605795.1 Anaerolineae bacterium | reverse complement strand
CATGTCGCCGATCAACCAGGCGTTGGGTGAGCCCCTGCGTACGGCCTGAGTATGGCGGATCATGTCATCCATTGTTACTGGGAGGGTGCTATCGTAACCGAGCATCGTCATCCCCAAACTGTCTCCAACAAGGATCATATCGATCCCTGCCTGCTCCTGAAAATGAGCTGTGGGGTAGTCGTAGCAGGTAAGAAAGGTGATCGGCTCGCTCTCGGCGACTTTCTTAAAAAGCGTTCGTAATGTGACCTTCTTGCGCTCCGTCATTCTATACCTCCATGGGTGTACGTCTCAAAAAATTCAGTGGCCAACGGCGTATAGACCATATGGCTTTGTCTCTATAGTAATCACCCAATTGACAAAGATGAGTTTGGATTAAGTCTAGGATAAAGCGACGTTGATCACAAGTTACACACATCCTTTTTATCGGATCGTTTAGTAAATGTTGACCGCTGTCTTCAGTCGGCGAAGGGGCTGTCCCAAAAGATCACTGGACAGACCCGCTTCTCGTTCCAGCAGGGTCTGTGACCCTGCTGATGTTCGTGCTCATTGATAAGTATATTGGCTTATGACGGGGGTCGCAGACCCCCTTTGAGCATTTGAGATCTAACTCCTCGTTCGGGGTTGCTCTTTTGGGACAGCCCCTTACAAGATGATCTGAGCAGAGGACAATCAATCATGTAGCCGCAGGCTTCAGCCTGAGTTTTCCCCCTAAGGGGTACGGCTACAATTGACTATTTGTCAATAGTGATCAGTGTACCAGGTGTGCCACCAAGAAGGGTTGAAATCAAGGTCCCGGGCTCTTCACCCGAGAAAATCCTCACCTCAAGATCGGGCAGGGTTCGCGCCAAGGCCATTGCTTCTTGGACCTTGTTTCCCATCCCACCGGTTACATCCGGAGCTACAGCGCCTTCGAGGGGGATCTCGAGCAGGTCGTGCTCGGTGACGATCGGCAGGATTTCATCCGAATGGGGATAGTTTGCATAAACACCGGGGTCGAAACCGGCGATCAGGACCCGGTCAGGCCGTAGGTACTCCGCCAAATATGCGAAAATTTTCTCGGTTGAGAGAATGGTCGACCCGTGGGTGCAATCAAAAGCGACATCACCAAAGACTACCGGAAGCAGTCCGGTATCAAGAGCCCGTTTGATCGGTTCAATGGCCATATCAAGTATTATCCCATCGTCGGAGGTGACCGAGGCGGAAGGGGGGAAAGCGATCGCGGGAAGCCCGGCCTCGATCAATGCGTCGATCACCAACCGATTGAGACGCTGCGCCGCCGCCCAGACCTCAGCGAAACCCAACCAATCAGCGACGCTGGAGGCGCCCAGGTGAGTTCCGTGGCGCGCGGCAGCCGGATGTCCAAAAGAGCCTGAACCATGCCCAACTAACAGTTTTATTTTGGGCTGCTCCTGTCTGGCTTGGGCAATTTCCCGAGCCAAGCGGGTGATGACATGTGGTCGGGAAGTCTCAGGGCGGTGCTTGTCGGTAATCAGCGAGCCACCCAGTTTGAGCAGGATCATGTTGACACCTCAGTCCTCAGCGTGCGTACGGCGCCGGCCTCCCGCAGAGCGATCTCCACCCGGTCAGTGTCGTCGGGGTCGACCACCGCGATCATGTTTCCACCCAAACCTGCTCCGGAAAGTTTAGCCCCACTTGCGCCGGCAGTGCAGGCTGTTTCGATTAGAACTCGCAGTTCAGGTGAACTCACGCCAATGTCCTCGAGCAGGGTTTGGTTCTGATTCATCAAAGGGCCTAGTTCGTGGATGCGACCTTCCATAATGCACCTTCGCGCCTGTGAGGCAATCTGGCCAATGGCTTCGAAGGCGGCCTCATACTTGGGAGGGTTTTCCTGCCAAGCCTGTCTGACCTGATTGACGGCGACGGTGGTGGGTGAAGTTTGGCCGGTGTCACCGATAATGAGTGTAAAAGGGGTCTCGCTCTGGAGGATCTCCGGCTCCTCACCTTGGACGAAATAAATGGGTTGGTCGTAGGTCACGACAGAGTTATCGATCCCGGAGGGAGTTCCGTGGTGGATCTTCTCGACCTCGAAAGCCAGAGCGGATTGGCGTTGGAGAGGGAGGGGTTGACCGAGGTGAGTGCTCAGAGCGCGAACTACGGCGATTGAGACGGCCGTACCGGAACCAAGACCGGATGAGACGGGAATGGTAGAGGTAATTCGCAAGCGAAGTGGGGGGAATTTAGGTGAACCAATTGCATGAAGCGTTAGATGGACGATTTTAGCCAGCGGGTGATCCGGGTCTAATTCGTGTAGCCATTTATCAAGCTTGATTTCAGGGGCTTCGATGTGGATCTGGCCATGCGTGGTTTGATTAATATCGGTTATCTCAGCCGTGGCGATGACCTCACGCACCGGGACGGCGATAGCTGGTCGACCGTAGACTACAGCGTGTTCACCGAAGAGGATGATCTTGCCCGGGGCACTGGCGGTCGTCATGTAAACCTCATTACATAATCAGAATCGTAGATGTGATCTACCTAGAAAACTACATGAGTGAGTAATGACTTCAACGGAGTACAAATTGTAGCATACCTAGGGGACCGTGTCTTTCAATAGGGACTAACTCAATTGAGAAACAATAATGTTGTCTTGAGGAAATCTTAAGCTTGGATTGCGTATTATATATTCAAGTCTAAGTGATTTATACCGCCGGTCCATTTCATCTGGGGAGCACAGTTGCTCCATCATTTGCACTTGTCTAATAATTACTATAGGCTTAATAGAGTCAATTGTGCTCTCGGTGTAGTGGGGAGCCAGGCACTTTCATCGAAGCAAACAAGCCCGACTTCGCGAGAGGTAGGGCTGTTCTTATGTTCGTTGGGGACAGATACAAAACATCTTTAACGGTATTATGACTTATGCGTATTGAAGCCGTAATGTTGTGTCAAGAATTGTGTGTAAATTGAGATTCTCCATCACGGCATTAAGTCTGGATTTGACAATCAGATCAGGCCATAACTTCCACTACGCCCAACGCTAATTTGATTTCTTCAGGTTCTTCCTCCAACATTTGCATGTTCAAATAACGATGCCCAGTCAGCCACTCCTCGGATTGTTCCATCACCAACGCGGTCGAAAGCCTGAGACAACTTGCCCGATTGGGAAAGATCCGCACAACGCGGCTGCGGCGCCGCAGTTCCTCGTGGAAGCGTTCCAATCCGTTGGTAGTGCGCATCCGCTTGCGGTGCTCCGGAGGTAGAGCGAACACCGCGAGGGGCTCCTCGATGGTCTCTTCCATCCACGCCACCAGATCGGGAAATCGGTCGCCCCAAATATCCATCAGGCGTTCAGCTCGCTTCCAGGCCTGCTCTGCATCCGGAGCGTTAAACACATCCCTCAGCCCAGCATGAACTTCCTTGCGGGCTTTCCTGGGCACTTTGGCTGCAGCATTGCGTTGATAATGGGTCTGGCAGCGCTGCCAAGTCATCCGGGGGAGGTACCGTCGCATAGCAGCCCGCAGTCCCAGGTGTTCATCGGAGACTAGACAACGCACCGACCCTGCATCCAGGCCGCGAGCCAGGAGGTCCGAGAAGGCTTCGCTCCAACTGGCCTCTTCTTCCGCTGGAGCCACAGCTACGCTCAGGATCTCCCGATAACCGTATTCGTCGATCCCCTTGATCAGCAGTACTCCTTCGCTTTCCACTCGGCCATCCTCACGGACATATTCGTAATGAGCATCTGCAACCAGATAGGGATAGACCTTGTCTAGCGTCCGACTGCGCCATGTAGTGAGTTCTTCGTCCAGCATCTGCACCATCCTGGATACTTGATCTTTGCTGAATTCGACACCACACAGCTTCTCGGTGATCCGTTTCACTTTGCGGGTCGAAACCCCTTGCAGATAGCTCTCCTGGAGAGCCAGTACCAGCGCTTTCTCGCTGCGTTGATAGCGATCAAATATCCCAGGGCAAAATCGACCTTCCCTGTCCCGCGGTACTCGCATTGTTAGCCGACCCACACGAGTGAATAGATCGCGCTGACGATAACCGTTTCTATAACCCTGTCGGTCTTCACTTCTCTCGTATGGTTCAGCTCCAAGAAACTCCTTGAACTCCAGATTAAGCATTTCCTGCAGCAGCCACTCCATCAGGTCTCTCAGCCAATCAGGCTTTTCCTCGTCCCCCTCCAGGGTATTCAAGTGTTGTCTTAGCTTTTCCCTCAGGGTATCATCTGATTGAGACATCAGAACCTCCTTGGTTGAATTCGCCTTCGATTTGAAGGAGTTCTCTGGTGTCTCAACTTTACTCGAGACTTTATTTACACACTAAACACTACACCATC
>JAUWHR010000086.1 GCA_030605795.1 Anaerolineae bacterium | reverse complement strand
AAGCACCAGATTCTACTGATAATGGATCATCCCACTATTCATGAGAAAGGAGCGCCTATGTTAACCCGACTCTCCAACAGCTGGGAACTGGTCAAGGCCAGCGCGGCGGTGCTGCGCGCCGACAAAGAATTGGTCGTATACCCGATCGTCTCGATGATCGGTGTGCTGCTCGTCACGGCCAGCTTCGCCCTGCCGATGGTCTTTGCCGGCGTCCTTGACAGCCTGATGTCTGGCAAGTCTGGCAACATCAACATCATCAGCTTCCTCATCGCCTTCCTGTTCTATATCGCCCAGTATTTCGTCATCATCTTCGCCAACGCAGCACTGGTCAGTGCGGCAATGATCCGGCTGCGCGGCGGTGACCCGACAGTCGCTGACGGCTTCCGCATCGCCTTCAATCACCTCGGACCGATCTTCGGCTATGCACTGATCGCCTCAACCGTCGGCATCATCTTAAACTCACTCTCGCGTCGCAGCAATACGCTGGGTCGGATCGCCGTCTCGCTCATCGGCTTGGCATGGAACCTGGCCACCTTTCTGGTCGTTCCCGTGCTGGTCGCCGAGGAGGTCGGACCTTTCGAGGCTGTGAAGCGCAGTGCACAGCTCCTTAAGCGGACATGGGGTGAGCAGATCGTCGGCAACCTGAGCATCGGTGGAATCTTTGGATTGTTGACGTTTGGTGTGATTGTGCTGATCGTCGCCCCCTCCCTCTACCTGATGTTCACGATCAACAACCCAGCCATTTTGGTGGTGATGGCTATCTTGCTCGTGGCCAGTCTTGTCCTGATCGGTTTGACCAGCTCGACGCTGAGCGGGATCTACGCCGCCGCAGTCTACTGCTTTGCGGCCGAGGGCAACACCGGTGGATACTTCCGACCGGAGCTGGTGCAGGACGCCTTCCGGAGAAAGTAGTTGTTCAAAATTTTCATGGATAGAGAATGTAGAAAGCCGCAGATACGCGGTGAATTCATATCACCTCCATACAATAATCAGCGATGTAGCTATTCGCAAAAGAGAGAAAAAAAATGGACAGAAAACAGCGTAAGCCATTTCCTGGGAAGATCCTCTTCTTCCTCACAATCGTCATTCTGGCTGCCTTGGCAGCCTGCACCTCCAAGCCCACCACAGAAGTACAACCCACTAAAGTTGAACCCACAACCGTACCGTCGGCAGAGGCAGGTCCAACCGAACCAACCGTTGCGCCACCCACTGAAATCCATAAGCCAACTGAAGAGCCAGGATTGCCACCGTTACCTGTAGAACCACAGCGAGTAGAATTTGTAGCCGAAGACGGAAAGAACCTGGTCGGTTACTATTACCCGGCGGCGGTGAACCCCGCACCCGCTGTGATCCTCATGCACTGGGCACTTGGCGACCAGCGCGATTGGCTCGCCATAGCCCCCTGGCTGCAAAACCGCTCGGATGAACTTGCCAACTTCCCCGGTTGGGACGACGCTATTGGTGCGGACTGCGGAGATCAGATGATTGGACCTTGGCTTGACTCCTCATGGTTCCCCTCTATGCCGGAGGCTGTCTCCCTTGCTGTCTTCACCTTCGATTTTCGCGACTTTTGCGAGAGCGAATCCAAGACTAATAGTCGGTCAGAATGGGCTCTAGACGCAAAGGCGGCTTTTGCTACTGTAAGCGAGCTACCCGGCGTAAACCCCAACAAAATAGTCGCAATTGGCGCCAGCATCGGAGCGGACGGCGCGGTCGATGGTTGTTTGCTCCACAACAAGGAAAGCAACACCTGCCTGGGTGGGATGTCGCTTTCACCCGGCAGCTACCTGAATATGCTCTACACTGATGTGGTTGCGGAATTGGATGGAGCAGAACCCCCATTGCCGGTTTGGTGCTTGGTCGCAAAAGACGACACACCCTCATCAGACGCGTGCCACTCCGCATCCGGAAACCAATACAAAATGTTCATATATGAAGGCGACGCTCACGGTATTATGCTGCTGGTTCCAGGGCATGATCAAGATCCAATGGTCTTGATTCAAGACTTCCTTGAGGAAACCTTAGGGGTCGAGATCAAATAGGTTGTTAACACAGAACCACAAAAAACGCGCCGTACATCAAAGCAAAGATGGGGCGCGTTCTTTGTATATTTTTGGCTGAGGTGATAGTTTGACAGATGATTATGGTACTATCTTGAGGATTAGCGTTGGCAGCAACTATGTCGTTAAGATTTAATCTGCGCACTTGTTATGCGGTCCTGGCGTTCTTGCTGATCCTCCCCCCGGTCGGGATCGCATCGGCGTCCCCTCCACCTATAAGATCGCTCAGCGCAGCGGATGTAATCGCGCAGATCAATAGCTACCGCAGCCAGAATGGCCTTCCCGCATACCAGATAAACAGCAAACTTATGCTCAGCGCACAGGCCCAGAGCGATTATCAGGCGTCGATCGGTACTGTCACTCATACCGGGCAAAGTGGCTCAAGCGCCCGTGATCGGGCTTATGCCGCCGGTTATGGCGACGGTAACACTATCTGGATTTCCGAAATCATCTATGGCGGCAATCAGGCGACCGTCGATACGGCGATGACGTGGTGGAAAAATTCCTCAATCCACAACGGAACGATGTTATCCACCCGATACAAGGAGATTGGCGCCGGCGTCGCCTCTTCGGGCAACAAGGTTTATTTCACAGCCGTGATGGGATACATCATGGGTGGATCCTCAACAGATAGCAATTCCGATACCGGAAGTGAAACCGACACTGACGATCAACCCCCCGCGATCCTGATCATCCCTGTCGTAGCGGCGGAATCACGCGATGATGGATCGATCGTGCATGTCGTCCGGACGGGGCAATCCCTATGGAATATCTCCGCTGTTTACCATGTGTCTATTGAGGAGCTTTTGACATTAAACGATTTCATCGAGAACAAGGTAATCTATCCAGGGCAGGAAATATTGGTGCGTCCACCGCAGGTTGAGGAGCAAGCGACAGCCCCTGCAGCACAAACCAATGAATCCGACCAAGGCGTGGAAACGCAGATGGAGTCCGAACCGCGGCCGCCTACAACCGTTCATTCCTCACGATCACGGGTAGCGGTCACACCTGAGAGCACATCTGAACACCTGTCAGAAGTCGGTCCATTGGACTTAAATGACGCTCCGGATGCACTCCAAGACATGGCGGAGAAGCCGGACGTAAACATTGGCACCGCTGCCCTGACATTCATCGCCCTTTTCACCCTGGTCTTGTTCTTCGTCGTTTCGCTCCGACCCGTGGATGAGATAGAGGACCGCACCCAATAAGCGGGTGCGATCCTCCTCAAGCAGTTGCAAAAAGCTGGCCTTTATACCTGATTACACAGCATAGATAAATCGAGTGGGCCAGGCTGGATTCTTAGTACAATTGTAGTTACGTGGCTCCGTTCGAGAGTCCACCCCAAGCGACAATGAACCTCAATTATTTTAGAGTTCTATCCCGACATTCCCAAGTGCTTCCCCTAAGAGATCCGTCACCCCCCTAAGCTCGGCTCCTCGCTGAAGGTAAGAGACATCAAGTTTATCGGCTTGCACTTGAATAACTCCGAGAACATCCTTCCACTGTCTTTCCGAAACACTTCCTCCCAATTGAAACCAATACAGTTTGTGGAGAATTACATCTTCAGCACTCGCCAAAAAGAGCTCCTGTGGAGGCTCTTCGGATAGCTCGTATATCTCTCTGCGCGCCATCTCTTCTTGTGAAGCGATATCATCTTTAAGTAGGAAAATATCGGCTTTAAACATTGTTTCCAGGTGGATTATGTTGAATGATGAGCGGTGCTGAACAGCATCTTGTACCATATGTGGATCGATATAAAAATCCTTTTCCAGTGCTCTCACAAAAGATGTTATGTGTTGAGGTTCGATATCGGCGACTATATCAACATCTTGAGTCGCTCTGGGAATTCCATGCAGCGAACTCGCCCATGAACCGCTGACAAAGTAAGGTATTTGAAGGCGGTGAAATACATCAGCAATGAATCCTGTGATTCGGGCCGGCTCGGGAAGAACCATTTAATAGCCCTCCTCTTTAGGATCCCAGTTAAAGACACGAATCATTATCTCTCTATCCAGCCATAGAGCTGCCAAGCGAAGCCGCTGCTCCTTCTCTGATATGTCTCCATACTGTTTTCTAATGCGCGCAAGTGCTAAAAGTTGAACCGACTTATTAAGTTCGTAGACCAGATGCATCTTTTGTCTTGGAGTCATACTTCGATACCCTGCGATTAGAACCTCGTTGACATGGGGAGGGGTGTCGTTTAGTTGAGGTTTCACCATGGTCTCCAGAAACACACATTACATAATATAACAGAACAACCACGATTCTACTGGTGAGCTTATAAACCTCTATCGAAACGGGTGTGTAGTCGCAACTTCTATGGTAACTCGCCCTAGCCCACAAAAACTTAAAATGCGTTTATAAGGATTCTGGTTGAGGTTCGGCTTCTCCCCTAAGGCCAGGGGATCGGGACCGGGTCGGTGTAGCCGTGCTTCTCGACGCCGTAGAGCACCCCTTTCGAGTTACCAGAGCAGCCTGACTCATCGTTGAATGTGTAGGAGAGCCCGTAGGTATGCACCACAACCGCGATCAAGAAATCGTTCTGACAGATCGTGGCCTCGATCAGATAGCCACGTATGTCATCGGTTGATGGCCATACAACATCGTCCCAGGTGACTGTGACCTGATCGCCTTCCCTTTTGGCCTGAACGTTCTCCGGTGGCACGATGTCATTGGTGCGCGGCAGCGGATGGTAGTAGACAGTTACTGAGTAGATGTCCCCCTCTACCTCTACCACTGAAGCCGAGACCCAGCAGCGCCGGTCGAGGTTCTCCGGCTTGATCCACAGCCAGGTGCCGCTATAGTTGCGGTTGTGAATCTCGGCTCTATCGCCGGGGTACAGGTCATGGGAGTGTAGATAGGCCTTATTTGGTCCATAGCGGCAGTGAGCTTGCATCAAGACCGTCACATCAGGGAAGTCGAACGTCGGCGTTGGGGTGATGGTTGGGGTGGGAGTGATAGTAGGCGTCAGCGTGATGGTGGGCGTTAGGGTCATTGTCGGAGTCGACGTCGCGGTCGGAGTCAGCGTGGGCGTATTTGTGGGTGTGCGGGTGGCGGTTGAGGTCAGGCTGGGGGTTGGTGTGGGACTGGGATTGAGGGAGGAAATGTAAGAGCAGGCAACCTGATAACCTGCCATGAAGCACAAAGCCAAAGAGAGAGTTGCATATCGCGCTACCGGTTTTATAGAACGGCGTCTTACTGAAGGACATCGCTGTACTTTGGAGGGTAAAGATCGATTGGTGAACGTGGCCGCGATTTTATCAAAGAGCATACCTATTTCAGCCTTAATCCTACGCCCTTCGCTTCATCTTTTGCCAATCAAGATTGGTTTCAATGTTCGGGTCGAATGTCGGATCATCGGTCACGATGTACTCACCCAAGCTATTCGCCCAGGCGTGATCATATCCTCCGGGAAGTTCGATGCTCTGCTCTTCGAATGGATTATGGAACTCATCTACACCTCTGATAGCCTGGCTGAATTTGTCAGACATCCGATCCATGGTGGCCTGTCGATTCTCGTAGGAGGACATAATCATGTCGCTGATCTGGTCGTTGGTCTGGCTGATTATTCGGCTGATTTGACCCACATTTTGTATTTGTTGGATCTGGTTCTGAATCATGAATTGGCTTGTTTGAATATATCGGTTGAACCACATGGGGTTTAGCCGGAAGGATCGGACGATGGACATGAACAGCTCGGAAAGGTGATCGAGTTGTCCAACCAACGCTCTGAAGGAAAACAGGTAATCCGCAGTCCAATTGATGAGTTCGACCGCGCCCATCATCATCGGCGTACTCACTCTTGCGATTTCGACAACGCCGAAGACATCTTCTTCATACTCATGATCACCAGATTTGTATTTAATACGGATACGACCCCCATCAGTGCTGGTAATGCCGCCGGTGGATGATTGGATATCAGATTTAAGCTGCTGTGCTAGTTCAGGAAGGTGTTCCTCCTGAACTATTTCCAATGAAGAAACCTGACTCCGATGGCGAGGTACTACTAGTTCACGCAAAACCTGAAGAGCTGGCGCTGGAGGCCTGACTTCACTACCGAAATAAAGGCTGCCCTGAGGGAAAAAACCCATAGTCATGGGGTTGTTGCTCCAAAAGCATGGGATATTGGGGAACACCTCGAAAACTTCCTCACCATGAGGGTTGGAGACCTTGAATGCGATGACGGCTGGCATCCCGGGGTTGTTCATGAGCCAGGTGACCCCTCCATCGAACTCCCACTCACTTGGTATCAGCATCCGAAACGCCTCGATGCCCGCGCCTTGATGGTCGATACATGATATGGTTTTGAAATGAACGCCCCATTTGCCTTCGTTGCTGGTGGCTGATTCTTGGCTGCGGATTAATGAGGCCCTACAGTAGCTGCAATTTACTCGCTGCCCTTCCCCTTCGACTGGCGCGCCGCACTGAGGGCAGTTTTGTGAGGTAATCTTAGTGGACATATTATTCACCACTTGAACGATCGTTGTTTAGACGTGCGATCTTTCTTTCACAGCCTAAAGACAGCTATGCGACAACGAATGTGACCAGAACCTGCCTGAACCATTAAGCCAGATTGAGCTCGGCTCACTTCTATCTTATGGGCGTCCATACAAGCGCACAATCCTCATTTGGTACTCTCTTGCTCGCATCAACCCCACAACCTTTTTACTAAACCGGATCGTCAATCATTTTCAGATTTCCCCCTTTTCCCAAAAAAGCCCCTTCTACTTGGACATATTACGTTTCTTACTGTGGATTTCTAATGCTTGAGCCATATCGAAATGAATTGCGGCCGATATCAACACCGATTGTAGGATTCGCTCAACGGTCGCTTAGCCAGGGGCCGAAGGTGTCCAGTGATCTTCTGGACGGTGGGGGCCGGCTGCGGCCACCATGTCCCCCTTGGGGGACAATAGGGGGAAAAGATTGATGATTAGATGTCGTGTCTGGCAAACTCGAGAACTGAGAAATCTAAATTGTTCTCATATTTCCCCCCATACCCCTCGCGTAGCATCTCGCAACCCTTCGGCTCCGCGGAGGGGTCAAATGTGGATCGAAAAGAAGTCAAGTTGTATCTCAAACAGGCAATACGAATATCTAATCTACCGCAGTTGGGACTTCTTCCATAGAGGACACCTCTGCTGGTTTAGGTTGTTCAGCGACAAAATCCGGTAGTTCATCTTCAACCAACCGGATACGCGGATTTAAATACCCAACAACTGTTGACAGCGTGATGAACAACCCCATCGTGGAGAAAATCACCCCGATACCTCTCCCGGCGCCCACGCCGGTGAACCGCCCAATGATCTCAGCCAGCGCTCCATCAACCGCCATTAATGGTTCAAATACATTATCCGCCAGCGGCCCGGCCAGGATGTAAGCCAACGGATTGGCGATCGTAGAAATCAGACGTCGGGTCGCAAACACCCTCCCTTGCACATCTGGCGCGACTTTGGCTTGCCAAATCGCCTGGCTGGAACCGCTGGCGATGGGTAGGAACAGGAAAAAGGCAAAGGTGGCCCCGCCGATCAAGATGGGGTCGGCACGTAGCCCAGCTAGGCTGACAAATATTCCAAAAATAAACATCGATCCCATGAGACTGAGTATCTTGCGCTTCGAACCACCCCAGGCGCTCATCACCAGGCTACCGACCAACATGCCAAGACCACCAACTGAAAGGATACTCCCCAATACTTCTGCGGTGGTGAAAGACAGGATGAGGGGAGTAAATAATGCGCTGTGAAAACCAAGGGAGAAATTGATAAACGCAAATAAAATCAGCATCCCCATCAAGCCTGGACGTTGTTTAAGATAAGACCATCCATATCCAGCCTCTTGCATCAAGGAGCCTTTGCCTGCTTCCCCTTCACGAGTGACTTCTGGCCGGGGAATGCGAACAAAAAACAGGGTTACAACTGCGAAGATGTAGGTGGCAAAATCGATCAGGATCACACCTTGGACCTGGATAGTGACGACTAGAAAACCTGCCAGGATCGGAGAGATGACATGACTGAGGGCGCCACTCAGCTGACCCAATCCCGCCGCACGTCCGTAGTGCTTCTTAGGAACCAGCAGCGTGGTTGTCGCCATGTAAGCTGGCTGTTGAAAAGTGCTGAAGAAAGAGTTTATTGCATTGGCCAGGTATATGTGCCACACCTCAAGCTGCCCACTAGTGAGCAGCAACCAGATAGCCAGGGTGCTCAACCCGGACCCGGTGTCGCTGAGGAGCATTATCCATCGACGGTCCCACCGGTCTACCAGTGCTCCCGCAATAGTGGAAAAAAGCAAACTTGGCAGAATGGCTGCCAGCAATCCCAGGCTGAGTTGAGTGACCGAACCAGTTATCTGGTAGATATACACACCCAGGGCGAAGCCCGTTAGGTGGGAGCCCAGCATTGATAATAATTGACCAAACCAGATGATGACAAATGTGCGTATGCCACCTGCAGCGATTTCTTGTTTGGATTCGGTTGTGTTTTCAATCATTGATATCTTCCTTTTAAACGATACAAACCACACATGAGATACCGTTCCCTCTAAGAATCACTGACCGTGCCCTCACGACCGGTGATTTACGCCAACCCATGAGCCACCTATTGTACTTTAAACTGCACTAAGATTTAGCCATCTCTCCTCAATATTCTTTGGATTCTAACCAAAATCAAGATTTGATCCGATCAGCAAACATTCCCATCAATCCCTACCCATTTCAATCTCCCCCCTGTTCGTCCCCCCACCGGGGGGACAGCCGTTCGCACCTAATGTTCTTATAGGTGTGGGGCGGCAGCTGGCCCCCACCGTCCAGAAGATCGCTCCCGGTAAATCCACCGGGACGAACGGTGGACACCTTCGGCCCCTGGCAAAGCGGCCATTGAGTTTGTCTTTACCGGTTGCTTGGCAAAGACCGCTATGATCGCTCCTTCTCTGGTTCCTCCGATGTCTAATCTGTGTTGTGTTTTATCCATTTCCAACCAAACAAGCTTTTGCGAAAGTAAAGGGATGAAGCAAAGGGGGAGCGGAGCGAGGCTGAAGGAAGGTACGATTAATGGGTGCCCTCAATGCCGAAGCGGAGCGACTTGCCGGGGGATAGGGGTAGGAAGAGCTGGTTGAGTTCCCAGCCCCTCCCCCCTCCGAACCGGACGTGCGGATCTCCCGCATCCGGCTCTCCAGTCGGTGGTTCACCTCCGAGAGGATTGACTGGCCTCTGCATGGGCTGCGGCTAATGAGAACAGCCTCTGCTCAGCAAAGAAGGCATTATTTGCCTCCTTTCACCCCTTCTTTCAGGGCCGTCAACATGCGTTCCGTCCAGACATT
>JAUWHR010000022.1 GCA_030605795.1 Anaerolineae bacterium | reverse complement strand
GTTTAAGCACCGAGCACATCCTGCCCACAATGGACAACTGGCAGGTCTTCCCGCGCGAAGCCGCGGCGGTGGCCGCCAAGGCAGTCGAAGAGGGAATCGCTCGCAAACCAATGACCTACGAGGAAGAGCTCAAGAACGCCGGAGAGATCATCCGCCGCTCGCGTGATCTGACAGCAAATTTGATGGCCGAAGGTTTTATCGCTGAAGCCGATTAGTAAGGGCAAGCTTAGATTGATTAAAGATTACGCTTGGAGGTGAGCAATGTAAGAGTTCTGGTTTGATAATGAGTGGGTCGATCCAGGCAACGGTATAGTCGCCCAACTTGAAGCGAAGGAGCAATCTCACATCTATTTGGCTTTTTTGTTAGCAAATCTTCGTACAGATCAAGAGTAGATTGCCAGACTGATAAAAAAATTTGAAGATATCCTGGCGGGCATTGAATCCCGTTAGGTCCATCATTTCTACCTACGTGACAGTGATCCTCACTGGTGATTGAGAGCGCCACACTGTAAGCACAAGCCGCAAGCCCAGCATACCAGCCAGCAAAGGGGGGTGGTAACCGAATCGTAAAATGATCCATCATGCGCTCCCCGGGCACCCGCTCCCCTAGAATGTCTGCCACATACCAGACATCGCCAGCGATGATAAAGCCGCGGCAGCGAGTTAAAAGCACCCGAGAGATCGCGGCCCAACTGAGTTTTCAACCCGCTACTGATAACCACCCACCCGCCTCCGGTCTTTCCATACCCAACGTGTTCTAAGAATGCGTTTACCATCTCTAGTAGGTAGTCACCAATAGACTCGCCAATGTGACCGAGCAGCGGAAACGGCGTGCGCTCGGCGATAACCGGGGCTAACAAGGCACAGGCTTGGGTCATCTGCTCAGCCTTAGCAAGTGTGGTGATGCGAACACCCAATTCTTTAGCCTCTTGAGTTTTCATGTGGCGTTTCATTTTCTGTGAATATTATGTCTCCGGGATTGCCGATTTGTATGGCTGTTATCAGCTAGGCCACCTCTTAAATTACTGTGGACGTTGATTATATTATGGAACAATCGTTCTATGTATCAAAAGGGATAGTGGGCACAGTCGACTTCGACAAGCCGCTCCAGATGTGGACCAAGCTTGCCTGGGTAAAAATTCAGCCCCCGACCATGTGCAGCAGGAATTCAGGAACCCAAAACTTCCCAAATCCAAACATCGAAGCGATCACCGAGCCTATGAGGATCAGTGCTGCGAGCCCCATCAGCACGTAATCACGCATTCGGTATTGCAGTTGAACCAGCCAGGTCCGACGTCCAATGCCGAAACCCCTTAAATCCATAGCATCGATGATGTCCTCACTGCCAGCAATTGCGTGGATGGTAACCGGGACGATCAGGGGCGCTAACTTACGTACTTGCGAGATTATACCGCCGCTCAATTTCTCGATTTCGTAGCCTCGGGCGCGCTGCGCGTCCATAGTCAACCGAAAATCACGACCGAAGGTTGGTATGAATCGCATCGTCAGATCCATGGCATAGGCGATCTTGTCCGGTAGACCAAGTCGGTGGAACGTGATCCCGTAATGCGCCGGGTTAATAGAATAGGGGATAAGAATAGTCATGCTAGCCAGGCTGAAGACCCGGACTAACTGGCTGAGAGCAAACAACGCTCGTTCGACAGTGATGTCGAGCGTAGGCTGCCATTTAAATAAGGTGAATGGAGCACGCAGGGTGGTGATCGTGTGTTCCTGCTCGTAGACCTCCATGCCACCCCGACCGGTCAGGAAAGTCAGCAGCGAGAAGAAAACAACGAACCCGCAAATAAAAAGCCAAGCGCGATACATCTCCCGCCATTTGATCCCGGAGGTGAAGATAACCACAAGTGCGATAGCAAGGAAGAAAAAAAGAACACGCAGGTCCCAGAAAAACATTGTCGAGACGATGAAACAAGCATAGAAGATTATCCAAGCGCTTGGATCGAAAGCTTGGATCAGAGACTTGCGTTCCCGGTACCTCCAGGATACCAACATAGCCTCACCTAATGGGGTTTAGGTGGGGGTCCACCCTCCAACGTGTGCACCCCCACCTTCCCTTGTCTAGCGCCCGGTCTGACGCTGGACGGCGTTGTAAGCTCCTATGAGAATTGGGACTAGGATCGCAGCGAAGATCATATTCGGTCCAGCGGCGGGTAGGAATTCACCCACGATGGCTACCGTGGGCGAGAAGCCGTTGATCCAGATATCAGAGATAGCCGCGAAGCCGATGCCGATGAAGTTGCCCAACATCGCCCAGGTCACGGCAGTTGCCAGATCGATGTTTTCCCTGAAAACCAACCGGATTAGCACGACCAGCACAAAGCCGACCACTGCTGATAGTCCGGCAAACAACGATATGGCCGCATCGCCGAAGATCCCCGCGTCAACGTCAAAGAACATCATGTTGGCCAAGGTGGGGTTCATGATCCACATGAGTGTTGCAATCGCGGCTAATACAGCACTGATGCTCAGAACTGCATTCATGCTCTTTTTCTTGTCAACATAAAGAGCCGCCATGCCTGAGATCATGCCGATCAGCCCATTGCCTACACTCCATTGGGGCGACAGACCGAACCCTGTTAACGCATCACCGAACATGTTTCCTACGGCGCCGGAGAAAAATCCAACCACCGGTCCGAAGACGTACCCGAAGAACATCGGGATCGCGATAGCCGGTCGTAAGGCGACCTGACTCACGGAGGGAACTACGAAGACGGTGCCGTTAAACAGGTAGGAAAACACCGCATACAACGCAGCGCCGATCGACATATACACCACCTCACGGGTGCCTATCACCCAGGCGGTGTTTTCGCGCGTGAGCCAGTACACAACGAAGACAGCGAGTAAACCAATGGCCACGAACACAAAGCGCAACAGGGCGGTCTCATCCAATTGCAGGTTTGAATTGATTGTTGGACCAATCCATGCAACCAACAGGAATACGACCAGGACTGCAGCGAGTGCAATAACCACTGATAGGGGTTTGGTGTCGTTCATTTTATTCCTCCTCTTCAAATTTCAAGATAGTAACGATAGATCGAGTGGGCCTCCGGCGGCACCCTTTAAATATTGGAGGGAAAGTGTGCCAGTGCCTCTGCGCGCATAAAACATTGGGTGCGGTCGAACATCTCCAGGTTGACGTCGAGCAGAGATGTTGGAACGAGACGGCTGGATTCCAGGATCTCGTAATCGGATAACACGTCTTGTGGTCTCCCGTCGCCCACAACTCTACCGTGATCGATCACGATGACTCGGTTGGCGTAGACCACTGCTAGGTCAATATCGTGGGTGATGAACAAGATGGCATCGAAACTCGGCAACAGCAGGATGGAATCCATAAAATCCATATAGTTCTTATAATCCTGCCCGGCGGTAGGCTCATCCATCACCAAGATTTTTGAACGCATGGCCAGGACGGCCCCGATGCTCACCCGTTTTTGCTGCCCGAAGGATAGCGCCAGAGGTGGATCTTCCTCCATGCCAGAGAGATTCATGATATCAATTGCCTCTTGCACCTCCTTTTTAATTTCCTCAGGCGGATGGCCGAGGTTGTTCGGACCAAAAGCAAGTTCGGCGCTGACGCTGGGAGCAAATAGCATATGACTTGGACTCTGGAAGACGTAGCCCAACGTGCTCGCAATTTCAGCCACACTCAAATCGTGCGTATCCCTACCTCCCACCAACACTTCTCCGCTCTTGGGCTTTAAAAGCCCGATTGCTTGTTTGACGAGTGTCGTTTTCCCCGCACCGTTTGGCCCCAGGATAGCTATCACATCCCCAGGGTTGATGGCTAGGCTTATGTCATGTAGAACCTCACTGCCCTGTTCATAGCTAAAGGACACATGGTCGAACTGAACTAGAGGTTCAGAATCCGCTTTAGCCTTTCCTAGCAAGGGCTCAAGCCTGACCGGAGACGGATCCACAGCCGCCCGCTCTAGGACAATCTGCGCCGGCAGCTTTACTTCACGATAATCCACCGCCTCTGCCAAACCCGCCGCAGAGCCATCGTATTGTATTTCGCCACCCATCATAAATAGACCCCAATCAGGGGAGACCTTGAGAACATCCTCCACTCGATGTTCAATAATAAGAATGGCCATGCCATCATCTGCCAAGTTGCGGATCAATGCCAAGGCTTCTAGCCCACTGGCGGGATCTAAGCTGGCCAATGGTTCATCCAATAATAAAAGGCCTGGCTCCATCGCCAGAACACCCGCTAACGCGACTTTCTGCTTTTCGCCGCCCGAGAGGTTGAAAGTGTCCCGATCATGAAGGCCGGAGATCCCTAAATGTTCCATGGCCGCGTCGGCACGCGCGAGTATCTCCTCCCGCGGCAAGCCCAAGTTCTCCAGGCCAAAAGCAACCTCATTGATCACTTTTGTTCCAAGTATTTGACGTTCAGGGTCCTGGAGCACAGTGCCAACGTTCTGTGAGATTTGGGCCAACGACATTCCAGCTGTGTCCTGACCACGCAGGAGCACCCGTCCGCTCATCTCACCTTTGTACGAACGTGGGATCAGACCATTGATACAACGAGCGAGAGTCGTCTTACCGCAGCCGCTGGGTCCAGCCAATAGCAGCACTTCACCTGGTTTGATATTAAATGTGATCTCTCGGATGGCGTAGTCGGGGCGATCCCGGTATCTAAAGGAGAGGTTCTCTACCTGAAGCAAAGGGGCTTGATCCACCATAGCCATTTCAATCAACACCATCCGTAAATAGTTTAACACCTAGATAACCGGTCGGTCACAGTTTTAAGGAAACCACTGACTCTGGATCAGGGATTGGAAACTAGGGATTGGAGCCGGATGGTATAGATTATTACTCTTGCTCTCTGATCCTTAATCCCTGATATCCCTTGTGCAATTCTGCCACTCGAGTTTGTACTTTAGAAAGATTGAGTGGTTAGCTTGACCCCGACCAATCTCTTATCATCTCCGCCATTCGGGCGATGCCCACCTGGATGGCTTCTGGTTGTAGGTTGCTGAAGTTAAGACGCATAGTGTTGCGATAGTCACCGTGGAAGGCAAAGGCAGTGCCGGGGATACATGCGACTTTACCCTCAACCGCAGCCTCAAACATTTCCCAAGTGTCTACTCCCTCCGGCAATGTCACCCACACAAACAACCCTCCTTCGGGCTGCGTCCATGTAGCCAGCGATCCATTCGTACTGCGAGCTATACTGCATCGCTCGGGCACCATCACCCGCAAGCACTGTATACGAACATTCGCAGAATGCATCCAGAGGAACTAGCTCGATGGCGGGTAAACCGCCAGCCATAGAGATGGTCTCGGTGTCGACCGCCAGTCCCAACAAGTCACGCATCACCGAGCGTTTGAGATTGACGACTTCGGCACTTATGTCCACAGTCTGGGTTGCCATGTACTAATTATAGCTCAGTGCGCTCTGGCAAATGAATCAACATTCAAACTCGAAAATACATCCTCGATAGAAGATGTGTGTCCGATCGAGCATTCTTGGTTCGTAAGGTGTTTGTAAGGTGTCCTGTCCTTTAATTGATGTAAAATAGCAGCGTAACCGATAAGGGCAAACTCGCCGAAAGGCGACGACGCAAAGCTACAGGGTCTAAAGCTTCGACCGAAGCCATGACAGCCAGCTGCCGAAGAACCACGAGCGCTTTTCCAAGCGCACTCGTAGACAACAACAAGCCCTATGGACCTTCGGCAAAAGCCCTCCATGGGGCATGTGACTTAATAAAACGATATCACTCAAGATCCACTAGACCCGATCGAGCCCTGACTGAAGCCTTCTGGCACAGGTGGGGAACGAAAGGAGGACAAAAATGAAAATCCGAAAGAGTGAAAGAGGACAAGCCCTGGTTGAATACATGCCTCTCCTTCCACCTATTCTTCTCCTCTCGATCATGGTCCTGGTTCCAATTGCAGATAACTCAAGCTACATTTTCTGCCGGATGGTCAACGCGATGGAACCGGAGACATGCGAGGTGATCACGTTTGAAGAGGACCAGTTACCCGAGGAATCGGATGACTGCATCGTATTTGTGGAGAGCGAGGGAGCCTCGCAATGCCAGCAAAGTGACGTTTGCTCGTTATTCGAATTCCCAGGGCCTAGCGTATGGTACCCATCAGATCCGATCGAGACAGTAATAATCAAAGCCGGGACGGATTATTACAAGTTCAATTCACCAGGATCGAACGATGGCTGTTACGATGTCACCATCGAGGTTGATCGAGTCGAGTGGGAGCTAGTAGGCGACGAAGAGGACTGCAGAGATATCAGCAACGTCCAAGCCTGGGAGTATCTGGTTTGCGTGGAGTGACGAAAATCAGTTAGGAAGTTAGAAAGTAGTTAATGAGAAGCAGAGCGCTGATACGCCGCGCTCTTTTTTCTTTTAACTTGCGATCCAATCAGCTTGCAATATCGGAATACTGATAAAAGATTAAGGGATCAGGGATTAGGTACCGTGGATCAGGATCAACCCTAATCCCCAATCCCTTTACTTAAGACCAAAGCCCCACCATCTCTAGTATCTTCCTAGCGCAGGATAAGGCATCAAAGCCTTTCCTTGAACCACTCCAATATCAGCCTGAGGCGCTCCATGCGGCGGTTGGGCGATCCCGAGCGGGAGAGCTCATGGGTCTCCTCGGGGAAACGGGCCAGCCGCACAGTCCGACCCAATCGCTTCAAGTATGTAAAAAGTTGCTCGGCCTGCTCCATAGGGCAGCGTAGGTCCTGTTCGCTGTGGATTAGCAGCAAAGGGGTGTGCATTGCTTCGACATAAGTTAGAGGACTCTTTTCGCGGTACTGCTCGGGGTCGCTCCAGGGTAAGCCACCGACGTTATCCGGATTGAAAAAGTAGCCGATATCGCTCGTGCCGAAGAAGCTCTCCCAGTTGGAGATACCCCGCTGACTGACGGCAGCCTTAAAGCGATCGGTATGGCCGATGACCCAATTGGTCATGTAGCCACCATATGAGCCTCCACCAACCCCCAACCGCTCGGGGTCCAGTCCCAGGTCGAGCGATAGGAGATGGTCGACGCACTCCATCAGATCCTGGTAATCACGTTCGCCATA
This sequence comes from Anaerolineae bacterium, assembly GCA_030605795.1. Classification (GTDB taxonomy): domain Bacteria; phylum Chloroflexota; class Anaerolineae; order Anaerolineales; family E44-bin32; genus DUEZ01. Next base: position 4,823 of record JAUWHR010000022.1, on the reverse strand, counting down.
CCGACCGTGGACAGCGTGCGCCCAATCCTCACCATGACCGTCCGAACCGCGTGGGTTAGAGAATGCGACCGCCATCCCCGCCCCGGCCAGCATCTGGAACTCGAATATAAAGGCATGGCCGTAGACGGTCTTAGGTCCCCCGTGGATAGCCAGCACCAACGGCCTGCCGCCCCTGCGGCGGCCGCGGGGGATATGAACCCAGGCCTCGATCCGAGCACCGTCTGAGGCGGTGAAGGGGACTGACCGCGCCGGGATAACCTTGCGCCTAGCCAAGAGGCGATCATTGAGGTGGGTTATCCGCCGCGCTATGCCCTGTTCTCTAACAATCCACAGCTCGGGCAGGGTGAGCATCGTCGAGCGGATTTCAACCCGCAAGTCGCCATCTGGCGTGCTATGCCATCCTAAAACGCTCAAGTCGTCCGGCGTCAACCAGGAAAAAGACTTCGTTTTCAGGTCCACCTCGGCCAGCCGGACCGCACCTCGCTGCGTGATACGCATGCGGGCTCGGCCTCCGTCCGCTGATATCCAGGGGTCATGATCTTTGGTGGGGAAGCGTACATCACAGTTCATCCCATCCCCCAACGACAGATCAAGGTCGGGGAGAACGGGCTGATAATCTCCGTTTTCCAGGTCGATGCACCACAACTGCTGGGGTGAAGCCGTGCCAAGCGCCAGATCATTCCCAATGGCTAGCAACTCTCCAGTCGGGCTTTGTCTCACCGCACTGAACATCCCAGGGAAGTCGGTAATCCGCCGTCGCCCACTGCCATCGACCTCCACAACATATATGTCCACCTTCCGGGCGGCGGTCCAATCATCTTCGGGATCGGGCGTGGCCAGGTAGTAGATTCGCTTCCCATCGACGGAGAAAGTGTAAGACACTTGAGAGAGAAAAGGTCCACCAACACTCCATGGACCATCGGTCAGTTGCGCCGGTTGTCCTCCCCGTCGGGAGACAAGGAAGATGTGGGCACGTTTATCCAGCCGATTGCCCAGTCCATTGAGCTGCCATAATGCCCTATCGAGCACCTGCACATCGTCGGCGAACGGCTTGCCCCCTCCCTTCATTGGTCCGGCTTTACCCCGAGGATCGACTGGCGAGCGTAAGACGACGTATTTGCCATCCGGCGACCACTCAGCTGATTTGACGCCACCTTCGACTTTCGTCAATCTCCTCGCTTCACCCCCGTCGGCCGGCAACAGATAGACCTGCTTCTTCTCATCTCCAGCACGTTTGCTTAGGAAAAGAAGGTACCGGCCATCAGGTGACCAAAGCGGGGCATCCGAGTCCATCCCACTGGCCGTCAGCAACCGATGCTGGCGACCGGCGGGGTCGGTAAGCCAGATCTCCGCCCGGTAGCGGTTCTCTCCTCGGTTCTTATCTACCGTTCGTATGACGTAAGCGACCCGGTCCCCATCCGGGTGCACCATCGGATCGGAAACGAAACGTATCCGGCGGATATCACCTGGAGTGAAAGCTTGCTTTGTCGTTTTTTTCGCCATAGATACTCCCTCCCTTTCTAACCCCTGATCCCCTCACCCCATTGCTTTCAATCACACATTTCTTTTTCCGGATCCGGTAAATCATCAAGGGTTTCTTTGATCCTCTGACGCAAGGTGATCCGCTGAGGCTTGCGTTGACCTAAGTTTTTCAACTGTTCAGTCACAGCTTGACTCACCACGCGTGAAATGCGCCTCACCGCTTGGCGGGAGAGCCTCTCGCCTCGATCGAACCAAGCGATTGATGCGTATCCAAGGGCAAAGGTTGTGCCGGCCGCAACGCCGGACGCCACTAACCAGCCTGGCGGCCCGCCAAATTTGCTTAATTCATAAAACAACGTTCGCCCGAGTAGTCCAATGCCAAAGGTGCTGATCAACTCTCTCATCCTGGCCAGGGTAATCTTATAGGCGTAAATACGTGCGACACCCAGCACCATCGCTGTCTGGATCCCAACTAGTGGGAAGAAATCAAGAAACGGCAAGGGTGTTACTGCGATCGCGGCTGCCGTTGAAGCCGCCCTGCCAATCACCGTCTGGGCTAGCTTCCAGCGATACTCGGGCAATGCGGCGCCTAATGCGGCGACAATTCCCGGTTCGCTCTTCGCCACCGCTAATAAAAGTCGGTCAATACCCTGACCTTTCTTTGCGCTGAGTGGAATCAGTTGTTCGCTTTCCAGTCCCAGGGCAGCGGCGGTTGTCCCAAGCACTTTCTCCTTCTCTCTGGTCACTAAGTCAACCTTGTTCAGGGCAACTACGGTCGGCTTACCCAGCGCCATTAGCTCGTCAAAGAGCGCCTTCTCCGGCGCTCGAATACCATGAGTAGCGTCAAATAGCACCATCAACAGATCGACCCTACTTGCCGCGGCAAGCGCACGTTCTTTCTCCTCCACCCCGACGGCTCCGACTGCATCCGCTCCGGGAGTATCAATAATCACAAATAGACCTGCGTCAGCTTGCTGTGGGATGCGTGTCGTCCCGGGCATAGCGCTCACCCGCGCCCGGTCACCAGAGGACCGAATGAGCATATTGTAGAGAGTAGACTTGCCAACATTTGTTGGTCCGACGATCGCCACTTGCTGTTTATCCCCTGTAATAATACGCACTTGTTCGACTGCTTGATCAATCAATCCTCTCCATCCCTTGAGGTCTCTCGGCATCAGTCCAAGTGCATGGGCTAATTCCCTGCGTGTGCCCTTAGGCAACTCATCCCAGGCTCGGCGAATATCCTCTCCCAGCTTCCCGACAAACTCTTTAAACAACCCCTCACCCATAGTCATATTCTAACCGATACATATTAAGTGACTCCACTGAAAAATGGTCAACCTCGAGAATAGGACCGGTATATGTGGGGGTGGGGGCTTCGACTACGCTCAGAACGAAGCCTGCGTACAGCCGAAGTGCGCAGCGCCAGTTCCGCTCAGGACGCTCACCGGCGACGCAAAGGCGACCTGCAAATTCACATACGAAGTAGGACAAGAATCGTAGCATAAAAGCTAGCTCTCCTCGCAATCCATCAAAATATCTGCCATGCACCTTAATTAACGACTTTTGGTTGTTCTTGGAGGACTTGATATTGTGGATAACTAAGCAAAAACTGTGGAGAACCTGCTTTTTCTGTGGAAAACCTTCCTTTTCCGGATTTCTAACTATCAAGCCAAAACCCCATATATAGGGGTAGTGATCGCCGACGCCCCACGCTCCTGATTTTGTTTCACCCCAACAATGAACGGTGCCATCTCTCAACTTCTAATACACAGGCTATCTGTGGAAGGTTTGTACTCTGATATATCCTACATCTGGTCTAACTGTCTCCTTACCCCCTACCTGTGGTACATACCAATCACAAATCACATATTTCTCCACAAATCAACAGAACCTACTACGACTACTACTAATTTATTACTTCTAACATAAGATTGTTAAGGGAATATATTTATCCTGGGTAAACAATTTAGGATTAAAAGAAAAACTATCCAGTATTAGCTTTGTGGGATTACTTCTCCGCACTTATGATGTCCCAACGTGAGGATTTACAGCCAGCCTCGGAATTTCATCGCCTGAACTACGCTGTTAATGGCTACAATGTATGCCGCGTCACGCATCTTTACCTCATACTCTTGTGATATTTTAAGGACTGCCTTGAAAGCGTTAGTCATTTTCTCATCGAGGCGACTGATCGCTTCCTCTCGGCTCCAGTAATAGTTCATGTCGTTCTGGACGCCCTCGAAGTATGAGACGGTTACACCTCCGGCATTGCATAGGAAATCTGGTATGACGAATATATTGAGTTCTGCGAGAATTTCATCAGCCTCAGGTGTGGTTGGACCGTTGGCTCCCTCAGCCACTATTTTCACACGACTGCTGATCTGTTCAACGGTTTCGCCAGTGATCTGACCCCCGATCGCAGCTGGGATTAAAACATCCACGTCCTTGCTCAGCCAAGTCTCACCAGTCTCGATGATATATCCAGCTTTCTTGGCTTTATCTTTATCGATCGTTCCGTAAACATCGGTAATGGTTCGTAGGAATCGAGGATCGATACCATCTTTATTAAAATAAGTACAGGGGGTTTTATCTACGAGGTCCCAGCAGGAGACAGCAATTACAGTCCCTCCTAATTGATGGATGAAACCATCCGCCGCATACTGGGCGACGTTGCCGAACCCCTGTATGGAGGCGGTTAATTTTGAGGGGTCGATTTTTAGATGTTTAATAGCTTCCCTCAGGGTATAAATCACACCGAAGCCGGTCGCTTCTATGCGACCCTCTGATCCTCCAGCACCAACGGGCTTGCCGGTGATGACTCCAGGGGTGTAGGCGCCTGAGAGTTTGGTGTACTCGTCCATCATCCAACCCATCATCTGGGGAGTGGTGCCGATGTCGGGAGCGGGCACATCCTGGCGTGGACCGATGTTTTTCCAGATCTGGTCGATCCATCCGCGGCATAATCGCTCCTTCTCACCAGTCGTCAATGTGGACGGATCGACAGCGACACCACCTTTACCGCCACCGAGGGGGAGATCGACTACGGCGCATTTCCAGGTCATCCACATTGCTAGAGCGCGGATAGTATCCATTGTTTCGCCCGGTTGAAAACGGATGCCTCCCTTGGACGGACCACGGGCATCATTGTGCTGGACGCGATAACCGAAAAATACTTTGATGCTTCCATCGTCCATGCGTACCGGGATCTGGAAGCGAAACTCTCGCAACGGCCAGCGCAATAAGGAAGAGACGTCGCTGTCTAGGTTGATAAGTTTGGCTACCTTGTCAAATTGGGCTTGTGCCATCTCAAAAGCGTTCATAAATTATTCCTCGTAGCT
>JAUWHR010000026.1 GCA_030605795.1 Anaerolineae bacterium | reverse complement strand
TTATCGCCTGGAAGAGATCATCTCCTGAAACGTTATAAGCCAGCTTGAGCCATTCCATTGCGGTGCGAGCGCGCACGCCGATCGCCGCAGCCACAGTCACTCGCTCTCGATCCAATACCTCCAGCACCCGCGCCGTGGAGGGCGTCACGCCATCGACGTAGAACTGAAACTCGCCTCCGGTGGATTCGATCCTTCCAGCGTTCAGCAGTGTAATTGCCGGATGAAAAATGGCGCCCATGTTGTTAAGGCTGGTATGCAGGACATTAACCCCGTCAATGAACTCAGGAAAAGCCTTGCTTATCACACTCAGCACCTTTTTCGTCCGCGTCGCCGGCAACGCCGCCAGAGGTACGGCATTCTTGATGCGAAAGATTCGGGCTTCAGCCGGTCCTTCTGATCGGCTGGCGTAGATAAAAGTCTCAGCTTCGGCGATCGTCACGTTGGCCGAGCACCCGGCATCACGTACTACCTTTCTAAATTCTATAGCCCCCCCAGTCCTTCCAGGATGAAGCACAACGATCTGACCATCCCGTAAATGGGGAGCAACTGAGATTGCTATATCCCTATGCGCCGATGAAGGCACAACCACCATAATAATGTCAGCCTCGGCCAAGGCCTCAGCCATATTAGAAGTCACCCTCTCCAATTTCCCGAAACCGTGCGGGCCACCCTCGTAACTCTCGAGCCTTATGCCTCCCAACTCCTTTACCGCTTCGACTCTGGCAGCGGTGCGGTTGTAGAGCGTGACCCGAAAACCCATTAAACCCAAATGAGCTGCCATGGCTTTACCGCCATTTCCAGCGCCGATCACTGTGTATATAGCTTTCTTGCTCATGACATTCCCCATCTTTCTATGCGCTTTAAAATCGACTCCCTAATCCTGTGTATTAATCCCAGTAGCTCAGAACAATATGATTGCTGGATCATTACATTCAATCAAGAGCTCACCCATGCTCATTACAATCCCAATTTAGCGATACGTTCCGCCTCGGAAAGCGGTTCATTGCCCTCCAGGTCAATAGCCAGGCTGGCGCCACGTTGATCGACCCGAGTCACAATACGGCCTAGAGCGAAGGGGTTATTGCGTAGATGAGGTGCGTCCAGGATGCCCACCGACACCGCTCGTGCCAGAGTGGTCGGATCAGTGAGTGGCTCGGTAATGTCGGGAGGTGCCAAGCCAAGGATGGCATTCAGTGTGATTTGAGCTTCGGCGATCAGTTCTTCAACCCGCGCCTGCACCATTTGGTCAGCTGTCATATCTGGAGCGCCATTTAATGCGTTAGCTATCGCCCGTCTGGCTAGGCCGCATGCCTCAATTACATCCATAGCGGTCGCTGCATGATGAGCTTCAGTATGACCGACGACGTGTACAATGTGAGGACGCAGCGACATTTGAAGATAGATGCTAGTTGAAAGATGAGCCCGAGCCTCCGTAGGATCGAGCGGGTAACTAAGTAAGCCGGTTCGCGTCTGACGCCAAATGCGGAAGTTAGGGCCTGCCAATGGCTCGATCATTTCTAGGCAGGCTAGCATCTTGGCTAAGTCCATCGCATCGGAAAGGCCGGCGGGACTGTTGAACATCATTTGGACAATATAATCAGATACCCCGAATGCGCGAGCGTTGTAAGCCGCAAGATACGCAGAGACCACAAAGATCACATCCGGTGCATCACGCATCCCCCAATGGTGAGGCTCATTGAGTTCGACTGGGATCTCTCGCTCCCCGTACCACGCCATAACCCGTTGGTGTTCACCGATCGACCCTTCCAGGTCCCAGGGACCTCGACCATCCATCTGATTAAACCAGAAAAGGGGGATGGCACACCAGGCGATATTGATCGTCTTAACGTACATCTCCGCCAGCTTAATAAAATCGTCGGTGCCAGAGTAGGTGCGCACCAGGGGGAAATTCCCTCGCCGGCTAGCCTGGTAGAGGGAACGGTAGTCATCAGGTGAGCGCACAGATACGCCGCCCGCGCCTCGGGCGCGAGGGTCTTGACGTTCTGGATGGAAAAATTTTTCTTGCGCATCTTGATCAATGCCGAGCGAGATCACATCCAGGACACCGGCGTCTGCGATGTGCTCAATGCCGGCAATAGTATCCTCTATCATTGGAAGACCGAAGTGGTGGCGTAACAATGGAAAAGGATCCTTACAAGCAATGCGCTCGACCATAGACTGAGGGTAGTCCGCCTCATTCCCTTCAGCTTGAGTCTGTCCCTTGAGATAGGCAAGCACAGCCTCTGCTGGCTGATTTCCGTCGAAGACACGCTCGAAGAAACCAAGCGCTCGCGCTCTTTTAGCTATGGGCGGCGTGCCGCCAAATGCGAATCGTACCCCGGCCGTGTGCAACTCATCGGCCGCCTCGGCAAACTCGCCTAAAAGACGCTCGCCTGTCTCAGGCGTCAGCCGATAGGAGACTGCTACCAGATCAGCTCCCTCGCGCCGGACGGCTTGGAGGAAATCCTCCACAGAAACCGCTGGGCCTAAGAAAACCGTCTTCCAACCAGCCGCCTCGGCCAAGCGCAGGAAACTTACCAACCCAGCAACATGCACACACTCGCCCAGGGCTCCAGCAACTACCTTACCCAGACATGGGTGGGCATCAGTCATATATAAATCCTTCTTCGATGGGCCGACATACCTTCAGCCCAATGTGGCAGCAAGTATTAGCTGGCAAGTTTTTTTTACGCCCGCAGAAGATCTGCTTGTGTGTGGTCCCTGCTACGTAGCGGGAGGAAATATTTTTTCAGGGGTTACAGCTAGTATACCAGAACTTGATAACGCTACCAGATATTCAAAATGCCAAGTCGTTTTCGCACCCAACATATTCCAAGAAGGAGCCCCTAAGTGATCCTAGATACACAACCGACAGGGACCAAGCATACCGTAATACAGGTTTTTTACTATCGCCGGATGGACCTTTGCAAAGAGGTGCTGCTTCTCATAGCCAGAGATCATACGATCTCCTATGACTCAGCTAGATTCACGCCAATTTTATTATACAAGATCAATCCAAGAGCACGTGGTTCGATGAGAGAAAAACAGATTCAAATGTCCACAATGAAGCTCGACATATCTAGAAACTACGGAACGGCACAGGTGTAAAGACCAGTAGAAAGATGATCAACCCGGCGATTGCCAGCGCCTTGCGTCGCCGGTCGAGCGGGGTAATATTATCCAACGGTTGTGCGTACGTTCGCCCCAAGAAGAAGATCATCCCCGCCCAGAGATACCAACCGGGCCAGACAACCCCCATAACCACCAAAGCCACTACGATGAACGGTAATAACCGGGCAGCACGACGACCGAGTAAGACATAGATTATATGGCCACCATCAAATTGGCCGGCAGGAATTAGATTGAGAGCGGTGACTAAAAGACCAGCCCAACCAGCCCAAGCTATAGGATGCATGAACACATCGAGTCCACCATAGGGCACGGGGAGGCCGAGGAAAAAGTACCGCACCCAATATAGCACCGGGTTAACACCTCCAAAATCTACTGGGACTGGCAATATTCTCCGCGTGACAAGATACTTTGCACCGAGGTAAAGTAGAGAGTTGCCTTCCAACCCCTGGCCAAAAGCCTCTTCGGCGCTTAGCGGCAAGATGCCTATCTCAGAGAGTGAAAGCCCAAGCAGCAGAATTGGAATGGCCACAATCAATCCGGCTAGAGGACCCGCCAGCCCAATGTCCAACAGCACCCGACGGTTGCGGGGCGGCTCCTTCAGTTGGATGAAAGCCCCAAGTGTCCCAAAGGGACTGCTGGGAAAAGGTAAAAAATATGGCAGGCTCACCGCTGTCTTGTGATACCGGGCGGCGAGATAGTGTCCAAACTCATGCGCAGCCAAGATACCCAACAGACTGACCGCGAACGGAATGCCCCTATCTAGACGACGTAGGAGGTTGAGAAAGAATTGGCCCAGGTTTTCGCCGATAGGACCTTGGTAGCCATACATCACACCGGATAGCAACATACTAAACAGGGTCAACAGGAACAACCCCAAATTAACCCATGGATTTGACCGCTTCGGCCGTATTAGACCAGGGACAGCCAGGATGATGTGTTCCTCACCCTTAGACCTAAATATCAATGTTGTATCCTCACGGGTGAAAACCGGTTTAAGGCGATCATACGCCTCCATTGAGTCCAGATACAACCGACCACGGAAGCGAGCAGCAAAACCCTGCTTCGCTCCGCCTGCGGTAACATCGCTAACCGCCATGACCTGCCGCACTGCCGGCATTAGACGTTCTACTAGATTAGGGGCACCACTATGATCCTCTGAAACCATATCAAACCTTTAGAATAATAAGGCGGGAGTGGATGGGAGTCGAACCCACCACGGCCCGCTGAACGGCCCGCCACCGGTTTTGAAGACCGGGGAGCCCACCGGGACCCAACCACTCCCTTTTAGACTCTAAGGATACCGTATCGACCAAAGGGAATCAAGGGATGAATGAGAGATGATCTTACCCCCTTGGCCACCTCATCGGCTTGTGGTCAGTTAACCCAGGATCGGGGACTTCTTTGACCAAATCCTGCTACAATCTAGCTATCTTTAGATGAAGCTGTGTTCCCGATCGAATGGTATGGTCCAAAGGTGAGAGAGTGAAGACCTCTAAGCAGCGTACAGCTCACAAGCGAGATTATCATTGGAGGATAACTTGGGGGCTCAACCAATTAGATAACACGTCTCCTCTACTACTTTCCGCGTTGTGTTTTACCCTACTGACAGCCGCCTGTGCTAATCAGGGCACGGTAGCTCCCTCCCCACAACCCATTGTCACCCGCACAAGTGTCCGGCTTGGACCGACCTCCACCGTGTCACCAGTACCACCCACATCAATCCCCTCGCCCATCTCTCCCACAGTAGCCCCGCTTCCTCCAATCTCTGGTGACGACAGAAGCCGAGGGTCACCGGACGCGATTGTGACCCTTGTAGTGTACTCTGACTTCCAATGACCATATTGTGCCCAACTTGCGCCCGTGTTGGCGCAACTCAAAGAATGGCATCCAGAAGACCTGCGGGTGATCTTACGCCATTTTCCCCTCCTACCAATTCACGACAAAGCCTCGCTGGCTGGGCAAGCAGCGGAGGCAGCCGGGGCTCAGGGATCCTTTTGGGTTATGCACGATCTGCTCTTTGCACGCTATGGTGAATGGGTTTCACTCTCACCTGAGGATTTCCAAGAATGGTTGCTAAATGTCTCATCGGACCTGGGATTAGATGTACAACAATTCCGAAATGACCTTGAGAACGGGCGTTATATACAGACCATGCAGGACGCCTTTCAGGGGGCAATAGCTTCGGGAATTACCGGGACCCCGTATATTTTATTTAACGGCTTCCTATTTCAACTCGAACCGAATTTGATCAACCTGGAAGCCTCTATTCGGCTTGAAATTTTAACTGACCAACAGTACGAAATTTACCCACCTATGTCGCTTGTAGATGGAGCGCTTTATATCGCTCATTTGCATTTGCCATCCGGTGATGTCGTCATCCAGCTATATCCTGATTACGCCCCACTGGCTGTAAATAGCTTCGTCTTCTTAGCTCGTGAAGGCTGGTTTGATGAAAACCCCATCCACCGCGTTCTACCTGGCACACTTGTTGAGAGCGGAGACCCGAGCGCCACCGGGTTCGGTGAGCCAGGTTATCACTTTGCAACTGAAATCGATGACGCCCTTACCTTCGATAACGCAGGAATGGTCGCGTTGAGCAGCACCGGACCAGGGACAAACGGCAGTCAGTTCTTCATTACTCTCACCCCTCTCCCAGAGTTAAACAACAGCCGGACCATCTTCGGTCGCGTCACCCAAGGCCTCGATCTCCTTAAAAGTCTCCAAGGTCGGCAACCGATTGACGACCTGCTGACCCCTCCAGAAGCATTGATCATCTCGGTGACGATTGAGGTGCGATGAACCAAGCAAATAATTCTCGTGACCCGCTCGATGTGATTCTCTTCATCGTCTCTTTGAGCGGTATTCTTCTATGTCTGGTTAGTGCTAGCGGAATATTCATAACCTCAGCCTTCGCCCAATTGGTCGGAGATAGCGTTGGGCTGCATTTTGCCGAAACGACCGTCGCCTCCTTGGCTTTTATCGGTCTATGTGCCCTGCCGACCTGCCTCCTGAGCGGTCGGGCGCTTCTTGGTCGGCAACCTCCCTCCCCCCGTCCAGCTTCATCTTCCTGGCTTGCGGCGGTTGCCTTGCTTCCATTTACATTAACCCTGGGTCACCTTGCTTACACCCAAAATGTACTCCCCAGCCTGATCAGCCCACTGGCTCATATCCTGACCGCCACCGTGCCGGCGCTGGTTGTGGTGACGATCGTACGCCGGAATGGTCTCTCTCTTTCTCCACGCCGACTTTGGGGACAATTTCTAGCTGGATTGTGGGCAGCCCCGCTCTTCTCCTTGATACTTGAAATTATTTTCATCATTCCAGTGGTGCTGGCCCTTGCCTTGGCCTTGTTGAACAATGAAACAGGTCAGGCATTAGTTCAAGCCATGGCCAATCCGGATTCATGGTCTGCCACCTTGGATGATGAGATCATCATGTGGTTAATTGATGAGCCGTGGGTGATCTTGCTGATCCTGGGCTACATCATCCTGGTCGTTCCCATAATCGAGGAAGCTGTCAAAACATTGGCCATTTGGCCACTTCTCAGACATCGGCTAACGCCAGCAGCAGCATTTATCGGTGGTGTGCTGGGAGGTGCGGGTTACGGATTATTCGAAGCGCTCTTCCTCACACAACCCGGCTCGTTATGGGCCACAACCATGATCGCTCGCATAGGCGCCACCCTGATACACACTTTTACCGCCGGCGTTGCCAGTTGGGGACTCGCCCAAGCTGTTAGAGAGCGAAGGTGGGGACGATTAGGATTAGCGTATTTCACCGCAGTTGGCATACATGCGTTGTGGAATGCAGCGGCGATAGGAATCGTCATCGGTACTTTAGTTGGTGAAACCCAGCCGACCGAACCCGCATCTGGCTTGTTGGGGATGATTTCTATTAGCGGGGTGATATTCCTGGTTGTCTTGAGCGCATTAGCTCTACGGGGACTTATTCGTACGCCCCAACGACTACTGCAGAAGAACGATCTTACCATCGTCGACTGACAAACTTCCCGCGAGCTTGAAGCTCGCGGGAAGCCAAAACTAACTAGATGCAGGTGTACTTTTCTTAAACTAAAAAGGGGTCTTCCACCTTCATTGAACGGTCTCCCCGATAAATTCAAGCTAACCGTTTGAATCTAGAGGGTTCTCTCCCTAAGCAGAGCGGGCGCTACGGAGGATGTGGCATATGTTCGCTCTCCAAAAGAATTAGCTTACCGAGAAACTCCAACTGCCCAGTTCATAGTTATGGAATTATCGCCTATTTGCTGCTTGATGGTGATCAAAACCTCTCCCCATAGGCCCTGCTTGACATCCCTATTTCGCTATGCTACATTACCGCCACCCTACGCAGCAATTTAAGACAATACCTTTGGTCGCTAGGAGTTCAAACTTGACCAAACCACGCACAGAACTCATGGTTGACCGTCTGCGCGATTTACAAGCCTCCTCTCCCGACGTAGAGGCTTCAGCTATAGTGAGTGTAGACGGTTTAACAATAGCATCTGCTTTACCAAGCAACGTGGAGGAAGACCGCGTCTCAGCCATGTCGGCGGCGATGATTTCCCTCGGCGAACGCATTTCAAGCGAATTGGGCCGGGGAAACCTCGATCAAGTTTACATCCGAGGAAATAGCGGTTTTGTGATCCTAATGTCCGTTGGGGAGGAGGCAGTCCTAACGGTGCTAGCCCGCGAACAAGCCAAACTAGGCTTACTATTCCTCGACATGCGCCGTGCGGTTGAAGACCTGATGATATTGATATGAAGACTGCATAAAAAAAAAGCAGATTGACACGAAATGATCCTGGAGTGATAGGGTGGCTTCAATCGACAAGAGCGGTTATTACTACCCCAACAGAGCCGGTCGCATTTATTTGCAAGCTCTCGAAGATGTGATGGGCAAGAACGGGGTCAGCGCCATCCTCAACCTGGCTGGTCTCAAGTCTTGGATTGATAACTACCCTGCTGATGACATGGCGCGGGGGATCGACTTTGCTGAATTCTCGGCCATTAACGCTGCTTTAGATGAGCTATACGGCCCGCGCAGCGGACACGGACTGGCGCGTCGAGCTGGCTGGACCACATTCGATAACGTACTCCGCAACTTTGGCGCCCTGGCCGGCGTCAGCGACCTGGCGTTCAAAGTACTCCCCCTACCCACCAAAATCGCAATCGGTCTGCCAGCCTTTGCTCGCATCTTTTCCCACATAAGCGATCAACAGAACATTGTAGAGGAGGAAGAAGACGCCTATATTTATCGCATCTATCGATGCCCTGTTTGTTGGGGACGACAGGCCGATACGCCGGTGTGTTACGTGGCCGTTGGTTTGCTTGAAGAAAGTCTGCGCTGGGTCTCAGGCGGCCAAAGCTTCCACGTTCAAGAGATATCCTGCCTCGCTGTCGGCGACGACGCCTGCGAATTCCGCATCGATAAAAAACCGATAGACTGAGACCTAACCCGCTATCCTCGATGGGTCAACTTACAGTTGTCATTCCCACCTATAACGAAGCTGAAAACCTACCCGCGCTTTCTGTGCAGTTGTGGGCGCTCCCAATTCCCAACCTAAAGATCCTGGTGGTAGACGACGCTTCTCCGGATGGAACTGGTGATATCGCAGAGGAATTGGCTTCCCGTCATCCTGATCGGATATCTGTCATCCACAGGAAAGGGAAACTCGGTCTGGGCTCAGCTTATATCACCGGTTTTAAAAATGCTCTTAAGAGTGGCGCAGAGGCTGTGGCGCAAATGGACGCTGACTTCTCCCACTCCCCTTCTTACTTGCCCAACTTCATGAAGAGCCTGGAGCAAACCGATGCTGTGTTTGGTTCTCGTTATGTAAAAGGCGGTCAACTGGATGAACGTTGGGGGATTGGCCGTGTTTTTCTTTCCTGGTTCGGCAACGCATACGCTCGAGCCATTCTTGGCTTGCACGTACTCGACGCTACAGGGGGCTATCGCCTTTGGCGACGCGATACCCTGATCGGTATGCCGCTCGACCGTATACGATCCAACGGCTATGTTTTCCAAGTCGAGATGGCTTTTGTCGCGCAGCGACTGGGTTATCGGATCCTCGAAATGCCAATATATTTTAAAGACCGGCGGATAGGTACCTCCAAAATGACATTTCGCATCCAGATCGAAGCCGCTTTACGTGTCTGGCAATTGCTCCTACTACACCGGAGCCTGAAACACACCCAGCGACAATCCGGCGGTTAAACCAATCATTTCTATCCTTGGGACACCCCCTCCGATTCCACAACAACCTGCGCCAGACCTGCCCACTCCTCCAGGCTGAGTTCCTGTGCCCGGGAGCGAGGTCGAATAGCTGCTTCTTCCAACCAGACCTCAATATGAGCTGGTGTCACACCTAGTCCGCCAGCCAGGGAATTGCGCAATTGCTTACGTTTCTGGTTAAACCCCGCTCGCGCCAGCCGGAATAATTGGGGTATAAGCAACCGGGACACCCTGGGTTCAGGATGGACATCCACGCGTAAAACCGCTGAATCGACCTTAGGTTTGGGATAGAAAGCCCTTGCTGGGATTCGCGCCACGACATGGGGCTCTCCATAAAGCTGGACACTAATCGCAAGTAGATTCATCGCACCGGGTTTGGCGACGATTCGCTGGGCTACCTCTCGCTGCACAGTGAGCACAACCCGCTCCGCTGGACGAGGTGATTCCATTAGGCGGCGGATTAATATTGAGGTGATATTGTAGGGGATGTTGGCAACCACCTGATAAGGTTTCTCACCAATAAGTGTCTCTAGATCAAGGCTGAGGATGTCCCCAGCAATTAGCTGTACATTTTCCAGGTTGCTCACCATTTGCTCAAGGATTGGGAAAAGTCGGCGATCAAATTCAACCGCGATGACCTGACCGGCTTCGCTCGCTAACCGCCTGGTAAGCGCCCCCAACCCGGCGCCAACCTCTAGGACGATCTCATCGCCGGTTAATTCCGCGGCTGCAACCACCTTAGCCAGAGCTCCGGAGTCGATTAGGAAGTTCTGACCCAGACGCGGGTTGGGACGAATGCCATACCTGCGCAAGATCGCTCGCGCGTTCAGCGCTGAAGGTGGTATATGCTTATCCCCGTTTTTCACGACTTTACCCAAGGATTCTCTCGCTTTAGTTTCATGGTGGCTATACGCATCGTGTCCGGAGGAGGACACTTGATCGACATTAAACAATAGCAGTGATTGGTCAAAATCACGCCAACTCAGCCTCGGCTAAGAACTTGTCACGATTGGCTCGCCGCGACAACTTGCCGCTACTGGTTTTGATTAACCATTTGCGGTCAACAATCCAACTATAGCGCAAGGTAACATCGGAACCACGGGCGATTTCTTGTCGGATCTCTTCAGCGATCCGACGGCGCTCCTGGGGATCATTGGTGTCCACCTCGGCAACGATGGCAATCTCCTCGGTACCTAACGTCTCATTGAACACACCAAAAGCGACGACCCGACCTGGATGTACTCCAGAGACCTCGCCGGTTAGTTCCTCCAGGTCCAGAGGATAAATATTTTTACCTCCTACAATAATTAAATCCTTCAATCGACCGGTCACGAACAGTTCGCCATTTGCCAGGTAGCCCAGGTCTCCCGTCAGATACCAACCCTCATGAAACGCTTGCTTCGTGAGATCGTCGCGGTTGTAGTAGCCACTTAACATGCAGGCGCCTTGTATGGCGATCTCACCGATGTGACGCTCTGGAAGATCTCGCCGATCCTCACCAAGGATCCGCACTTGGGTGATCGAGATCGGCCGACCGGCAGAAAGATTCATCATTGTATCCGACCCATTTTGAGCAGGCCGAGCAACCTGATCCTGCATCGCCTGTCGATCAACTTCATCCACCACCACTGGGAAACCTATTCCTCCCTGTGTGACGGCGAAGACGTTTTCGGCCATGGCGTAGCAGGTAGCTAGGGCCTCTCTGCGTAAACCATAGCGTTCAAATCTCTCAAGGAAAAGTTTGTGGCTTTTCCACCGCATCGGTTCAGAGCAGTTAATTACCGCTCGCCAACTCGAGAGGCTCACCCCTTCCATGTTGCGGTCGCGGACCTTCTGCGCGCAGAAGTTGTAGGCAAAGTTGGGCAACCAAGATAGAGTCCCCCGGTAACGCGAAACCGCTTGCAGCAGCCGGTGAGGCGCCCGTACCCAGTCAAAGGGCGACATCAAAACCAGCGTCGCCCGCAAGAGGATGGGCATGAGAAAACCGGCGATCAAACCCATGTCGTGATAAAGCGGCAACCAATTCACAACGATGTCCTCATGGGTCATATGGATGGCATCAGCATAACTATAAACCTGGTTGAGGACCGCCTTATGGGAGAGCGCCACCCCCTTTTGCAGACCGGTTGTGCCCGAGGAGTGCTGCAGCAGGACCAAGTCTTCCGTTGAGCGCTTTGCACCTGGCAAACAATCAAACATCAATTCCGAGATCGGGGTTACATCGCTGGGAAGCAGGATAGTACAGTCGAAATTAGCAGAGTGGACTGCTCGACGAACTTGTGGAACGAATTCAGGATAAGTGATGATTGCCGCCGGTCGGGTGATCTCCATCAGGGATGAGAGCGACTCACGATAGCGGTCAGGGGACATCTTCTCGGTAAGAAAGGGCATGATTGCAGGAATAGCCCCATGCAGAACAGCCCCAAAAAAAGCCTCAATCAGAGCCCGACCATGCTGAAGGATGATCACTACAGGCTCACCCGTGCCCACGCCAGCTTGCGCCAGCGCCTGTGCATATCCCTCAGCTCCATGGAGCAATACCCGATATGAAATCGAATGGTCTACATCCCCTTCCAGCAGGTGAATCGCGACACGGTCCGGGGTCTGCTTATAGGAGCGAACTAGAACATCAACCAAAGTATTCATTCAACTACACCGGCCCGACGTCGGGAGATCAATTCGGCCAATTGCTCCACCGTATCGAACACCGCCGAGGTCAATTCCGTATCCTCGATCCGAACGCCGAAAGTATCTTCCACGTAGAGGGCAAGATCGACCAAGCTGAACGAGTCAATGAGCCCACTCGAGACCAGTGGCTCATCCTTCATCACAACCCGTGTCGAGTCCTTCAGAATCTCACCGGCGATGTAGCGAGCAATCTGTTCCTTCATAATCAACTGTCTCATAAATTATATTATCGTATCTGCTGAAAAAGCAGCCGTCAACCTCGCACTTGGGCTTTTTTTAGTGCAGTCATAAAATTATTCCACTGGAAAAAGGTCAAATGCGAGAAGAGTCCTTGAAGAAAGGTTTACTTTGCATCCATTACACCGACACTGCTGAAAATCATTAGCTGGTCAGAAACCTAGGGTTGCTGTCTGGGCGCTGAAATACTGGTCCACACAGCGTCAAGCGCTTGCAATGCGGTCAGGTTTCGCCAAGGCCAGGCGGCTTTCATCCGCTCTGGGTCGTCATAGTAATTCCCGGCAAAGGTTAAGTGGAATCCATCGTCCATTAAACCGTGAGCCGGCAAGGGTTGAACAGCCTTCCAGAAATTCCACAGTGGGATATCGTACTCCTGGGCCAGCTTAACGATAGCGATGTTGATACTGTGGTCGCCCTCCAAATTATCTGCTTTGGTGGTCAAGATCGGCACCACACCGTGATCGATCGTGACCTCAATGATCTCTCGCAGATACTCCTCATAGCTTTCTGGCTCCTTCTCCCACCAGGTCTCCAAGCTGATGATGGCTATGATCGGTTTATTAATCCTATACTCACACTCCAATGGGGTTTCTCCGGAATTACACTCATCTGGATTGGCCCAGAAAGGCGAAATGATCGAAGCGGCGTTATAACCACGTCGGACCGCCTGACTCTCTCGGGAAAACGAACCAGCGAACCAATCGATTGTGTCCTGAAGATAGTCGTACTCATCTCCCAGTAAAAATTCTCGCGGGTCATCGAATACCGCCATGAACATCGAGGGGACATTCTGGCAGTCGCCGACATTGGAAAAAGCGTGAGGGTTATTGCCACTCATAAAACCACGCTGGTATATCTCACGCGCAGTCTCACTAACCTCGGGAGTGACCGGCATGCCCTTCCACGCATCCGGAGCCAAAGTAACTCTCGTCGTTGGCGTAGGGGGAATCTCGTCGATGGCATTATCATGAATGGTTGGACTCGGCGACGGTTCAGTTCTTCCCTGGATCTCGGCCTGTGATCCAGTACAACCAACAATAACCCCCCCGAGCAGCGAGAAGGCCAGCAGCCAAGCCAAACATACCCAAGTCCGTCTGGACAGGTTTCGAGCTGTAAATTTCGCCTCACTCACAAGCTCTATGTCTCCTCACGGAATGCGGTTGGCATGCTCCAGGATGGCCACACCGAGCAAGCTAGCTACTTGCTCCACACCTGCAGGCGAGTAATGAATAGCGCTCTCGGTGAACTCACCTGAGGATAACATGTCCCAAAGATCCAGGATTTGCCAACCCTCCACCACACATCGCTCTGCCAGCATATGTCGGTACTCATCGTATGCCCAACGCGGGTAATATGAATTGTAACGAATATCGCTGTTCATTTCCTGGCTGATGAAAATCGGCTCATTGACTATCAGCACAGGAACATCTCCTGCCTGCCCAATCCCGGCTGCCAATACATCGAATGCTAAGTCGCCAGCCTTCAACTCACCCGGTCCGAATCCCTGGAACGTATCGTCGGCGGGAAGATCTACTATGAGTCGATTATATGTTTCTGGGATATGATGGTCAACGGACGTGGAAGCCCACATCGCGCCATACAACTGGAGACGTACCAGGTCAGCGAGCTGTTTACGCTGCCCGATGATTGTCCGATCCCAAAAGGATAAGTCCAAGAATCTCTTGTCTTGAGGGTCGAGTCGAATATTATGACGCTGGATTAACGCCCGTGTCGGTCCAGGATTTCTTTGAGTAACGGGTGAGTCGAGTTGCTTCCAGGTTGGGAGCGACTCAAGCGTCACGAACCACAAAATAAGGTCAGGCTGGTAACGTAAACCGCGCTCTAGGAGCAGGAGATCCTTGGTAACCGACATTGTGGGATACCCAAGGTTGAAGGCCCGGACCATTCTACCGCTAGAGGTTTGATAATCAGAAGAGTTAACCCTCGCTGACAGAGTTTGATCTGGCTTGAGCAAGAAGCCCCAAACAGAGGAATCACCCAAGATCAACACCCGGTACTCATCGCTCATTTTACTTGCTCTATGAATCTCATGTGAAGCCAGCATGGCCTCCAGTTGGGTGATAGTCAGGTTATATGATCGTTTGGGGTCGCTGCCATATGGCAGGCGTGACCGACCTGGATAGAGCAGGTTATAGAGCGAAATCCGTCCCAGAAATGCCAACGGGTTCAAGAGAGCATAGCCTAGATTCAGAACGATAAAGATCACCAAAGCTCTAAATAGCACATTTCCCACTGTGCGCCATGCTAAAGGTCTACTGAAATTGGTGGATCCAGCCCAATTCGTCATTGGTTCACATCCCAAACAGGCGCCCGAGAACATTCATAGATAAACTAATTTCCGGCAAGGCGAACCAGACCCACCCGACAGTGACGAAGTGGAAGGTCAGCAGAACGCTCGCCGCCTTTACCGCGCGGCTTGAGCGTAGACTTGGTGGAAGAAGATGCGAGTGTGCCTTAAGAAAAGCCGCCCAACGGTTGTGTATGAAAAGCCCCATTCCATGCCAAATTCCCCAAGCCAGGAAGTTCCAGGTAATACCATGCCATAAACCAATCAGAACCATCGTGCTGATCTGCGCTAGGAATATCACCATCCATGGTAATAGTTTAGGCTTCCTTCGTAGTAAAAACCTTGTAAGTGGGTTGAAATGGTATGCCCGAAACCACTTAGCCATGGTGATGTGCCAACTGTTCCAGAAGGCAACTATATTTGGTTTAAGATAAGGTCGATCGAAATTCTCCGGAAGTTTAAAACCGGCTAGACGCCCGATCCCGACTGCAACATCTGTGTAACCGCTAAAGTCCAGATAGATTTGAGCGGCGTATGCATATAAAAGAACCCACAACCAGAGGGAAGACTTGACCTGTAGTGCATTGGTCGCATTAAGCGCGATCATCGCCAAGCTGTCAGCTAGTACGAATTTTTTAAAAAGACCGAGGATGATGCGCGTGACCCCCTCGACGGCTTGTATGGCGGTGATGCGTCTAGCAACACGTAAGTCACGGACAAAACGCTCCGCACGGTCGATTGGACCGGCGGTAAGAGCGGGGAAGAATATCACAAAGGTGACGTATTCCCGCAGTGACAGTGCCGGAAGCCGACCGGTGGTCTGATCACGCAAAGTGTGCAACAGGCGGAGTGCTATATAGGAAAATCCCAGCCAGCTCATGTCCGCACTGCTGGCTAATTCTGGCAATTGCCCGGACCAAACTCGAGCTACGCTGCTAACCCATGTTGCCAGCGGATCTGATTTGGTTATGATGAACAAACCAAGGATTATGGACGCTAACAGCCAAAGACCCAATTGAGATTTTCGACGGATCCACAATAGCAGGAATGAAATTAGTCCAAGCCCGATAAGTGCAACCAGGATGCTGAGCGCGTTTGGTGGTCGGGTTTGTGTTAGGTGCCAGCCGATCGTTAGATAGCGGGTGAAACCTACAGCAAGAACTAGTACCGCGATTACCAACGCAGTTAAGATTTCCGCCCGGACGCTGAATGACGTTTTCCGATGCGTAGCTACCCACACAAAGATAGTCAGCGCAAGCGCGATTGTAGGCAACCAGAAGTCAAAATGCCGTACAGGGGTAGCCGGCTGCAGCCAATAGACTGCCAGCACGCTTCCCGCCAGCAACCCCCACCCTCGCCGCCGGCTGTTCCTTGAGGCGCTAATTAAGGCAGCGACTAAACCGAAAACAGTGATGTGGACCAGGGACATCAGAAGCCCTGATAAATCCACTCAGGTGATGTATCAGCGGTGAAGATGATTACTGCCAGCATGATCAAGCAAAGCGCCAATGCGAGCAAGTTTTCACGCGAGAAAATCCAACCAAGCATGTTTCAATCCACCCCTACTTATAGCCGCACATCCTCCACTCACCATCCTCCAGTAGTACCTGGTAGGTTCGCCGATCCAGATCTAGGTCCTGAAGCTCACCATCATACATTGCCCGGATGACACCCTGGCAGGTTACGATAGTGAATTCACCTTCTTGATCACCTTCCATGCAAACTAAACCTTCCAGCCTGGCATCTACTGTCTCAAAGGAGGCGGCTTCAGTGCGTGCCTGCTTCTCCCAAGCAGTGCAGGCAAGATTGACTGCGCGGACAGAGTCGGCGTCTACCATCGCCTCAATGTAATTTGTTACCGCGCGTTCGGGGGAACCGGACGGCCCACAGGCAGCCAGGGTCAGAATTATTGCCAATAACAGGAGATGAGGCCACGGCCGAAGCATGAGCTATTTCTAGGCCTCGACTCTTTTACAGTAAATAAAAACGTTCATTAAGCCTGCTTCCCTGCCTTGAGGAGTAGTTTTGTTGTGTAATGTGTTGTCGAATAATTGAGTCTGATAAAAACAACAGCTGTCAATAGGAAAAGTAGGTATTACCCTTTCTCGCCCTTGGGCATTTATCAGTGCAGTCATAAATACAATATGTATGCTGTGTTGAAGCATGCCCTCACGGACAGGTCGGTTCCTTGGGCTCTGTGGGCCACACGCCAGCCACAAAATCAGCGATGTAGGATCGGATAACGTCGAAGTCTGTATCCCAGATAAAAGTCCCCTCCTCATTAATAAACTGGCTAAAATGCTCACGCGGTATGCTAGCAAAGAGCAGATTTTCCTTTTTCACCTTTGGGGCAAGGCAGACCAACTGGCTCAACTGCGCTAAGCTAAGATCAGTTTGCACCTGACCGTAGAAGGCTGAAACGATTTCAGGAATATCAGTTATCACCGATGGGTTAAGAATCTTTTCACGCAACGCACACAATACTTGTGTCTGCCGATCCATTCGATGAAAAACGGAATCACGCTTGCGAATGCGCGAGAATCTCAATGCCTGGTCGCCATTAAAGTGATGCTGCCCTGCTGGGAAGTAACCCATATCCTCCGTCTTATCATCCACCGGTCGTCCATCAACCGCCTCAGCCAGGTAGATGTCGATACCTTCAACAGCGTCGACGATCTTAACAAATGTAAGCATGTTCACTGCGATGTAATGATCGACACGTAAACCGAAGTTTAGATCCAGCGTGCGCGCTAAGAGCCCAGGACCTGCACCGGGTCCGGCATAATACCCCATGCCGGGATTGCCGTAGAAATATGCCTGGTTGAGCTTGCCATGGGTAATGCCATAGTTGTCTGAGATATCTGGTATCTCAACCCACAAGTCTCGCGGTAGCGAGAGTACAGAAACCTTAGGAGTTACAAAATCTATCCTTATGATTCGTAACACATCTGCCAGACCATAATTATAATCATTGCTTCGACTATCCGCTCCAATCGCCAGGATAATCATGGTCTGTGGACCACCACAAAGAGGCTTAGGCGTTGAAGTTGGCTCCGGGTTGGCGATTAAAGTTTCCTCTAAAATACCAGGCATGGGCGAAGGAGGCGCTTCCGTCGGTGAAGGAGAGGATGAGAGTGGCGTTAAAATCGGCAGCTCCAACTCCGGGCCAAGAGGCTCATTCCAATTCTTAAATACAAATAAATATGCCGCCAGGCTCACCCCAAAGAGCAAAACTACTCCAACCACGATGCAAACAGGCTTTCGTTTAAGTAGGGTCATTGTCATTTTGATTATGGCATTGCGCTAGTTCTTAGTGAAGTTCCCAGACGAGTTGGAAGATCTGTACCCAACGAATTCGAAATTTACCAGCCGGAACGGCGGAAGTATATCACGGTGAGTTGGTGTTCGCATCCTCCTTTGAAACCGTTCTTTGAGCAGCTACTAATATTTTGTGTTTGACCTAGTCCAAACGGCAAGGTATGATCTGGCAGTTACGACCTTTTATCTAAATGCCACAATTACCCACGGGTTATTGTGGTGTAATTATTTGACCTTTGAAATGGTTGACAAGGGTATAACTTTATGGGTGAAAATAAAAACGAGGGGGGTCTAAGTCAAACAGGTAGGTTCTCATGGCCAACACCGCTGAGACCAGCAATTTATCTGGCGGCATCTTTGACCCTATCACTGATAGCCTGGCAATGGATACCCTTCACCATTGGTGCAATATCAGAACGAGCTACAAACAAGACCACCTCCTTCATCGTCTTAGCGCTGTTGACTATTCACATGATTTTGGCCCTAACCGTTGAACGGACTTTGGTAGGTTTGGCTTCATACATTGGTCGAGCCTGGCCATACAGGCTCGGTTTTATTTTCAGTATGTGCTTAGCCTCCATCCGAGTAGTGTCAATAATACTGCACAGCCCCTCTAGCTTGGCTCTGATCCCCATGGCAGCCGCCCTACAAGGAGCATTCCTGGGTGGATTACTGGCGACAGGACTGGATGAGGGCTTATGGGAGGACAACTCCCCACCAACAGAAGCAATCAAGCTGGATGTGCAGCAGTGTCACTTGAAGGTAATTGGCAAGCCACCACGGAATTTCACTGCAAAACGCATGTTTGACCTTGGTTTGTCCCTTCTAGGACTGATCGTGTCGGCCCCTATTTGGATGATAATTTCACTACTGATCTGGCTTGAGGATCCAGGCCCGCTCGTATTCATAAAGAACTCCGTTGGCATGGGTGGTGTGAACTTCCACCAATTCAAATTCCGTACCATGGTGCGGGACGCTGAGATCAACACTGGACCAATCATGGCGAGTGAGGAGGACGAGCGTGTACTACTCATTGGTCGTTTAATACGCAAGACCGCTCTCGATGAGTTGCCGCAGTTGCTCAATATCCTGCGTGGTGATATGAGTTTTGTCGGACCACGTCCACAGCGAACAATCATAGTCCATGCCTACCTGAAGGAAATGCCCGAGTTTGCCGAACGACACCGTATCCGTCCCGGTCTTTCCGGGTTGGCTCAGGTAGCAGGCAGCTACTACATCACTCCGAGGCAAAAACTGCGTTACGACCGCCTTTACGTTCGCTACGCCAGTCTTGGCTTCGATATCAAACTTATAATACTCGCTTTTCTACTTGTATTTTGGCTGCGCTGGAGAAAGAATTGGGACGGACGCTTACCGCGTCGCTGGCTGCGATTTGGAATTCGCCTCCCGCTCTCTACGAACGACCACCACCCAACTAATCCACAAGACCAGACCAACAATGAAGGCATTTAGCGCTTGACCGCCTATCGTGCCGTACAGCCCCCAACGATGAATTGCCCACAATCCTATGGTGAACATGCTGACAATCGCAGCCATGTTGGCAATAAAAATTGGAAGAGTCAGATGGATGGCCTTGAAAGCGGTTTGAAGCGGCCAATAAGCGAACCACAAGCCGTAGAAGATGGCCACAAGAGCAAGGCCCTGATGAAAGTCAAGGTAAGTATCACCATACAGAAGCTGAAGAATAGGTGCGGGAAATAACGAGACCAGGACCAGCAACCCCAGAATCGGCACACCGGCGATCAGATAGGTGAGCCCGAGCGCTCGGCCTAATCCGCGATGTCCTGTCTGGTGATAGAGCATGGCTATCCTTGGCGTTAATAAGGTATCAATGGCTCTAAGAAGCACATGTACCGGGGCTACTACAGTCTGGAGCGCTCTGTAGGCACCCGCAGCAGCAAAACTGATCAATCCCGCCGTCAGGATTGGGTATATCTCCAGTGTGAACCAATTGGCCACCGTTGCCCCCAACACCCAGCGGCCGAATTTCCAATTGCGTAACCCCGCCTGCAGCGGATTTAAGCCCTGTAAAACCCAATACCGACGAGCCTGCCAGAACCCGAGGATCGATGCCGCCAGAGAGCCCCAGGCGATAGCGTGCAAGCCAGCTTGCCCGCTCAACGCAGTCTGCCGGGCGAACAACCAGAGTGCGCTAAGCCGCACAACACTTGATACTGCGGTGTTCAAGATGGCACTTGGAAGCGCCCCACGGGTGTAGAAAATCCGCCGAATAAATTCCTGTGGTTGCCATGTGAGGAACACAAACCATAGCGAAAAGAGCGTCGGACCTGCTACATCATTCCCCATCACGGTCAGGAGCCAACCTCCTATAGCAGCAACCATCGACAATCCCACCGCGAGAGCTAGTTGGATTATGGCCACGTTGCTTGCATAACGACGGAAGGTCGGTTGATCCATCACCGCTCCGATGGAACTCATTGGCTGAACGACCAGGCCTTCTTGTAATGCCCGCACCAGGTGGAGCAGCAGGAAACCGACCGCGTAAACACCGAATTGCTGTGGGCTTACTAACCGGGCGAGGAAGACAGAGGCCAGGAAATTAGTGATGCTGATAAGACCTTGATCAACTGCGGAGAGGTAGCCTTTGAGAGCGAAGTCGCCTGAAAACAACCTCATCCAAGGCTGCAATTGGCGAACGGTTTGCCACCTGGACGCCAGCGACGCGGTCGCCCGTTCAGTACAGTCATCGGTCATTCCTATTTTATTGCTCCTCGGGATCCACTGATTATAGCGTGGTGCGATCTTCTCTCATGATCTAAATGCTGTCTTATGAATGGGCAACCGATCTTCAATCCAGTATCCATGGTATCGCATCCGCGGGTGGGATCGGGGTAAGGAAATACACTGTCACCCATTGATTCCAGGAGACTATATCGTCGTCGCTGTAGCCTAGGTCGATCCAGTAACGACCAGGGATTCCGCCACCGACGTCCTCGACAGTCGCATAACCGTAGCCAGGTATGTAAAGCGGCAAACCTTTCATTTTTAAATACCATCGAAGAACGAACGCCACGACACCTTTCTGGACTGGTTTGCCGCTGGATGTGTTGGGGTAACACCGGTCAGCGGCGGAGTGGCACGGCGAGTAAGCTGTGGCATACATCGAAACCGCCCGCCAATATTCGACCGAACCGCCAGGAGTGTTCAGCGTCCTAACGATGATCTTGGTGCCATAGCCAACCACCCGCGGCTGCGGCTCCATGACCTGCACCTGATCATCGACTACGCGATCGACTTCCTCGCCGTTCTCCAGACGTATGCGGATCCAACTCGCCAACACGCCGTAAGCGCCTGTGTCTAGGACTTGGTAATTATCGATCTCCACATCGGAGGCGGGTTGGTAAACCGTGTTGAAGAACAGCGGTTCCAACTCGACCTGGACCTCTTCACGAACTCGTATGACATGGATCGTTCCATCAGCGGGAATTGGGTTGTCAACGCCTGGTTTGGTGTAGTCAAATCCGATCAATGCTATGCCAGCTTCAGCCAGCGCTTCGCCCACCGTCGGTCCCACCGCTCGGGTTCTGACCAGGCTACCGTCCACCTCGATCAGGAGCGAGCGTGAACGTATCAATTCTGCCCGCGATACAGCTGTGATTGGCGATTCGGGGCCAGGAATAAGACGATCGCTTTCCAGCAAAACTACTCCCGCTTCCCATAAGGCTTCGCCCAATGTAGGCGCAGCGGAATGGATCACCTGGGTCACGCCGTCCTGCTCTAGGGTGAATGCTACTGCCCTCTCCACGCGCATACGAGAGGGCCTTATCTCTAAAACCTCTGTTGAATCTGTGAGACGGCGACCATCCACCCAAAGCCGATCACCGGGGTAGAGACGGACATCCGCTGCGGCCAGGATATTGGCCGGCGCCGTCTCAGGTGTGTACACTGTTTGGGTTTCACCTTCGAATTTAATAATTACTGGATACGCGTGGTCGAGGCGAATGGTCGTCCCTGTCCTCAATTCGCTTTCCGTGGGTGGACTGACGCGGTCCTCTAGCGCAGGATCAAAACCGGCGGCATGCAGCGCCGCGCCAACCGTTCGGGCATGAGTGCGAAGATCAAAGGACTGACCGTCGACCACAAACACTACAACCTTAGCTGTGGCGTGGTAAATCAGCGCCAAGCCGATCAACGCAAGGGTGGTCGCGATGGTCATGAGGACTTTACCAGGCAGTCGCCTTACCCAGGCAAGGATTTTCATAAGCGAAGTGGAGTATACCAGAGCCTTGAATTTATTAGTGTCCGGGAAAGCCGATGTCAAGTGAATGAAATTTTATCACTCATCCTGTCACCTGCAACTGGCGAATACTTGCCGATACGAATCTCCGCCTATTTGATTGGCCATTAGATGAAATCCGTTAAGATATTCTCCAAATAAAAATGGTAAAATTCAGCGTTAGTCTGAATGATCACTGGCAACTGACGTTTATTCATGGAGCGATCCGAGCATGCCTATATACGAATTCAAATGCCAGGAATGTGGCCACTCGTTTGAGGAACTCGTTCGCATGACTTCAACTGTCAGCGAGGTTGTTTGCCCGAATTGTGGGAGCAAATTAATTCGCAAACAAGTCTCGCTCTTCAGCTCCTTCAACGCCGAAGGTAGATCAACATCTTCAAATGCTGCCTGCACCACAAGCCTCTGAAGTCTCCCCCGATAACCCGACCGTGGGTCGGATCGATAAGTAGGTTGTCATCCGCCAACAGCCTTAAGTGGAGCCCTCACTCATGTCACTCCGAGCAGCGCAGCTGCGAGGAGTCTCCACGCTACGAACATCATTACCGAACGAAACTCCGGAGGAGATCCTTCCCCATTAATGTCACTCCGAGCAGCTATACCGCGAGGAGTCTCCACGCTACTAACATCATTCCCCGACGATGCTCCGGAGGATCTCCCCCCCGGCTTTGAAGAAATTCCCCCGGAGGAGTTAGGCTTCACAGCAGAAGATCTAAGCAGCGAAGAGTTCACCGTTGAAAGCGTCTTTACTTTCATGCAGGTTGAGCCTTTAGGATTCATCATGAGTTTCACCACGCTAATCACTAGTACAGTTGACTGACTTAGCTTTGATATAGCTTTGACTCAGCCGGAATTCCTCATGGAAGCATTAATCAGTGGAATGGGGCCGACAGACATTCTGGAACAAGGGGAATTGCCCGATCTAGCGGTTTATGGTGATACCTCAGCTGGGTTTACGTTGGTAACCGATATGGGTGGAACAGTCATGCGAATGAATCTCGCTGTACTTAGAAGGGATGTTGTGGGTGCATTCCTGATCAGTATGTATATCGACGGTTATACTCCGGCAATAACGATTGACGAAATCGCAAGTAAGATGGACGGACGAATCATTGAGGCTATACCGCCAAGTAAGTGATTCGTGGTAATTCCCGGTCAGGCTTGCACCTATAAGATCGGCGAATTGAAGATGGTAAGACTGCGCGACAAAGCATAAAACGCTTTAGACGAAGCTTTTGACATCAAAACCTTACACAATGTTTTGCTCTAAGACGGCGCCATGCCGCTCGAGATTTTGCAGCAGAGGATCGATGAGTATATCGTTATGTCCTACGACAAGACGATATGTGTATGATGTTATCATCATACAAGCACTCAAGTGGTCCAGCGTATTGAGCAGATCGGATTAGCAATCAATAAACCGCCCAATACTTATCACCTCTGTTACAATCTCAACCTCATTCATAATTACTCAGGAGACTGACAATGTCAAAAGAAGAAAATTCCAAATTAAAGTCGGGGAAGGATGAAGAGAAAGTCGAGGCCAAGATCGAGGTTCCCGAAGAAGTAGTTTCCGAGACCAAACATACAGCTGTTATCGGCGAGAAAACAATTAATTACACCGCTACAGCAGGGACGTTACTCCTGAAGGAAGAAGTAGAAGAGGATGATGGGGAAATCGCCAAACCCAAGGCCTCGATCTTCTTCATCGCCTATACATTGGACGATGTCAGTGAGGTGAGCCAACGCCCGCTAACATTCTCGTTCAATGGAGGTCCTGGGTCGTCCTCTGTCTGGCTTCACTTGGGAGTTCTTGGGCCACGCCGAGTACCTATGGACCAGGAGGGCCGTGCTCAATCGCCTCCTTACCAATTGGTCAATAACGATCACTCATTATTGGATGTCACCGATTTGGTGTTTATTGACCCAGTAAGTACAGGTTATAGCCGGGCAGTTCCAGGGGAGAAACCGCAGCAATTTCACGACTTCAAAACAGACATCGAATCTGTCGGTGAATTCATCCGCCTCTACACAACACGCTACAAGCGGTGGTCATCACCGAAATTTCTCATTGGAGAGAGTTACGGGACAACACGCGCCGCAGGTCTGTCAGGTTTCCTACAGGATCGGCATGGGATGTTCCTCAACGGTATTATGCTCGTGTCATCGATACTCAATTTCCAAGATGCCAGATTCGATATCGGAAATGATTTGCCGAACATCCTGTTTCTGCCTTCTTACGCCGCCACAGCCTGGTATCACAAGAAACTACCAAAGGAACTACAAGAGGATCTACAAAGCACACTCGAGGAAGTTGAAGCATTTGCCATGGGAGAATATTCACTCGCTTTGATGAAGGGCGCCAATCTTCCCCAAGACGAGAGGGAGCAGATTGTAAGCAAGCTTATCCGCTATACAGGTCTTTCTCGTGAGTACATCGAGCAGACTAATATGAGAATTGAAATATACCGTTTCACCAAAGAACTGCTAAGAGACCAAGGACTTTCGGTGGGACGGCTCGACAGTCGTTTCACCGGATTCGATAGAGATGCTGCAGGGGAAAAGCCTGAATACGACCCTAGTTATACAAATATTCAGGGACCTTATACCGCCTGTTTGAACGACTACGTGCGAAGCGAGTTGGAGTTCGAGAGCGACCTTCCGTATGAGATCTTGACTGGTCGAGTTTTACCTTGGAATTACAAACAGTATCAGAATCAATACGTTAATGTTGCTGAGACATTGCGCGCAGCAATGACCAAAAATCCACACCTGAAGGTCTTTGTAGCCAACGGCTACTATGATTTGGCAACACCTTATTTCGCCACCAGGTATACCTTTAATCACCTGGGGCTAGACAATAGCTTGCAGGGGAACATCTCTATGAGCTACTACCACGCAGGACACATGATGTATATTCACCAGCCTTCATTGGTCCAGCTAAAGAGTGACCTTGCCCAATTCATTCGTACCGCGATTCAAAAATAAATCCACACCGTAGAGAGGGTTGAATGGATCCCCATCGCCTGCAACAGCAAATTACATTTATCCTTGAAATTGACAAGCTGAAATCTGTGTTTCGTCAAACCTATATCACCGTTGACCAGCGCCATGAGAATTCAGCTGAGCATAGTTGGCATCTAGCAACTATGGCGCTGGTTCTCATGGATTACGCGGAGGAAAAAGTCGATCTGTGCCACGTGTTAAGACTTCTCCTGGTTCATGACATCATAGAAATCGACGCCGGTGATACTTACTGCTACGACGAACTTGGGATTAAGGATCAATCAGCCCGAGAGCACCAGGCAGCAGAGCGACTCTTTGGCTTGCTACCAGAAGATCAAGCAAATACGATGGGCGAACTTTGGCTAGAGTTTGAATCACGAAGTACGCCGGAGGCGAAATTTGCCGCTGCTTTAGATTGCCTGATGCCACTTCTCCACAATTTACATACCGGAGGCAAATCTTGGCAAGAACATAACATCACCATGGACCAAGTCATTGCTCATAACCGTGCTATCCGTGACGGGTCGGCTCAACTCTGGCAGTTCGCGCAGTCAATCATCGAGCAGGCAGTTGCCAAAGGATACTTGGCCGCGACGGATGGATCAGTTTTAGAAGACATAAATGAGTGCGCTGAAAAAACTACCCTCGAGTAGCGGGGAGGGGAATATGTGGGGGTGGGGGGTCCGCCCCCCCCCCCCCAAAATCCGGCGCCCGTCTCGCGGGTGACCATTTTTGAGTGGGAAAAAAA
>JAUWHR010000080.1 GCA_030605795.1 Anaerolineae bacterium | reverse complement strand
GGACAACGAACCATGCAATAGTAGCATGAGACGCAGTACCAGGGTGTGTTGCTACGCAATACTTCGTCCTTAATCCCGGCGTCGATCATGGCAAAGATTTCCCGCGGGGTGTGATCCATATCGGGTCCTGAGGGGCAGGATCCACCGCACGTACCGCATTGGAGGCAGGTCAGCAGTGACTCACCTCCGGGGGTCGCCGATATGACCTCATCGAGAAAGGTTTGATTGGTGTTAGTCTCCGTCATACGGCACCTCACAATAAGATAACACCTCACACATGCTGTGCACTTCCAAACGCACGCAAGCTGAGGGTCGATCTAATTCTATCGGTAAGAGAAAATGTGTGCAAATTTATTAGCGGTTTTGTTTCCATAAGTATGTGAATGATTTCACTGACAGCGAAGTGATAGAGAGCA
Source organism: Anaerolineae bacterium (assembly GCA_030605795.1). Taxonomy (GTDB): domain Bacteria; phylum Chloroflexota; class Anaerolineae; order Anaerolineales; family E44-bin32; genus DUEZ01. The sequence continues at coordinate 12,154 of JAUWHR010000080.1, read as the reverse complement.
CACATCCACCAGACAAATGTCAGAGGAATCTTATCCAGTTTACTACCTAAATGCAACGGGAAATATTATATTGATGTACGTGATATACTGCAAACCTTCTCCGGGCCCAGATTAGACGTGCTGACCCTCTTCAAATAATCATTTACCGTGACTACTCAGCCTACCCTCCCGCAGGTTACGACTGAGAGCATTTATTGGTTTGAATATACAGTCGAGACGCGATTCTAAGTCAAAATAACATCTAAACCTGCGGGAGGGTGAGTAGTTACCATTTACCAATAAAGGTTATTGAGAATCAACATTCTTCTCTTCGTCCTGTTTAAGCCAGTGTGTAGTCAGGAAGACGTTATGGTTGACTGGATGGATTGTGAAGGATGTCGCTTGTCTAAATTTAAAATTCAGTGCAGACTTATTGATAATTCCGACAGAAGGAATTATTGACTCGCGGCGTTGCCTATATCCAAAGGAGAAAATTTCAATGCCACTCAAACCGCGTAGACCCGTTCCCTCGGACATCGAGATTGCTCAAGAGGTAGAGCTCCGTCCGATCCTCGAGATTGCCGACAAGCTCGGCCTTAAGATGGATGACCTTGATCTGTATGGCAAGTACAAGGCCAAGGTACATCTTGACGTTCTCGAGAAATTCAAAGACCGTCCACAAGGCAAATATGTGGATGTGACGGCCATCACACCAACACCGCTTGGTGAAGGAAAGAGCACGACCATGGTCGGGTTAACCCAGGCTATGGGCACATCCCTCGGCAAGAACGTAATCTGCTGCATCCGTCAGCCCAGCATGGGGCCAACCTTCAACATCAAAGGTGGAGCAGCTGGTGGTGGTTACAGCCAGGTCGTCCCAATGGAGGATTTCAATCTACATCTAACTGGCGACATTCACGCCATCTCTGTCGCCCATAATTTAGTCGCCGCCGCACTCGACACACGCATGTACCATGAAAGCCGTCAGACCGATGATGCTCTAAAGCGGCGCGGGGTTACCCGCATCGACATCGACCCGGAGACCGTAACTTGGAATCGGGTCGTCGACGTATGCGACCGCTCACTACGCGAGATCAAGGTTGGCTTCAACGATGATAAGCTAAGAGATGGCTCGCCGAGCCCGATCTTCCCCCGTAAGACTGGCTTTGACATTACCGTCTCCAGTGAGTTGATGGCGATTCTGGCGCTGACCGATGGCCTAAGAGACCTGCGCGAGCGGGTTGGCAGGGTTGTTGTCGCCTACGACAAGAAAGGGGAACCAGTTAACCTGGAGAAGCTGGGGATTGCTGGGGCAGTGACCGTCCTACTAAAAGATGCCATCATGCCCAATCTGATGCAGACCCTGGAGGGACAACCTGCTTTCTGTCATGCTGGTCCATTCGCCAATATCGCCCACGGCAACTCCTCGATTATCGCCGATCAAATAGCGCTCAAACTAGCTGACTACGTGATCACGGAAAGCGGCTTCGGCGCGGATATCGGAATGGAGAAGTTCTTCGACATCAAGTGCCGTTACTCCGGCTTGATCCCTAACACAGTGGTGCTCGTAGCGACAGTGCGTGCCCTCAAGATGCATGGCGGCGGGCCAAAAGTGTCGCCTGGTGCGCCTATGGATAAGGCCTACACCGAAGAGAACCTCGAGCTACTCGAAGCCGGTTTGCCGAACCTGGGTGTACACATCAAGAACGCGCTGCGTTTCGGCATTCCGGTGGTTGTCGCTGTCAACAGTTTCAAGGACGACACGCCAGCCGAGATGGAGATGGTTCGAGAGTATGCTGTCTCCCAGGGGGCGGAGGATTCTGTCGTCTCAACCCACTGGGCCGATGGCGGTAAGGGTTCAGCCAAGCTGGCCGAGGCGGTTGTCGCCGCCTGCGAGAAACCCGTCGACTTCAAGTTCCTCTACCCGCTGGATTGGTCGATAAAGAAGAAGATTGAGCACATCGCCGATGTAATTTATGGCGCCGATGGTGTGACTTATGACCCGTTGGCTGAGGAACAGATCGCCAAATATGAGAAGGCAGGCTTTGGAAAACTGCCGATCTGTATGGCGAAGACGCACCTGAGCTTGAGTCACGATCCCACATTGAAAGGCGTACCGACTGGCTATAAGATCCCGGTACGAGAGGTTCGAGCCAGCGTTGGCGCGGGCTTCATCTACCCCCTGATCGGGAAGATGAGCACCATGCCTGGTATCGCAACTCATGCCGCTTTCATGGACATCGACATCGACTTGGAGACGGGCAAGATCATCGGCCTGTCATAAGCCGTTCGAGCCTATCCCTCCGCTCCGGGGCTGTCCCAAAAGGGCAGCCGCGATCAACAAATTCGCCATGTAGGGGCCGACACTTTGGTCGGCCCCTACATGGTTTGCAATGAGCGGACACGCTGGTCCGCCCCTCCAATCTTTGCTCGATTGGCTTTTTTAGACAGCCCCGACAATCAAATAAAAGCTTTAAGCACATGACGGGGACCGCAGACCGCCTTAGAGCATAATTTGGCGTTGTTTAGCCGGTTCATCCAGCAACGCGGCCGCAAGCGTAAAATGTGGGTACGTAAAGTATTCGGCTGCCGTCGCTCCAGGCTTTGAGGTCGGTCTTGCGCAGGTTGGCGAGCATCTCGTTGGGTAACGTGCCATGCAGATCCGAGGCTAGTGTGCGCCACTCGGAGTCGAGTTCCTCCTTGGAGGGTGAACCAGTCCATTCCCCACCTAATACACCGACCTGAACCTCAAGGAATCCCGCTCGGGTGAATATATCCCTCACCTTACGACCGATGCATGGATCGGTCCCCTGGGCTGCCAGGGCCTCGGTTTGAAGTTCCCCAATTTCAGCCAACTCTTTAGGATAGTCGATGCGTCCACCGTAGTCCGGCTCCGCCAAGGCTAGTACCCAGCCGCCGGGGCGGGTGACCCGCGCCATCTCGGAGATAATTTTACCGGGGTCCGGAACCCACAACATCAAGAAATGGCAAAGCGTAGTGTCAAATGTGTCCTCAGGAAAAGGGAGTTGCTCTCCATCACCGGTCACGTAGCAGGTTTGAGGGTTACAGTCACTGGCAAAGGCATTCGCCTGCGGATCGATGTCCAAACCGAAGGTTAAGCCGGGGAAGCGAGTTGAGATCTCACCTATGATGACCCCGGTGCCCGAACCAACTTCCAGGATGTGGTTGGCGGCCTGCATATTAGAGATCGTAAAAAGTTTACTTCGGATGGCAGCCGTCCATGCCGCCTGGATTTGGTAACGATGATGCAACTCAGAGGGACTTAATTGGTGTTTCTTCATCAGGATAAAAATCGACAACAGGAGTATCGTCGTTTATTATTTTGACGCCGACCAAATATCCAGCCAAGGGTCGCGCAAGATATTACCCAGTACCTGGTTCATGCCCTGAGCAGGCAACACATCTCCATCCGGTTCGACGTAGAGCCAGGCACGTCCAGCGCCTACCGGCGGGACATCAAGTTCCAGAGCAATCGGGTTGGTTGTGGAGTAGGGCGCTGGTAGGTCCCAAATTAGATCAAGGTCTAGGCTTGCGGCATACTCACGCGCCTCAGACAATACCTCAGCCATCTTTTCGGTTGACTCGCTTGCTGAGAGCGAGATCGCCGGAACACCGACCTCGACCAGTTCTTCAAGGGTCTTGTTTACCATCCCAACTATCTTGGGTGTGAGCGTCAGGTGCACGGCGGTAAAGATGTCGGAGGCAAGCGCGTTCTTCAATCCCTGCATACTTGTGGGATCCTCCACAACCAGCGCGACCAAAATGTGGTCCAGGCCCACTTGGGCGAGTGATTCCAGGTAGGTTTCGTCCGCCAAACGCCTGCCATCGGTAAGCAGCCCGGTGACCTGCCCGATCTCCTCGGCAAACGCGATTAGGTCGCGTAAATCGATGCGCAGCGTCGGCTCGCCCCCGGTGAAGGTGATATGGGGTATGCCTGCTTCCCAGGCGGTGGTGATGATTTGCTTCCACTCGGTGGTGGTCATCTCCCGGTCGACTCGACGTCGAGCCAGTGGATCAATAGTGCCGTCGGGGTCACACCGGTAAGTCAAAGCGAGGTCGAGCCGGTAAGGAGCCGATGGACGCTCAGCATATGGCTCAGCACGGTCCATCCCTAAAAAGACCACCGGATCGACGTCGGGGATGGTGGCCAAGGTAATGATCTGCTCTCGTAATTCGCGTTGATCCTTAAGGGCGCGCCGGCGACTGACACGGTATCTCTTAGCAATAGCCTCGGCCGCACTTTCCTCTGATGCGCCCTCGATCAGCTGTAGGGCGTGCGCGGTAGCTGTCGGGTTGAGATGCAGTATGGTAGTAGCGTTGACGATCAAAATACTGGGCCCATCTTCTTCCACTCGAAGATGAAGTCGATAGGGAATCGGGGCATCCTCCGGAGCCATCCAGTGATACATACCGGGTTTCAAGGGTTCCGGTTTTTCATAAGGGGGTAAGAGGCGAGAAAGGATAGATGACATCGAAGACTTCCTTTTTATGTCTCGAGTAAGGTTTCAGGCATCGGGATGTGGTTCATAGGCGCTTGTTGTGGTTGATGCCTTAGGGTGAGGGGACATCCACCACCGCATTCCTTGAGCATCGGGCAAGCATTACATTCTTTCGGTACATAGCGGCGTTCACGAAGCCAGAGTGAAAGGTCGTGATTCCAAATCGACTCCCAAGAGTCCAGCAGGATGTTGCCAACAGGCTCATAGTAGGACTGGCAGGGGATGACGGCGCCGTCGGGTTCGACGCACATGTTGTACCTGGCAGCCGAGCAGCCTTTAACGCCGAGCTGCATTTGTACTGGGTCGAAGTGGCAATACTGGGTGGGGGTGTACCAGATCAAACGTTGGCCATGTTGGATCGACCTGGCGCGTACGATCTCGAGCGCTGGAGCCAGGTCATCTTCGGGGATGCCGGTGCCGACTGTCCTACCCCTGCCAGAGTAGATGAGAGCATTGCACCCAATAGTGGGGACGCCTAGATCGGCGAGGAAGTCGATGGTATACCCGATGTAGGGGGTATTGCCGGCCAATAGGGTGGTGTTGGTCATGACGTAGAGTCCATACTGGAGGACATTGCGGATGCCTTGGACAGTCCTGTCCCAAGCGCCGGAGATCCCCACCATGCGGTCGTGCTCCTCAGGGAGATGGGATTCAATGGTAATTTGCACATGGTCAAGCCCAGCGTCGAGGAGGTTCTCGACGTAGCTGCGGTCAGAGAGATGGATCCCGTTAGTGAGCAGACCAGTGATCTGCCCCTTTGCTTCAGCGTGGGAGATCAATTCGCCCAGGTCTTCTCGCAGGGTTGGCTCGCCGCCGGTAAAGCAGATATGGGGTATGCCGATCTCCCATAGCTGATCGATGACTAGGCGCCACTGGTCCGTAGTCATTTCTGGGTAGTTTCGCGGCCTAAGGTTGTAACAATGAGGACAGTTGGCATTACAGCGGTAGGTCAGCGCCAGGTCCATCCGGTATGGAGCACTTGGCGTCTCAGAAAAGGGTGGTAGCAGGTCCAGTTCAAGTTCGTGGATCGGGCACGCGCCGTCTGGTTTGATGAGTTGCTCAATATGGTCGCGCACCTCGGCGAAATCTGATCTAGCGGTCTTTGATGCTACTTGATAACGGTTACGCAGATATGCAACAGCTTCGGCTTCCGATTGACCTTCCAGTACCAGCCAAACCATCAGCGCGGCAGTGGGGTTGAGGTGCACCGCCCGGTTAGCGTTGATCAGCAGCAGTCCCCGGCCATCTTTTTCGACCCGCAGGTGAATTCTCGCATGTCCACCCGGAATTATATGCGTGTAGCCATATAAACCAGGCGTAAGGTCGTCCATATTTGACTTACGACTGCGTAGAGAGGGCAACCTCATCTACCGCCTCCCGCGCAGGCACAGGCACAGCCCGCGCAGGCACAAGCGCAGGCGCAGCTGGAACCACCACTAGAGGACCAGCTGCTTCTAGAGCGGGAGGGGGGTGGCGGTGGATTGGTGGTCTTTGTAACGCCATTGGTAAAGGACAATACATTTGACACCATACTTGAGGCAGCACTCTGCACGCCGGTGACCATAGTGGCAGCGAATTGAGCTCCAGGTAAGGTCGGCAATGAGACGCTACGGCCTGGAGCACTAGTCGAAGGGACGGCTGTTGAGGGGCGTGCAGTGGAGACGGTAGAGGGACGATAGCGGCCCCACCAGATAGGTACAAATACCGGACCGGTGCGGAAGACACGCCGCGTCCGATCATCGAAGTCGCGATCGAGCATTGTCCATTCGAGACCCTCGTCGTAGAGCTTGGAGCGAACCTCCGGCGTCGCAGCCTGCTCGACCTGTTGCCAGGCTTTCTTCATTATGGCTTGGTAGTAATTCTCTGTCTCGCGCAGACTAAAGCCCTTCATCTTCTTTTGGACTGTTTTCACCAGAGTGACCATGACCTTCTGCAATGCAGTACGTCGCTTGCGGGGCTTCTCGTCAACCATCGCCTTGAGGAAATCTTCTTCATATGGGCGCAGTTTTTCAGGTTGAGGGGTGAGCCGCTCGATCTTCAGCGGGTCTTCGGAAACGACCTGAGTGGCTCCTTTCTTAATGGCCGAGAACAGGATCATGGTTAAAACGCGGTCGAGGGGTGTTTCCAGCAACACTGCAGCCTCGATGGCGGTCAGGCCGCGCTTGATGCCATGGCCTTCTATGGCCAGCTTGGGAGGTAGATAAGCGAGCTTGCGACGTCGATCGCTGTTGACTGCCAGAGCGACGATGCCGACCAAGACGAGGATGATGCCACCGAAGAACAGGAAACTGACGATCATGTTGCTCGGGATGCGAATCCCGCTTGGCGGACTGGGTTGGAAAAGTTCTCCCTCCGGCACGGGCTTGCTGACCACCTCAGATGGTACGTAGCTGCGGGGGAAAGAAGCGCCAAATGTATATTGGGTGTGGGCATTCGCCGATGGGTTGTGCCAGATGTATATCACCCTACCGTCGCTGTCTAGTCCGGTGTTGGGTTGGTTGCTCGGCCAACCGCTCGGCGATGCATGCCAGCGAGGCTCGTCAGGTTGGACTCCTGGGGGGAGGTGGAAGGTAACAGTAAGGTCGGTTTTACCGAAGACATATTGGCTACCAAACCAGTTAGGTGAGAATTTTGCGCTTGCGTATGCGGAATCGTCATAATTGTCGAACAGTACGCCTTCTACTCGGTCAATAAGTACCTTTACCTCACCTGTCGCGCCTGGCGGAATCGCTTTGGATTGAAGCCCAAGCTCAATCCCCGGGCTGACATATTCAGATTTTCCTACATGTTGGATAGGTTGATTATTTATCCACCCATAAACACTTGATAAATCGTAATTGTAATTGGGTAGACCAATGTCAACGAACTCGATCGGTGAAGCGGATGGGTCATTGGTGAAGACGAGGATGTATTCGATCCGCATGCTGCCGTCTGACTCCAAATAGACATGCACTATCTCCTCGTCAACGCTGAAGTAGTATGTTTGCGCCAGTACTGGGACTGTTGTGAGAACGAGTAATAAGCTGACGGCTAGCAGGATCAAGAAATACTGGCGTTTCATACTATGCTCCAGATTAAATTGATTGGTTAATCATCGAGGTTAAGATTTCTACCATTTCGGCTCTTCAGTGAGTTGATAGGATGTGTTGCAGTATGGGCAAGCAACGACCGGTGCGCCGGCGACTAGCTTGATATTATCGGAGGACAGAGCGCCACCGCAATTTCGGCAGGTCAGTGTCTCAAGATCGATGTCTCCTGAGAGCTCGATCCTCTGGATCAGCTCGGTTGCCTCACGCTTGGCTCGCTTACCGGCAAACCAGATCAGTCCAAAACCGATCACCACACTTATCAGACCGATGAACAGCCAAGCGATTTGCCCGGTCGGAGAAAAAGTGGCATAGATGAATAATACACCAAAGAAAATTAGTATCGCAGCTGCGATGTAGGCGATAATACGTCCGGCTGACATGCGACCTCCCAAGATATTGTCTGTATTTAGTCTAACAAATCATTGACGTATGAGCAATAGGATGAGGCCGATGTCAGTGTGAGGTCGGCTATTAATCAGGGTGAAGGGAGCGGGGATGGGTTTTCAACCAATGGATGTACTCAATTTATTGCCTTGACGTCATACATGGCTGGGCTAGAATTAAGAGGAGCTTGATTCAGCTGACCGCCACACAAACCTTCATCTGGGGTTAATGGCAAATAAACACTTATACTTTGAGGGTTGATCGAGTTGTCCATGAGCCAGGGTTCCGTTCTCGCACTAATTCCTGCTTGGAATGAGGAAGCATACATTACTCCCATCGTGGAGGCGACGGGAAACCAATTGCCGGTACTCGTGGTGGATGATGGTTCCACCGATGAAACACCCTCATTGGCTGCCGCGGCAGGAGCAACGGTTGTCCGCCATGGAAAAAACCAGGGGAAGGGCCAGGCGTTGGTTACCGGCTTCAACTGGGCTCTTGAGCAGGGATACCAGGCGGTTCTAACTTTAGACGCTGATGGACAACATGATCCGGTTGAAATTCCAAAGTTTCTCGACGCCTATCAGATGGATTTAGGCGATTTAATCATTGGACGACGTGATTTTCACCAGATGCCGTTCCCTAACCGCTTCGCCAATCCTATCGGCTCCCGGCTGCTTTCCATAGCGCTGAAGCAGCGAATCCAAGACAATCAATGCGGCTACCGTCTCCATACTCGGCGGTTATTGGAAGCGCTTGACTTGAAAAAAACCGGTTTTGAGTTGGAGGTCGAGGTTGTCATTCAGGCTGTGTGCATGGGCATGCGCATTGGCTGGGTACCGATCAGCACGATCTATAGCACGGGCAAGGTGAGTTATTTCCATCCGTTCCACGATTCTCGACGCTTCCTGGGGATGGTTTGGCATGCATATCAGTGTCGGAGGAGAATTGACAGAAGCGAGAAGCCTTAGTTGAGTATGGGTTGAGATGAGACTAACCGGTGACAAACGATAGATATAAGTTTCCTAAATTATAATGGTTATCGAAATGGATCTAGTATCTTTCATCAACAGTAGACTTGGACCAATGCTCGGTCTCCTGCTGGGTAGATTGCTCAGCCGAGAGCAGGCGTATCGTTTAGCTGATTGGATAGCGGGGTTAGTGGTTGCGCGGTCTGAGTCGTGGGTAGTGCAAGGAGTGCGTGCCAATCAGGCGGTGGTGCGTGGGCGTCCCTATGATTCACCTGAGCTTGACCAAGCGGTACGGGATGTTATTCGTAACGCGGCTCGCGGTTATGCCGATTGGTATCGAGCGGTTGCCGGAGGTCCTGAGGTGGTGAACTCGAGTATCATTATTGATGAGAGTCTAGAGCAGGTTGTAAATCAGTTGATAGAAGATAAACGCGGGGTGGTTATTGTCGGAGCTCATATGAGTAGTTTCAACATTATGCTCCTTGCCCTTGGCTTGAGGGGATATCCGATTCAGGCGCTTTCCTACGCCAGGGTCCAGGGATCCTATCACGTCGACAACGCCTTACGGATGAAATTCGGTCTCAACTTAACTCCAATTTCATTTCAATCACTTCGTCAGGCAGTACTGCGGCTACGCGCCGGAGGATTGGTGATGACCGGGATTGACCGACCTGATGTTGGGGGTGAGTGGTTGACCTTCTTCGGCCGACAGGCCAAGCTTCCGGTCGGTCACGCACGACTGGCGCTTCGCACTGGTTCGAAAATTCTGGTCGGGATGGTTCAAGCTGAAGGTGATGGGCGCTATAGGGCGGTCTGTGGCTCGTTGATCGAGCCAGAGTACACCGGTGACCAGCACCAGGATGTGATCATGCTCGCTCAACGTGTCTTATCAATGATCGAAGAATATGTTCGATCTCGTCCACAGGAGTGGCTGATTTTCCAACCAATCTGGCCCTCGGTTATGACGACGCATGGAGAGGGTTGATGGAGGTCGGAGTAGTCCAGTATTATGGTTATTAAATCGAAACGAGACCGTGCGGAAGAGCTCAGGCAACAGATTAATTATCACAACTACTGCTACTACGTGCTTAATTCGCCATTAGTTAGTGATCACGAGTACGACCTGCTGATGCGTGAACTACAGGAACTGGAGACCGAGTACCCTGAACTATTCAAACCTGACTCCCCAACTCAGCGAGTGGGCAGTCAGCCAGCGGAAGCCTTCGTGCGAGTTCCACACCCAGTGTCGATCCTCAGCCTGGCAAACGCCTTTGATGCCGGAGAAGTGCACGACTGGTTCGAGCGGATATCGAAACTGGATGACCGGGTGGCGAGGGCTGATTTCACCGCGGAACCCAAACTCGATGGCCTGACAGTTGTGTTGACCTATGAGGATGGGGTCTTCATTAACGGTTCGACACGCGGTGATGGAGAGTACGGCGAGGACATTACTGCAAACCTGAGGACAGTTCGCAGCTTGCCTCTTCGCATTCCAGTGAAACAGAATGACTTGGAACCTCCTCCTCAACTGGTGATACGCGGCGAGGCGATCATCCTCCGGGAAGCCTTTGAGACCATGAATCGACGCCTGGAGCAGAATGGTCAGCGAACCTATGTCAACCCGAGGAACGCCGCGGCCGGTGCTTTGCGTCAATTGGATTCCACTTTGACCGCATCCAGACCCATCAGCTTACTCTGCTATGCGATCATCGATGGTGAAGGACCTCTCCCCAACACACAATGGGAGGCTCTGAGCTACCTCCGACAATTGGGATTCCCAGTTCCAGAGTACGTCGCTCACTGTGAGGATCTCGAGCAAGCGCTCGTTGTTTATAAGGAGATGGCCAAACAACGAGATGAACTTCCCTACGAAGTAGACGGGGTGGTGATCAAGATCAATGATCTTCAATTGGCGGCTGATTTGGGCGTGGTAGGGAAGGATCCGCGTGGGGCAATTGCCTACAAATTCCCGGCGCAGGTAGTTACCACCTTGTTGCAGGATATCGGGGTCAATGTTGGCCGGACAGGTGTGATCACCCCGTATGCCATCCTTGACCCGATCGAAGTTGGCGGCGTGACCGTCAGCCAGGCCACTCTGCACAATTTTGATTATATCGCTGAGAAGGATATTCGGGTTGGGGACCGAGTGTTGATCAAGCGGGCAGGGGACGTGATCCCCTACGTGATCGGTCCTGTGGCAGAGGCTCGCCAGGGGGATGAGCATGTGTACACACTGCCAGAGCATTGCCCCTCCTGTGGAGAGCGATTGGAGCGGTTGCCGGGGGAGGTTGCTGTCTATTGCGTCAACGCAGCCTGTCCGGCGCAATTGGTGCGTAATTTAGAGCACTTCGCCTCCCGCTCGGCGATGGACATTGAGGGATTAGGGATCAAAATCGCCAAGCAGTTAGTGGAAGCTAATCAGGTATCTGATGTGGCTGATATTTACCGTTTGAAAGTGAACGATCTGCTATCATTGGAGGGTTTTGCCGAGAAGAAAGCCGACAACATATTACGAGCGATCGACGTTTCTCGGGGACAGTCGTTGACCCGCCTGATCAATGCACTCGGCATCCGAGGTGTCGGGGAGACGGTGGCCGGGGACCTGGCACATCACTTCCGAAGCATGGATGCGCTGGCGGATGCCACCCAAGAGAAGTTAGAGCGGATTGAGGGAATCGGCCCGAACACCGCCACTACGATAATCGACTGGAATGTCCAATCAGCCAACCGACTTTTACTACAGAAACTGCGTGAAGCTGGTGTATGGCCGGTCGAAGAAGAGGGGGAGGTGGAGGCCACGCCGCAGACGCTCTCGGGTCTTACTTTCGTCCTTACCGGGACTCTGCCGAACCTAACCCGCGGGGAGGCGAAAGCCTTAATCGAACGCCATGGGGGAAAGGTGACTGGGAGTGTCAGCCGGCGGACTTCCTACCTGGTGGCGGGTGATACCCCTGGTTCCAAGTTGGAGCGAGCTCGCGAGTATGGCGTGGCGGTGCTTGATGAGGACAGCTTGCTATCCTTGGTAAAGACCGAGGGATGATAGAAGCGTCTGGCGGAAAGTCATTTCTTTATTCAGTAAAGACCGGTGTTATAGAATTAAAGTAACTACTCAGGCATTGTCTGGAAATAGGCAGTTCTACTCACGAAACGGCTTTTTGATGTCATTGCGAGCCCTTCGATACCTCAGGGCCTTCGGCTCCGCGAAGCAATCTCC
>JAUWHR010000054.1 GCA_030605795.1 Anaerolineae bacterium | reverse complement strand
AACTCCCTTCGTATGCGACCTGATCGCATCATCGTCGGCGAGATACGCGCTGAAGAAGCCCTGGATATGCTTCAGGCAATGAATACTGGCCATGAAGGTTCAATGACCACCGCTCACTCCAACAGCCCGCGCGACACCTTGTCTCGTATTGAGACGATGACGCTCATGGCTGGGATGGATCTGCCCATTCGGGCGATACGTGAACAGATCTCTTCGGCCCTCGAGTTAGTGGTCCATCTGGATCGAATGCGTGATGGCACACGAAAGGTCACCTATATTACCGAGATCCAAGGGATGGAAGGCGATGTGGTTACCATGACCGACCTATTCGTCTTTGAGCAGACAGGTTTCGAAGAAGGAAGGGTGATTGGCCGTTTGCGGCCTACTGGTTTACGTCCGAGGTTCGTCGATAAGATTGAAGCCAGCGGTATTCACCTACCCGCATCCATTTTCGGTGTAGGCGAACGGATACGTGGGTATTAAACCATGGATACAAACCTGATCTTGATGATAGGCGGCGGCCTAGGACTTTTGTTCCTGATCGTTGGGGTTGTGCTATCGGTTTTCGGTGAGCGCTCCGTGGTTGAGGAACGCCTTGGGCGGTATTCAGAAACAGGTAGCCTTATCGTCAGCACGGCAGATGTTGCTGAGAGTGCGGGGGAAAGATCAAGCCCTATAGCATCCTTCTTTAACCGAATGTGGGAGGGCACCGATCTTTTTGAATCTATCTCAAAGAATCTTGTCCAAGCCGACTTGAAGTTCCTTCCAGTAGAATATATCGCGTTGATCATTGGCGTCGCAGGCCTCGGAGGAATCATCGGCATGTTCGTTGGTCGCGGCTCTATCCCCTTCGGGGTAATAGCAATGATTGTTGGCGCTTTCGTCCCCCACTTTTATGTCTTGAGCGCACAACGGCGGCGATTGAAGCAGTTCGACAATCAATTAGGCGATATGTTGAACCTGACGGTCAACGGATTGCGTGCAGGCTTCTCGACCTTGCAGGCCATGGAGTCGGTTAGCCGCGAGCTTCCCCGACCTATCTCGGTTGAGTTTCGCCGGGTTGTTCAAGAGATGCAGCTTGGCCTACCTATGGAAGAAGCGCTCGATCACTTGATGCGGCGAATCAATAGTGATGATCTCGACTTGGTGGTGACCGCGATCAACGTCCAGCGGGAAGTCGGCGGCAACCTGGCGGAGATCCTGGATGTAATCTCCTACACCATTCGAGAACGCGTGCGGCTCAAAGGCCAGATTCAGGCTCTTACAGCTCAGGGTCGAGCAACGGCTTGGGTCATCGCCGCGCTTCCGATCGTGCTTGTATTGTTGCTCTTCTTGACTAACCGCGAATACATTCTGACCCTCTTTACACCCGAAAATCGCAGCTGTGGTATTCCACTTATGATCCTGGCGGGGGGAATGGTTATAACTGGATTCATAGTCGTTCAAAAAATCGTTCAAATCGACATCTAATGGCTAAACGATTTAGAAGTATTATCATATTCGAGCTCATCCTTGCCACAAGGTGGATGGGCTGGCGAGGTGTGGACTGATGGATCCCATCGTATGGATTGCAGCGATCCTAGTGCTGATAGTGATCCTGGCAATCGTTCTAGTTGTCGTAGGCATTAACGCGCCTGAACCTACTGACCCGATTCAGGAACGGCTAGCTGAACTCAGCATTGGTGATGAGCCGTTATCGCTGGAAGAAATCGAGCTCTCACAGAGTTTCACTGAACGTGCCATCCTGCCAATCTTTAACTGGGTCGGGGAATTTGCTTCACGCTTTACTCCTCAAGCAACACTTACCAGCGCTCGCCGTCGTTTAGAGACGGCCGGCAATCCGATGCAGTTAGATCCTGCTTTCTTCTTGACCACACGAATTGTGCTGGCTGTCTTGTTTGGTGGTTTGGTTTTCGCGGTATACGCTATCACCAAACGTAATTGGCTGCAGGGTCTGGGTTTGTCGGCGTTATTCCTGGTTATCGGTTTCATGTTCCCCGATATGTGGTTGTCCAGCCGGATTAAACGCAGGCAAAAGGCCATCTTCCGTTCGTTACCGGATGCGCTTGATCTGCTGACTGTTTGCGTCGAAGCCGGATTGGGTTTCGATGCTGCGATGCGTAACGTCCATGAAAAGTGGGAGGATGATCTAGCGCTTGAATTTGGGCGAGTACTTCAGGAGATAGCGCTCGGCAAATTACGGCGGGAAGCGCTACGTGATATGTCCGATCGGTTGGATGTGCCCGAACTGACCAGTTTTATAGCTGCGGTGATCCAATCCGAGCAGTTGGGTGTGAGCATGGCTAAAGTATTACACATCCAATCCGATCAGATGCGTGTACGGCGTAGGCAGATGGCCGAGGAGGAAGCCAACAAAGCGCCGGTCAAGATGGTTTTCCCCATCGGTTGTTTGATCTTCCCCTCCATTCTGATTATCCTGCTTGGCCCGGCTGCCTTAATGTTGCTAAGTTCGCCGATGGGAGGGTTATTCTAGCGAGAAGGAGGGATGTCGCTTTGCCTTTGGCGGATGGCTACCAATTAAATCGACTTGGGTCCCGCCCTAAGCTGCGTTGGCCACAGCGTTGGCTTGAGGCGGGTCTTGCGCTTCTATTTCCACTGCGTTGCGCTGGCTGTGGGCAGACGAAGGCAATATGGTGCCCAGAGTGCAACCGTACTATGCGGAAATTAAGAGGTCGCCTTTGCTCCCAGTGTGGTTTCCCACTTCGCTCACGTAGCATTTGTCTGACTTGCAGCAGGCACCCAATGCCTCTGAAAGTGCGGTCTTATGCAATCTATGAGGGTCCGCTGGTACGAGCGCTCCTGCAGCTGAAGTACAGATCAAATCGGCTTTTGGCGTTCACCATGTCACAATGGTTGGTTGAGCTCTTGTCCCAAGAAACTTGGCAAGTGGATTTAGTGGTACCTGTTCCACTTGGTAGGGACCGATTGCGTCAGCGCGGGTATAATCAAGCTGGTTTAATCGCAAGTGCGCTAGCTGAATTCCAACATCTACAATATTCCGACCGAGCATTGCAGCGAATTCGAGAGACACGGTCGCAAGTCGGCCTCGATGCCATGGCCCGGATGAGGAATGTTCAGGGGGCGTTTTTAGCGGACTCAGCCATCGTAGAAGGTAAACGGGTCATAGTGGTGGACGACTTGTACACAACTGGCGCCACACTATCCTCTTGCACCCAGGCGCTCCTCGAAGCGGGAGCGGTGGAGGTGTACGGTTTGACAGTGGGGCGAGCGCATGGTGATATTCAATAAATGACTGCACTGAAAAAAGCCTAAGTGTGATAAAGGAGACTCAATGGCCGTTCAGGTTGTGATCAATGTGCGCAACATGGAACTTGGTGATCGGTTGCGAGACTATATAACCAAGAAGGTCGCCAAGCTTGATCGATACTTGGATACGCTTGAGGAAGCGAAGGTTGACCTGACATATGTCAAATCCGCACGTAGCGCCCATGATCGTCAGGTGGCTCAACTTACAGTCCGAGGTAAAGGGGTTCTACTCCGAGCCGAAGAGCGCACCGATGATATATTTGCTTCGGTCGATGCCGTATTGGCTAAAATCTACCGACAGATCGAACGTTACAAGGGCAAGCGCTGGCGCAGCAGAGGCGATGGTCGGTCAGCCGCGGATGTGGCGCCAGATATCCCTGATATCCCTGGGATACAAACGGATTTAGCTGAGATGGATGAGACCGTGGTCCGAAGAAAACAATTCATGATCACACCGATGGATGTGCGTGAGGCGATTGAGCAGATGAGCCTCCTCGGACATGAGGATTTCTTTATCTTCCTTAACGTGGGGACAAACCAGGTAAATGTACTATATCGTCGCCGCGATGGCACGCTTGGTTTGATCGAATCTGAGATTGCCTAGGAGGTAAACGGGTGGATCTGCGGAGATAGGTTCTGCTGATCCACCATTTTTTATCTTGCCAGAGCCCGTTCCTGTTCTACTTATGTTGCCACCGGCTGGTTCTTCGCCAGCTGAGCATTGGGTGGCGGAAGGTCGTCGGGCAGCCGCCCGCGATCTAATTCGCCGTCTTTTGGTTTTAGACTTAGTCGACCGGGTCCTTGTTCTTGCTGCTGAACAGACTGACCGCGACGCTCTAGCTGATCTAGGCGGCATCCCACTTATGGTTCCTGAAGGCCGGTTTCATTTTGGCCAAATATTGGCGCGCACCGTGGAGGAAGGTAATTATCAACGCTTGGCATACTTCGGCGGAGGTAGTGCTCCGTTGATGACGACCGATCTGCTCCTCGAGGCGTTCGACCGAATGTTGACCGCGGAGGGACCTATGGCGGTGGTTAATAACTACCACTCGAGCGATTGGGTAGTGCTCAACCACGCGCAAACACTGATACCCTTGGCAGCCAGGCTTCCTACGGACAACCCCCTCGGCTGGGTGCTGGATCATGAGGCCGGATTTGATGTACATGCGCTACCGCCGTCAGCCGCCACTCGCAACGATATCGACACTCCTACCGATATCTTGCTCCTTCTCCATCATCCAAATATTGGCATGGACCTAAAAGAGTTCCTTGCTCAAGCTCCAAGGGAATGGTTGAAGCGTATTGATAGTCTACGCAAGGTGATGAAAACGCCGGCGAGTACGCTAATTCTCATCGGTAGGGCGTCATCTCATGTCTGGCAAGCGCTTGAGCGGATAACCCAAATATGGGTCCGCATCTACGTCGAGGAGAGGGGCATGGTAGCTAGTGGGAGAGTGGCGCGCGGTGAAGCGAAATCTCTCATCGGCGAGGTGCTGGATATGTGGGGGGCGCAGATCTTCGTCGAGCACTTGTCAAGCATGTCCGATGCGGTCCTATGGGATACGCGTGTATGGATGGCACACCGTGGGGCGTGGCCTTCGGCGGCTGATCGATTTGCGGCGGACTTGGGTTGGGATGATCAGGTGGAAGATGCGGCATTGCGTGAATTAACCCATGCAATCAATCAGGCTTCAATTCCGATTGTAACTGGTGGTTATGGTGTGGTTTCAGGGGGGGTGTATGCCATGCTGGAGGTAATCGAGGAGGACTGATTACCAACCTTCAAGGTACGGTCTCCAGTCTTGATTCTCCAGCAGATGGGTGCCATATAGGTATATAGCGGTCGCCCGCGGTTCGGAGGGCGGTCGCAGCAGGGTCATGTGCGCTTCCTGTAGCGTGCGTCCGCCTTTCTTTAGATTGCATACCTCACAAGCTGTCACGAGATTGAACCAACTGTGTTCGCCACCCCGGTGGCGTGGGACTACATGATCGATGGTCAGACGAGTGGCCTTTATACCGCAGTATTGGCAGACGTAGTTATCGCGCCGTAAGATCTCTCGTTTGGTAAGTCGTACATGGGGACGCGGGCGTTTGATCATGTAACCAAGTCGAACGATGGAGGGACGGGGGTATGAGGTGCGCACGGTGCGGATGTAGCCACGCCCGTCGAGCAGCATTTTGGCCTTTCCGGCATGAAGCAGGCCGAATGCCCGGCGGGTGGTACACACGTTGATCGGTTCGTAATTAGCGTTCAGTACCAGCACCGGATCGTTCATTTAATGGGACCTCAATTGGGGGGGATTATACCATTCAAGGGTATCGTTGCAACCTAAGGTTGGTCATAAACAGAAATGCCCTGGCTTCATGGTTACTAGAGACCAGGGCATGTCAAAGGGTTCTAATAAAGAAGATCAAACAAATCGTTGCCGGACCTCAGCGCTTACGAAGTCTAAGATGGCTACAGTGATGGCGATAAACCACACCGCAATACCCGCGGCTTTGTAGTCCATGAGGCGGATCCATTGTGACAAAAGAAAACCTATCCCACCGCCGCCCACAAATCCGATGATAGTGGACATCCGGATGTTGATGTCCCAGCGGTAGATAGTGAAGGAAACGAACGGGGGGATGATTTGGGGTATAACTGCGTAAACCACGACTTGTAGCCAATTCGCACCGGTAGCTTGGATCGCCTCGATAGGTCCTGGGTCAATCGATTCGATAGATTCCGAATATAACTTACCGAGCGCGGCAATCGAGTGAATGGTTAATGCCATGATGCCGGCAAATGGCCCGAGGCCAACAATGACGACAAAGATAATCGCCCATATCAGCGGTTCGATCGATCGGATGATATTCAAGATGGTACGTGTGATGAAGTAGATGCCTAAAGTGATCGGGGAGGCGGACATCAGGTTGCGCGCCGCAAAAAAGCTGACGGGTAACGCAAGCAGGATGCCGAAGAAAGTCGCCATCATGCCAATGAAAATGGTTTCAATAATCTTCTCAATGGCTAGTTTGAGCTCAGTGCTGAATTGCCAATCTCCAATGCTGGCAACTTGCCGGATTTGAATTTCCCAGATCGTCGTGACATCCCGGATATTGGCAGGTACCAACCGATAGGGCAATACGATATCAATTTTGAATGCTCCGTTTTCATCTGGTGTGATATTTATATACTCACCACCTTGACGCTGGCGAAACTCATTTCCGATAGGATCTTTCCACCAAATATTGGCTCTTGTATTGGGTATGAAGTTATGCCCGGTCAAAGTTACAGTTGATCCGGGTGCTCCCTCAAATTCTGTGAGCGTGCCACATGTTGGATCCGCTAAAAGATAAGGAGCGTCTTCTAATGCTCCACTCGGAGCAGGAGGAGTCTCGGTGCAGGGTATCTGGATCTGGGCGGTTGTGGTTACAATGTCTTTCGGATATTCGATACTCCTTTCCCATGGCCAGAGTACGCTTGTCAGGGCGGGTCCAGCATCGTCTGCCTGGGTGATAAGAGCGACAAGGTCAATCTGACCAATCTGCCAGCCGAGCATGAAGAAAATGATTATTACAAGAAATAACAATCCTGCGGGATTGCTGCCTGAACGATTAGCGATTGCATAAGCATCCACCACGTTCCATATGTAGAAAACTATGACCAGGATACTCAAGATGACAAGAGCAGGTTCCAGGCTCAAGCCTTTTTTAACGATGTTAATCAAGCCAGTGTCTCGACGTGCGGTTTCAATGAAACGCCATACCAGTAAACCGGTGATAGTGGCAAAGCTGAAGAGTAACAACAAACCCCGGCGGATGGTTCGAGCCAGTATTTGGCCTAGACCTGGGATGATTAGTGATAGTGTGGCAGCCAAGAAGGGGGGCACTAGACTAGGTTTGAGTTCTTCGGAAGAGGTAGGAGTATGGCTTAGTCTCATGCTCCACCTCCGTTTGCGGTGAGCAGGTCACCCTGCAGTCCTCCACCAACCCTTTCGGCTTCTTGACCGTAGATTTCCTTGAATTCTTCGTCATTCATGGCACGGATCTCCTCGCGTGTGCCTCGATATACAATCTCACCATCACGAAGCCCGAAGACGCTGGTTGCATAGCGTTGTACCAAATCGAGATAATGTAAGCTGCATAGAATTGTGATCTTATCTTCCTTGTTAAGAATCTCCAATTGTTGCATTAATGAGTGGGCTAGGACTGGATCGAGACTGGCTACGGGTTCGTCAGCTAGGATCATCTTTGGTTCTTGCATGAGCGCTCGAGCGACACCAACCCGCTGTTGTTGCCCACCGCTTAGTTCATCGGCTCTTTTATGAGCTTGATCCTCAATCCCCAAACGTTCTAGAGCATGCTGCGCTTTAGCGTTATCTTCAGCAGAGAATCTACCGAGTAAACTCTGCCTGGAAGACGTATAACCTAGACGGCCGGCAAGTACGTTGGTAATCACAGATGAACGCCGAACTAAATTAAAATGTTGAAACACCATTCCGATCTTACGTCTTGCCATACGTAGATCATCGCCTCCTAATTTGGCTAGATCAACACCATCCCAAATGATTTCGCCCTCTGTGGGGTCGATCAAGCGGTTAATGCATCTTAAAAGAGTTGACTTGCCTGAGCCGCTCAAGCCGATAATGACCAGGAATTCACCATCTGGCACGATGAAGTTAACATCTCTTAGCGCTACGGTGCCGTCGTCATATATTTTTGTGAGATGGCGTACTTCGAGCATAGTGCATCTCCTATACCCAACAACTCGGTATTTTTCTTTAATTATCCTAAGATAGCAATTATGTTACACGCGGGGGTGGGAGTATATTCTTCCCACCCCCGCATTTTTTGCCTGCAGGTTTCAACGGCAAGAGGTGTGAAAACTAATCCTGGTAATCTCCAATATTAACACCTGAGGCATCGAGGAACTGGCGGAATTGATCATAGAAGGTATCATCATGCCGTTCCAGGGCGTTCCACTGGTAGGCAATATTAAGCGCTTCTTGTCCTTCTTCGGTTTCTGCAATAGCTAACAGGGCTACGTTGATTTTCTCACGCATCTCAGGATCTAGGCTTGGGACATATTGCACGCCATCGTTCGGAATGCCCTCAAAGGTCTCGATGACTACAATGGCATCCATGATGTCGTCGTATGTTCCCTCGATTTTTCCTTCGACACGGGTTCGGGCGTCAATATAAGAAGCGCCAAAGTCACAATCACCGTTATATACACCAGCAACCGCGGCCTCGTGAGAACCTGCATCAACGACTTGGGCAAGATCGGTATCTGGATCAACACCGGCTGCTTTAAGGTAAATGGTGGGTATTACCCAGCTGCTGGTGCTGGTTGGGTCAGCCCGGCACCATGTCTTACCAGCAGCTTCAGCAACCGACGTAAGGCCGCTGTCCGCCCGCACAAAGATTTGGCCGCTGTAAGTGGGATTGCCATAGCGGACAGATACCAGATCGACTTCAGCACAACCTCTATCGCTAGCAAGAATGTAGGAGAAGGTTGCAAGAGAGGCCATATGGGCTTTGGGTGGATCGGCGCACATGGCTTCGATTACACCAACATATTCGGTTGCAACGAATGTGTCGATGACCAAGCCAGTCTCATCGAAAATCATGTCGGCGACTTGTTCAAAACCTGCTACAACTCGCTCAGTCTCACCAGATGGTACCACCCCCCATTTGATGGGATTTTCTTCGGTACCGAGTTCTCCGGGACCGCAGCCCGCCAGTACCATAGCTGATATAGCGATAAACGCCAATATAAGTGGCAAGCGGTTCTTGTGCATTGTACTTCTTCCTCCTCTAATTAAGTTGGTGTTAAATATGGATGTTTACGGTGAATAGTGCGATTTAGCTTTTGTCTATGATAGTTTCACCTCCTCTTATAGCCTCATCTAGCTAATCAGATATTAGCGCGTTTCTTGCTCGCGCGCAAGGAATTCGCAAACCTTGTATGTTTCTCTAGCGGCGGTTAAAATTCACCTCCATGACTGATCAACGTTACCAGGAAGCACTTGACTACTTATACAGCTTTATCGATTATAGCGTAGAGCGAACCTACCGTTACTCGGCCGACACGTTCGACCTGGATCGGGTACGCGGCTTGTTTCGGGCAGTGGGCAACCCTCAAGACCAGTATAGCTCAATTCATATCGCTGGTACAAAAGGGAAGGGTTCGGTTGCGGCGATGATTGCATCGGTGCTGCAAGCCGCCGGCTACCGAACTGGACTTTACACTTCGCCCCATCTACAAAGCATCACTGAGCGCATCCGAGTCGATGGTCAAGAGATCCCTAAGTCTGAGGTCGTTCGGCTGGTAGACATCCTCCGGCCCCACATACAGGCCATTCAACACCTGACCGTCTACGAAATCATCACCGCGCTAGGATTCCTGTATTTCGCTGAACAGGGGGTTGAGTGTGCAGTGGTTGAGGTTGGGCTTGGCGGGCGTCTGGACGCAACCAATGTGCTCAATCCTCTCGTCTCGGTGATCACCTCACTTTCATATGATCACATGCATCTTCTGGGCGATAGCCTTTCAGACATCGCCAGAGAGAAGGCGGGAATAATTAAACCTGGTGTGCCTATTATATCCGCCCCTCAGCAGTTCGAAGCAGAGCGTGTAGTTGAGAAGGTCGCCCGTTCACTGAAGGCTCCCCTGGTGCTTGTCGGACGTGACTGGCTTTACTCCCCAGGGCCTCGCGATCTGAATCATCAGAGTTTGTATGTGTGGTCAGCGGCTGAGCAGCCACTAATGGACGCGTTTGTAGAATCGGCTGGGGGGGAGGAGTGGGTGCCGCCTAGGTATCAGATCCCGCTTCTCGGCCATCATCAGGTTGTCAATAGCGCGGTTGCATATGCGGCCCTACAAACAATCAAGGAGCAAGGATTAGTGGTAAATGAAGAGGCCATCCAGGAAGGGTTCCGGGAGGTTTCCTGGCCAGGCCGTTTCCAGATCCTTTCGCGCTCGCCAACCGTAGTAGTCGATTCAGCCCATAATCGCGATTCGGCCCTGAAATTGCGAATCGCGTTGGATGACTACTTCCCTAGCCAACCAATAACATTGATTTTCGGCGCTTCCGCTGATAAAGATATTTCAGGTATGCTGACTGAACTCTTACCGCGTGTCTCACGGTTGATCGTCACTCAGGCTGTACATCCGCGAGCGGCTGCTCCAGAAGAACTCGCTCATTTAGCCCACACTTATGGTTTGCGGGTAGAGGTGGTCCTACCTGTCTCAGCCGCGCTAGATAGAGCTATGACTAAAGCAAGACCAGGAGAAGTTATTATCGCCGCCGGAAGCTTGTTTGTCGTTGGAGAGATTCTTGCCGCTTGGGAGCGATTGGAGCAGCCAACCGCACAAAGGATTAAAAAAGGATCCGATGATGGATTATTGGGGTAATTGGCCTAATCTGCCGGCAGAATGGAGCCGTGCGGTAGGCCGTCGAGCGGATGAGCTTTATAACATCGACGAAGCTACCTTGGACGAGGAGGGTCTGATCGAGTGCGCAGTGCTACCATTACGAGATGTGGTGCTCTATCCGAACATGGTCACACCGCTCTTTGTCAGCCATGAGCCAACACTTATGGCTATCGAGCATGCCGCCCTGGCCAATGAAACCATGATCGCCATCGCTCAGCTCGACCCTGAGGTTGAAGACCCAATTCCAAGCGACCTGCATGTCGTAGGCACTGAGATCGCCGTTGGTCGATTGATGCATATTCCTGATGGATCGACTTCAGTCCTCAGCCAGGGTCGCCGCCGTGTTCAGGTGATCGAATTCGTCCAAACCGAACCATATATGCGCGTTCGAGGGCGACCGATTGACGAGGTTGCTGAGAGTACTAAGGAAAGCCTGGCCCTGATGAGGGTCGTGCTGACCCTGTTTGAAAAATGTGTCCAACTCAATCGCAGCCTGCCTGAGGAAGCCTATGTCTACGCAGTCAATATCGAGGACCCTGCTTGGCTTACTGATTTGATAGCTTCAGCCCTCAGCCTGACTATTTCTGAGCGCCAGGAAATGTTGGAGACCTTCGATCCGATTGAACGCTTGCAGCGGACCAGCGTGCTGCTTGGCCGGGAGTTGGATGTCCTGGAACTAGAAGATCAGATCCACAACCAGGTGCAAAGCGAGGTCGAT
The DNA here is from genome assembly GCA_030605795.1 of Anaerolineae bacterium. GTDB lineage: Bacteria > Chloroflexota > Anaerolineae > Anaerolineales > E44-bin32 > DUEZ01. The sequence goes on along the minus strand of JAUWHR010000054.1, from coordinate 2,899 downwards.
AAGTCGCAACGAGAGTTATATCTGCGTGAGCAGATGAAAGCGATCCAAACCGAGCTGGGTGAGACGGATCTGTGGACCAAAGAAATTAATGAATTGCGCGAACGGGTCCAGCATCTAGGACTTCCTGAGGAGGTGGAACTAAGGGCACTGAAGGAGATCCAACGACTCACTCAGATGCCTCCAATATCCCCAGAGGTCAGTATTATCCGGACTTATCTAGATTGGCTGATGGGGCTACCTTGGTCTCACGCCACTCGGGATAATCTCGATATCCGGCATGTGGCTAAGGTTTTGAACAGCCAACATTACGGGCTGCAAAAGGCCAAAGAACGCATATTGGAATACATTGCCGTTAAAAGCCTTGCCCCAAGGGAGCTGCGCCAACCGATTTTATGTTTTGTTGGACCACCGGGTACAGGTAAGACATCGCTTGGCCGATCGATCGCTGAGGCGCTTGGTCGCGAGTTCATTCGCATTTCCCTCGGAGGGATCCGGGATGAAGCGGAGATTCGTGGGCACAGAAGGACTTACATTGGTGCCCTTCCTGGGCGAATTTTGCAGACAATGCGCCGATCGGGGACTGTCAACCCTTTATTTATGTTGGACGAAATCGACAAGCTGGGACGTGATTTTAGGGGGGATCCAGCATCATCGTTGCTCGAAGTTTTGGATCCTGAACAAAATCATGCTTTTTCAGATCATTATCTGGAACTTCCCTATGATCTTTCCAAGGTGATCTTTATTACGACCGCCAACACCCTTGAAACCATTCCGCCATCTCTGACCGATCGGTTGGAGGTTATAAAATTTTCCGGCTACATCGAAGAGGAGAAGCTGTTCATCGCCCGGAAATTCTTAGTGCAGCGCCAGTTGGAGCAGAACGGTTTATTTAAGGGAGAGCTGACCTTCACCGAAGGGGCTATACAAAGCATCATCCGCGAGTACACTTGGGAAGCTGGTGTGCGGAATCTTGAGCGTGAAATCGGAAAAGTCTGCCGCAAGGTGGCTCGTCGTAAAGCTGAAGGGAAAAAGATACCTCGGCGCATCACGCCAGGTAGTCTTGATAAATTACTTGGACCACCTCAAATCATCCCTCACGAAGCCGAGGCTGAGGACCAGATCGGCGTTGCTACAGGTTTGGCTTGGACGGAGAACGGTGGCGATTCGTTGGTCGTTGAGGCTCTTGTGGTCGAAGGTAAAAGTAACCTTCAGATCACTGGGCAAATCGGTGATGTAATGCAAGAGTCAGCGCTGGCAGCACTGACATACATTAAATCACGTGCTGGGGACTTGGGAATCGCTCCTCGAATTTTTGAAAAGATCGACATTCACATTCATATCCCTGAAGGGTCGATCCCCAAGGATGGCCCCAGCGCTGGAATTACGATCGCAACCGCGCTGGCCTCTGCTCTCACCAAACGACCTGTACGGCGGGATGTGGGGATGAGCGGTGAAATTACTCTGCGAGGGCGTGTGCTTCCCATTGGCGGTGTGCGCGAGAAAGTGCTCGCAGCCTATCGGTTAAAAGCAAAGATCGTGCTCATCCCAGCCAAGAATGATAAAGACTTGGTAGATCTCCCTCGTCAGGCACGGACCACTATGGATATCCGCCTAGTCCAACACATGGACGAGGTGCTTGCGGTGGCCTTGCTTCCCCAATCCGAGCAGGCGCCCCAGGGTGTTGCTGTCAAACAGGTCTCATCTGGTCATGGTGTATCTACGATGTCTGGATGAGCCGCCATAAGATCGATCGTGTTCGATCAAACCCTCACGAGTGTCAGAGCAATCGACTGATGAAATACTACCCTGATCGACATAATGGAATCCGAACGATGTGTGCTTTGCTAATGTTTGGCCTCGCACTCACGGCTTGTACACGAACTTGGGTTCCGGTCGAAACTAGAGTTGTCCCCTCACCCTCAGCATCGGTGGAGACGCCGGAGCGATCTACACCGACGCCATATGAAGAAACTAGCGCAATGACTTACGCCGTCGTTTGGGTGGAGGCGGAGGAAACCCTTGTTGTGAAAAAACCAGCCGGGATTTCCGGCACGGCTGTCGATGAGCTAGCGCATGGCCAGCGTGGGATCCAACTAACTGGTGGCAGCACACAGCTAGGAAGTTCTACTTGGGTCGAGATCTATGTTCCCGGTGGGGGAATTGGATGGGTGAACGCATGGTATCTGACCGAAAATGTATCGACCAGCGACTTCTGCCAAGACACTAGGGTGAACACCCTGCTGGAGGATTTTAAACAAGTGCTGGTAGATGAGGATGGGGAGTTGCTGGCGAGCTTGGTCAATCCCGAACGCGGTTTGACCCTGCGCCATGATTGGTGGAATCCTGAGGTGTTAATTCCACCTGATATGGTCCATGGTTTGTTCTCAGATCTATCCGAGGTGGAATGGGGTGTCCTGAGCGGTAGCCAATTTCCCGTTCGTGGCTCGTTCGGTCAAATTATTGTCCCCCAATTAAAGGACGTCTTTGAGATTTCACCGGAAACAGCTTGTAACCAACTGATTATCGGGGTGACATCCCGGCAAGCGATCTGGCCGGAGGGCTTCAACAACATGAATTTCTATAGCTTCCACCGACCCTCTCCAGAAGGCGGCAACCAATTTGATTGGCGTACTTGGAACATCGGGATCGAGTACGTCGACGGCCAGCCGTACCTCTCGGTTATGATCCAATACCGGGGGGATATATAACAGGACTCTACTAAAAAAGATCAACCGCGAGAAGGGAACAGGTATATGTGGGGGTGCGGGCGCAGCCCGCACCCCCACAAAAAACGGTTCCCCTCTCGCGGGTGATATTTTTTAGTAGAGTCCGGTTATATATACCCCCCGGATTGGTTCATAACCCAGAGGTACGGCGGGCCGTCGACGAACTCGATCCC
>JAUWHR010000042.1 GCA_030605795.1 Anaerolineae bacterium | reverse complement strand
ACCCTCCCGCAGGTTTAGATGTTATTTTGACTTAGAATCGCGTCTCGACCGGATATTCAAACCAATAAATGCTCTCAGTCGTAACCTGCGGGAGGGTAGGCTTAGTAGTCACCCGAGAATGTGTAACTAATGAATTCTTGCGGAAGGAGTTGAGGGTATGAATCCTTTGCTCACAACCTGTCCGGTTTGCGGAGATAGATTGTCGGTAACCCGCTTCCATTGCCGCGGTTGTGATACTACGATCGATGGGTACTTTGAAATTGGCCGTCTAGGTCGTCTCTCCGCCGAGCAGTTGGCCTTTATTGAAACATTTATTCGCTGTGAGGGCAAGCTGAGCCGGATGGAGCCCGAACTGGGGATGTCTTATCCGACGTTGCGTGCCCGGTTGAGTGAAATTATCCGTACTTTGGGGTTCTCGGTCGGCCCGGAGTCACCACGGATGAGTGATGATGAGAGACATCGCGTTCTTGACGACCTAGCCAGCGGGGCGATCACCCCCGAGGAGGCCATGCTTCAGTTGGAAGGCGAGTGAAGCTCAGGGCATCGTAATGCGAGGCTCGGGCAAGGAGGCTAGAACATGGAAAAGGTCAAGATGGAGGTAGGCGAAGCGCCGACGGTGAAGATCGGAGCGATTGGGGGAGATCTTCGACTGACTGGTCGCAATGACACCCAATTTGAAGCCCAGGCGCCCGAGAAGGGCAGTCTCACCGTCGATCAAGAAGACGATCAGATCAATGTCACCTGTCGTTCTGGCTGCCTGATCTTTCTCCCCGTCGGTGCACAGGTCGAGGTGGAGCAGGTCGGTGGTGACGCGCGGGTGACGGGGCTCACTAATGAATTGATGATGAGAACGGTGGGGGGCGATCTCAGCCTGCGTCGCGTAGGTCGGTCGACATTCGAGCTTATCGGGGGAGACCTGTATGCTCGTAAAGTGGCCGGCGATCTAACCGTTGATCGGATCGGCGGCGACGCGGTTGCGGAAAAAGTGGAAGGGAACGTCCGCTTACCCGCGGTTGGCGGAGATCTGGTGTTGCATAAGGTGACCGGTCTGGTGGAGACCGCGGTTGGCGGTGATGCCAGTCTTTCCCTTTCTCCCGAGGTGGAGACACACTCAATCGTCCGAGCGGGGGGTGACCTGACTTGCCGTCTTCCGGAGGATGTTTCGGCAAGCATCACCGTACAGGCGGGCGGGGATATCGCGTTGCCCTCAGACGTTGAGCGAGAGGACACCGACCAGGGGACGACCATCCGTTTGGGCGACGCTGAAGCCACGATCGAACTCTCAGCGGGTGGGGACCTGTGGTTACGGGTAGGGAAGAGAGAGGTAGACTACGCGGAGGATATGGTGGGGAGCGTGATGGGCGAGCTGGATGCTAGGCTCGTCGAGATGGAAGCCCGCTTCAACGCTATCGGCGCTGGGATGTACGCCTTCGACGCCGAGCGTATCGGGGAAAGGGTCCGCCATTCGGTGGCCCGAGCGCGACGAAAGGCAGCCAAAGCCCGAGCTCGGGCGGAGAGGAAGGTCGCCAAGTCCAAGCGTAGACGAACCATCACCTTTGGCGCCCCAGAATCACAGAGACCTGAGGTGAGTGAAGAAGAGCGGCTGGCGGTCCTGCGCATGCTGGAGAAAGGCACGATCTCTGTCGAGGAAGCCGAGAAGCTGCTCCATAGTTTGGGGGGTGAAGCCTGACCGCGGCCATAATGACCCGATCCCGGAGCGCTCGTTCCGGCCTGCGACCGATCGACCTGCGTCGCGACATGCGCGCAGTTGCTGATCTGATTGAGACCGTCTTCGCTGGGAGACTTGACCCCGAAGGGCGCCGGATGTTGCATTGGATGCGCAACCTCGGTCGTGCGGGTTGGATCGGTTGGCTCCTTAATTACTGGTTGTTGCCGCCGGCAGCCCACCCGCATGGGTTTGTGTGGGAGGTGGATGGTCGGGTGGTGGGCAACGCCAGCTTGCTGAAGGTCGCGGGGTGTCTCAAACGGTGGGTTCTTTCCAATGTGGCGGTCTACCCCGATCACCGACGGCGGGGGATTGGACGGGCTCTGGTCCAGGCTTCGATCGACATGGTCCATCGTCGCCGGGGAGAGGTCATCTTGCTACAAGTGGAGCGAGACAATCGGGTTGCCCAAGTTCTTTACGCGTCGTACGGTTTTAGACCGCTATCCACTCGCACAACCTGGGTCCGGCGAAGGGATCAAGCCTTACCGGTAACAGCGGAGTATGGCCTCGCACGTCGGCGGAAGCGAGGGGAGTGGCATGAGCAATGGGAGCTTGCCCGTCGAGTACATCCGGAGGGCCTGATCTGGCCATTTCCGGTGGCCGCGAGTCTTTTCCGTCCAAACAGCCTGCTCGACACATTCAGCCTGGATAGCATGCGGCATTGGGTTTGGTCAGAGGGTGGCAAGTTGTTGGCTAGCTTGACCGCGCGCAGGGGGATGGGGCTTGGAAGCTGGCGCCTGATCCTGGTCGTCGAACCGCGAGCACGCGGGCGGGTGGAAGCGAGCCTGCTGGCGCGGGGTTTGGACGATCTCGCTCTCAGCGATCACATGGTGCTTGACTACCCGGCTGGTTTGGCTGTGGAGGAATTGCGGGAACTTGGTTTCCACCCCGAGCATACTCTCACTTGGATGGCGGTGGACATGGGTGATCGTATACATGGATGAGCCTTGGGAGACCAAAGGTCGAAACTAGTTAGGTACATACGCAAGAAGAAGCATGTGGTGGACATTCGTCAGTTGACATCAAGGGGATATTGCCTGACCACCAGCAGGTCCCAGTAGGGCTCGAACTCGAACCAGTTGGGGGGAATTGAACCTTTGATTCTAGAACCATTTGTATGCGGATGAGTTCTTTAAGGGAAGTGTGATTGTAGAGGTCCTGCATGTATCGAAATCGTAACTTCATGTTGCTCTGGATGGCTCAGTGGATTTTAGCCACTCACCGGAGCGACAGAAGGGGAATGAGCCAATTTGAAAGGACTGGTGGGATGGTTCTTGAGAAGGTTGGACAATTGAGGGAGGGATGACCGATGGATGAGGACAAGAAGCCGGCAGAGATAATAAATCAATTGGAGGAAGGCATCATCGATGTTGAGGAAGCCGTCCGCCGACTGACGGGCGAGGAGGAGGAAACTACCCGGCCGAAGGCGCCGCGTCGTTGGCGAGCCTGGTGGCTGATCCCCTTCTCCATTGGTCTGGTCTTAACAGCCGCTGGGGCAGGGGTGGCGACACTTGGTGGCTGGTGGTGGTTGTGTGCTGGCTCATTGTTGCTCATGGGAATCCCGCTCCTGACTCTGGCTGCGGTGACCAGTCGCTCGCCCTGGGTGCATGTGAGGGTGGACACCGGGCAGGAGAGTTGGCCGCGACGAATCGCGATCAGCCTGCCGCTCCCCATTCATTTCACGGCCTGGATCCTGCGGGCCTTCGGCCCTCGGATGAAGGGTTTGGATCAAACGGCGATCGATGAATTATTGCTTGCTTTGGATGAAGGCGTCTTCTCTGAGGGACCGATTTTCGTCGAGGTGGATGAGAGTACAACAGGTGAAAAGGTTCAAGTTTACTTAGGCTGAACCGGGAGGTGCTTGATGGCATCAGAAGAACGAATGAAGATCCTGAAGATGATTGAGGAAGGTAAGATCACGGCTGAGGAAGGGACTCGGCTGCTGGCAGCCCTCGGTAAGCAAAAGCGCAAGCGCCCCGTTCCGCAAGAGGGTGAACCAAAATGGTTGCGGGTGCGAGTGACCGACGTCCATTCCGGCAAAGAAGCGGTCAGGGTCAATCTTCCATTTAGCTTGGTCAACGTCGGCTTGAAGATAGGTGCCCGTTTCGTCCCTGACATTGAGCAAGAACTGGCGATGGAGGAGCTAGCCGAAGCCTTACAACAGGGGCTTACCGGTAAAATTGTCGATATCGTCGACGAGGAAGACGGCAAGCGGGTCGAAATTTTCATCGAGTGACCTGCTGTGTGCCAGTGCAACCCGCGAGAGGTGAGTCCCAGGTGACATTGCGTTTACTAGGGGAGGGCTTCTCCTGTGGGCCATGGCATCCTAGGAACTAGGAGGTTGAGGTGGAACGTCTTATTCTCCGCTGGGTGATCAATGCAGCTGCGCTTTACCTAGCCGTAGGCACCGGTTGGATCTCCGGTATCCATGCTGAGAACACCACCGGGTGGGCGATTATGGCAATGGCGCTGGTGTTCACGGCGGTGAACGCCATGCTGCGCCCATTACTAAAAATTCTTACTTGTCCTTTGATCTTGCTCACTCTGGGTCTATTTACGTTGGTCATTAACACTTTCCTCTTCTGGATGACCGGGTTGATAGGCAACTTGTTTCCCGGAGGATTCGGGTTCACAATCGACAACATTGGCTGGGCCTTCTTGGGGGCGTTGGTGGTGAGCGTGGTCAATACAGTCCTTACCCTGCTCTTTAGGGAGGAATTGAAGCCCAGAAAAAGATAAGCTGAAATCATTTCTGGTTTCAAAACGCGCCGTACTTTCGGCGCGTTTGCTTTTCATTGGGCAGGTTGTGCGGTATCCTGGGGGTGCGATACGTAGACCACTTTGAGGAGAGTATCCACAGTGGATATCCAGAACAGGAATGTGCTTGTGTTAGGGGGCTACGGTCTTGTCGGGATGGCGGTATGCCGCGAGTTGCTGCGGTACAATCCTGGCCGGTTGGTGGTGGCCTCCCTACGCCAGGGGCAAGCGGAGTCAGCGGTAGAGCGTCTGCAAATGGAGCACCCGGACACGCAAACAGAGATTGTGCCTGCCTGGGGCGATCTGCTGCTGCGAGCCGAGTGGCAGGAGGCGCCAGAAGGGATTCACCCCCGGGTCGCGGTGCTGGACGACTGGCATAAGCGCCGCCGTTTGGTGGCTGACATCCTCGAGGAGCTGGATGAAGATATTCTAGTCTCTTCGCAGCTCTACCAATTGATCACCGGGACCGCGGTCGGGTTGGCTGGGCAGGCAGCCGATATCGTCATTGACTGCGTCAACACAGCCACTGCGGTGGCGTACCAGAACATCTTCCAGACCTCGAGACGTCTGGAGGATTCGATCGCCCGGGAAGAGCAGGCTGATTGGCCGGAGGAAGTTGAACGGTTGTTGGCATCACTCTATGTGCCGCAGTTAGTGCGGCACATGCAAATCTTGTATGAGGCCATGCTCCGAGCAGGGACGCAGGCGTATATCAAAGTCGGAACCAGCGGAACCGGTGGCATGGGTCTGAACATCCCCTATACCCACGGTGAGGAGAGGCCTTCACGTGTGCTGCTCTCCAAGTCGGCTGTGGCCGGTGCACAGACGATGTTGATCTTTCTCCTGGCACGCACGCCGGGAGGACCAGCCATTGTCAAGGAGATAAAGCCTACGGCGGCCATCGCCTGGAAGGAGATCAACTATGGTCCTATCCGTAGCGGTGGACGGACCTTCCCGCTCTATGATTGTCTACCAGAGTCTGCCTATCTACTCAGTGACCCGGATACACTGACGCCACAGGGCGATTTCGGTGAGCCAACCGGCGAGTTCCTAGAATCGGTTTACATCGACGCTGGCGAGAACGGGTTGTTTGCCGTTGGAGAGTTCACTGCTATAACAACTTTGGGGCAGATGGGATTCGTCACGCCGGAGGAAATCGCCCACAATATATTGGTGGAGATTGTGGGCGGCAACACGGGGCATGATGTCATCGCGGCGATAGACAGCTCGGTGATGGGGCCCTCATACCGGGCGGGCTTCTTGCGCCAGGCAGCGCTTAACCGTATGCGTCAACTAGAAGCCGAGCATGCAGTGGATTCGATCGCCTTTGAACTGCTAGGACCACCTCGCCTGTCGAAACTTCTTTTCGAGGCTTATTTACTCAAGCGCACCTGTAAGACGCTGTCGGCAGCGATAAGCGGAAAGCCGGATGAAATCGCAGAAGAGATTACGCAGGAAGTGTCGCAAGATCCGCGGTTGCGCCAGCACATCCTCTCAATCGGGATCCCTATCTTACTCTCTGATGGTAAACGCTTACTTCGTGGGCCGGTGAACAAGTCTCCCGATGCGGAACACGGCTGGGTCGATCTCACGCCAGCCAATATTAACCGCTGGCAGGAGCGGTTGAAGATGCTGCGAACCTCCATCCAGGAGAAGCTGGCTGAGGACACTAGTTCACAGCACGACCGGGCGTATCCGTCGGCTGTCGCCTGGCGGGATGACGATACATTCGATGTGGGTGAAATCGTAGGTTGGCTCTTCACTCATCAGGAGCGGGGACGGAGGGGAAAAGCTTAGCCGTTCATTGGTTAGATCTGCTTGTGGTCAAAAGCTCTGGCGCCTCACCAGTAGGGTATGAAACCTGACGGTTGTCGATGTTGCCCCTCAGTATCCATGTGCTATACTCGGAGTAGGATGAGCGCACTCATCGGTTTGGAGTGTCCTGAGTGCGGGGCATCGTTTGATGTTAATCAGCTTCAGACCATCTGCGAGACGTGTGACTTGCCGCTGTTAACCCGACTTGTTCGTGGGTTGGACCGCGGATGATCAGCGTACAGGCCGCAGGTTGTGCTCCAATCGTGGATGCTCTGAGACTGGCGCCGAGCGGGCGCGTAAGTGGGAGAACGCTTCCACTGAAGCACATGGCCTGCGGCGACTTTTTGACACCGGTTGGGTGACCCACAGGGAACGAGTGGTCATTTTCGATAACGGTGCAGGATTGAAATACTTATCATGAGCGCAGAATCGAACGCGAAGGAACGTGACCGAGCATCTCTCGAACTGCTCTATTCGATCAGCCGCGAACTGGCCGCTCAACTAGATCTAGCCGAGCTATTGCCACGCGTTCTACAACTGACGCTGGAGCAAGTCGGCGCTCACAGCGGAAGCATCATCGTACTCGACGAGAAGGGCATACTAACCGAGGGCGCAGTGGCCTACAACGGCGAAGTGCTCCAAGACTCAGCCGAAAGGTTGGTGGATCCTTTCGAGCGGGGGTTGTCTGGGTGGGTTTTCGAACATCGCCAGGCAGCTTTTGTGCCCAGCACGCACGACGACGATCGTTGGCTGCGGCAACCCGGAAATGAGTTCGACGAGAGCCCCCGCTCAGCGATCAGCGTGCCGCTGGTGGCGCGTGAGAGGGTCGTTGGTGTGCTGACAATGGTTCACCCTGACGCGGATCACTTCGGCGAAGAGGAAATGACCTTGCTTCAAGCTATCGCTGATCAAGCGGGGATTGCCGTCGAAAGGGCACGTCTATTCACGGCTGAGCAGGAGCGCCGACGTTTTGCTTCAACGCTGCAAGAGATCGCTCGCACAATCAACTCGACACTAGACCCGGATCAAGTCTTTCCCCAAATCCTAGAGCAGCTTGAGCGATTGATCGCCTACGATAGCGCCAGTATTCTTGTCAAACAGGATGACCAACTGCGTTTAGTAGCAGCCCGTGGATTCGCTGACTGCGAGGCCGCCCTTGGTCTTACAATTCCCTTGGACCCTGAGTTGCTGGTTGGACGTGTGCTCACCACTGGTCAACCGATGGTAGTGTATGATGTCCAGCAGGACGATCGCTGGATGCAGATTGATAAACTACCGGAGACAAGCCAAATCCACGGATGGATTGGCGCCCCACTGGTGGTGCGCGATCGTGCTGTAGGCATGCTCAACCTCGACAGCCATCGGGTGGGCGCCTATGGACCCGCTGAGGTCGAGGTGGTCTCAGCATTTGCCGATCAGGCTGCGGCGGCGGTGGCCAACGCGCAGCTATATAGCGAGATACAACGAAGGGTACAGGCCATGGTCGCCTTGGCGGAAACTGCCCGGGTGGTCACCTCCAGTCTTAACCTGGATGAAGTGCTCCAACACATTACCCAGCAAACCAAGGAATCGCTCGATGTGGAGGGTACTTCCCTGTGGTTGCTCGATGAGGTGACTGGGGACCTGGAGTTCAAGGTGGCCAGTGGGAAGGTGGCAGACAATATGATCGGCATACGCTTGAGGAGTGGCGAAGGCGTCGCCGGTTGGGTTGTAGAGCACGATGAGCTATTGTTGGTTGCTGATGTCCAGGGGGATCCACGCTTTTCTCGGAAAGTGGATGAACAGGTCGGCTTTGAGACGCGAGCGATCGCCGGCGCACCGATTCGGGTTAAAGGGCGGACAATCGGTGTGCTGGAGGCGGTCAACCCGCGGCGGGACGAATTCATGCAGGAACAAATGGAATTGTTAAAGGGTATCGCTGCCCAGGCGGGAACAGCGATTACCCACGCCCAGTTGTTCGCCGAAATCCAAGCTGCCCAACTACGCTATGCCGGCTTGTTTGAGGATAGTGTCGACCCGATCCTGATCACTGATCTAGGCGGGACGATCACCGACGCCAACCGACGGGCGGAGACCTTTTTGGGCTATCCCCGCAAGGAATTGCTCGGTATATCGGTCCTCAGCCTTCATCTACCAGATAGCGGACAGTTGCCGGACAACCTATCCCAATTGAAACCAGGGCAGACTTTGGCATATGAAAGTCAGGCCAAACATAGTAAAGGGTATTCCCTGGCGATCGAGGTACACGCCAAGCGTATCGACATCGGTAAGCAACCGATTGTGCAGTGGATCCTGAGAGATATCTCTGAGCGTCTAGAGCTTGACGAATTACGTGCCGATCTGACCTCAATGGTCTTCCACGACCTACGTTCGCCACTTGGCAACATCCTCTCTAGCTTAGAGGTGATGCAAACTTCTATCTCGGAGGAGGATGATACGCTGCAATCGGTGCTATCCATCGCCCAGCGCTCCGGTCGGCGGGCCTCCCGACTAGTGGAATCGCTACTGGATCTAGATCGCCTCGAGGCGGGTCAGGCTGTACTCGAAAAGACGCGGGCGGCTATCGGCGTCTTGGTCACTGAAGCAGTCGAGGAGGTGCACCCAACGGCGGAGGCGAAGGGTCATGTGATGAAGTTCGATCTTGCATCCAACATACCGGATGTTGAGATGGACATGGATATGATCCGACGGGTATTGATCAACCTGCTGGAGAACGCGGTAAAGCATACGCGAGGTGGGGGCCAGGTCACCGTCGCCGTCCGTGAGAAGGACGACTACATTGTAGTCAGCGTGAAAGACAGTGGGAGGGGTATCCCACCCCGCGATCAACAGCGCATTTTTGAAAAGTTCTCTCGCATCGGTCATGAGTCCCGCCTGAAGGGTCGGGGAATTGGCCTGGCCTTCTGTCGCCTGGCGATCGAAGCCCACGGAGGTCGTATTTGGGTGGAAAGTGAGGAGAGGGAAGGGTCAACCTTCTTATTCACACTCCCGTTATAATACATACTCCCATTCCATCTCTTGGGAGCCTGCATGCGTAGAATCGCCCCTGGTGTTTACCTGGAAACCAAATATCCTAGCGTACAGCTAGGCATCATTGTCACCGATGAAGGCCTATTGCTGATCGGCAGTCCACCGCGTGTGGAGGATGGGCGTAACTGGTTGGCAACCTTGGAGGATTATGGAGAGCCGCGCTATCTGGCCTTGCTCGACTCCCATCCTGATCGTGTGCTGGGCGCCCGGATTTTCGACCTGCCCCTAGTGGCTCACGATTGGACGCGCCAATTGATGAGCAATTGGTCGGATATATTCAAGGGCGGCGCCCGACCCATTGGCGCTGAGGCAGATCACCTAAAGCGCATCACCGGCGTGCATAATGCAGTCCCCGACTTAACATTTTCTGAATGTATTATTCTCTATCTGGGCGATCGCGAAGTTCATCTCTGGCACCGCCCCGGACCCACCCCGGGATCGATCTGGGTAGTGCTCCCTGCGGCAAAGGTGGCTTTCATCGGGGATGCGGTAACGGTAGCTGAACCTCCATTCCTTGGTGAGGCTGACATCGAAGCCTGGATGAATACACTCGACGATTTACGAAGCTCTCACATGTGCGCTTATAAATTAATCTCCTCCCGGGATGGGCTGGTCAAGCGCGGGGATGTCAACGACATGGCTCGCTTCCTGAGAAAAATTCCATGGCGATTGGAGCGACTAGGTGTTAAGCGAGCACCGCCAGAGGCGGCTGCTAATTATGCATCACAGTTGCTGGAAGGCTTCAAGATCCCTAGCGCTCGGCGGGATCACGTGTTGCTACGACTGCAAGTTGGTTTGACGCGTCTTTATAGCCGCCTCTATCCGCCTGAAACCTAAAGCGTGGTTGGAGGTGATCTCCTTAGCACACCTACCTGGTCAATCTCCTCCACTAAGGATATCTAGCATGAGTTACCAACCCGTTGTCGAGCTTACACGCGGCGAAATCGTCGAGTCGATACACTATGGCGCCGTGGCGGTTGCAGACGCGTCCGGGAAGTTACATGCCTGGTGGGGTGACCCACAGATTGTCACCTACCTTCGATCAAGCGCCAAGCCCTTTCAGGGATTGCCCCTAGTGGAAAGCGGCGCCGCTGCCCATTATGACCTTTCGCCAAAGCAGATCGCGGTTATCTGCTCCTCGCACTCGGGTACTGACGAACATGTCCAGACAGTGGCTTCGATCCAGAGTAAAGTCGGAGTAACCGAGGATGACCTACTGTGCGGGGTACACCTACCCTTCCACCAACAGACCGCGCAACGACTGAAGGAGGAGGGCCGAGAGCCCACGCCCATTTTTCACAACTGCTCCGGCAAACACACCGGCATGCTGGCGCTGGCGCGCTTCCTGGGGGCGTCACTGTCGGATTACATTGACCCTCACCATCCAGTCCAGCGTCTTATATTGGAGACCTTTGCTGAGATGTGCGGTTTGGATCTCGGGGAAGTAGTGTTGGGGACCGATGGTTGCTCGGTGCCTAATTTCGCTGTACCGCTCCAAGCTGCAGCTACAGCGTACGCTAGATTAATGGATTCATCTGGGTTGTCTGCAGACAGGGCTGAAGCCTGCCGGAAGGTGGTCGCCGCGATGACCTCTAACCCTTATATGGTGGCCGGACCGGATCGTTTTGATACCCGCTTGATGGAAGTTACCGGTGGTCGATTGCTGACTAAGGGCGGAGCCGAGGCATACCAGGGCATTGGCATTCCCGCAGGGGCACTTGGGTCTGGCTCATCAGCCGTCGGAGTAGCGATTAAAATTGCTGACGGGGATCGCGGTCAGCGGGCGCGAGCCGTCGTGGCTCTGGCTGTGCTTGAAGACCTTGGAGCATTACAGAGAGAGGAACAGGAGGCATTGGCCGAATTTGGTCCGCGGGCGTTGACCAATTATAGTGGGCTGACAGTCGGCCAGGTTCGCACCTGCTTCCACCTGGAGCGGGTAAATTAGAGGTGCAGGTGGCAGGTTACCAGGGGTTGCCCCAGGCGGCCCAATCGTTACTGGGTCTTAAGCTAACCGCTGGCCAACTAAAGGCCTTTGATTGGTACGCATCTGAGTTGATGGCATGGAACCAGCGGTTCAATCTTACCGCAATCAAAGACTTGCCGGGCATCGAGGTTAAACACTTTCTCGATTCGCTCACCTGTATTCTAGCGATGCGCCCTGGACCGGCCGGTAGGGTGGTCGATGTAGGCACCGGTGCAGGCTTTCCCGGTATTCCACTCAAGATTGTCTGCCCACAAATTCAATTGACGCTAGTCGAATCGATTGGTAAGAAAGCCGAATTCTGCTTCCATGTGGTGCGTTCGCTCGAATTGAAGGGGGTTGATGTGGTACATGCTCGGGCGGAGCGGGTTGGCCATCAGCCCAAGCACCGTCAGGGTTATGATTGGGCGTTAGCGCGAGCGGTGGCGGGAATGTCGGTGCTGGTGGAATACCTGTTGCCGCTATTGCGCTTGGGTGGACGGGCGATTCTCCTGAAAGGGGAGAAGGCACCGGCTGAGACCCACGCCGCTGAGGGGGCGCTGCGTATTTTGGGTGGGCGGGTTGACCAATTGATCTCCATTGAACTTCCGACGGTAGTCGAGACGCGCCACCTGGTGGTGGTTGACAAGGTGGCTGCAACACCGAGTAGGTATCCCCGCCGGTCGGGCATTCCGGCGAAGAGGCCTTTAGGATAGCCGCCTTCGGCGGCGAAGAAAGACTTAAAAATACTCTCGTAAAATAATACGAGATGTCTTTTTTTACCTCCCCCCAAACCCCTCAAAGCCCCTTCCGCTTCGCTTCAGGGATCCAGTCAAGCTGGACGAGCGGTGCTCCGCGAGGGGCTGCGGGGGGATGCCTCCCCCCTGCCGCCCGGAAAATCACTCCTGGTAACTTCGCCAGGACGGACGGCGGGCATCTTCGACCCCTCAAGGCCCCTTCCGCGCCCTTCGACTGCAAGTAGGACAGGATGTTTCTCGGTCAGGGGTCATGTGGTTGGACATTGGGCTTCACAAGTGGAAACCGAGGCAAGCATCCAGAGCGGAGCGTAGCACAGTCGAAGGACGCTTGCCGAGGGGCTCCGCTCAGGATGTAGCTGCGGCCCCACACCTATAAGAACATTAGGTGCGAACGGCACCCATAAAACCATTTGGTGCGAACGGCGTCCCCCTTGGGGACATAGGAAAAAATTACTATCTTGGAAGGACGAGATCCTGATATTTATCAGGGGAAATCACTGAGAAGCCAGCATTCGAATACGTTTTCAACCAATCTCTTGGAGGAGAAACAGGTTTTTTTGGGGACCATTTGAATTCATACCCCACAAGCTCACCGCCTCTTTCCTCCACAAGATCGATTTCCTGTTGGTCGTATGTGCGCCAAAAGTAAAGGTTGGCATATTCTGGTAAGTAAGCCAAAAACTTCCGGCGTTCTATGACCATGAAGTTCTCCCAAAGATGGCCAACGTCGTCGCGCTGATCTAATCTGTTGAATTGGGAAATGACCGCGTTACGGAGACCGTTGTCATAGAAGTAATATTTAGCCTTTTGGGTCACTTCTTTTCGCAGGTTTCGGCTGAAACCACCCAATCGGAATATCACGAAAGCCTTTTCCAGGAGGTCAACGTAATTTCGAGCCGTCTTAACGTCTACACTCAAGGTCGTCCCTAACTCGTTCAGCGAGACCTCGCTTCCCACCTGAAAGGCGAGCAACTTCAAGAGACCCCACAACTTCTTAGAGCTCTTTACCCTCTCAAATGCAAGAATGTCCTTGAGTAAGTAAGATCCTGCGATTTCTCTCACAATCTCTATCTTTTCGTCTCTTGTACGCGCAAGGACGACTTCAGGATAGGTCCCAAAGATCAAATAGTCCTCGAGCCTTTGACGAAGCTCATAGCGATTGAAGAGCGAAAGCAGTTCGCTCTGGGAAATCGGGTAAAGGGTGAGAGTGTGTTTTCGTCCGGTGAGTGGCTCACCTATCTGTCCGGTCAACTCGAAGGAAGACGATCCAGTTGCAATCACGAAGATGTCTGGTATTTGATCCACAATGATTTTTAAAGCCATGCCTATATTTGGGACGTATTGAGCCTCGTCAATGGCAAAGAGTTCGTAACCTTCCAAGTACTCTTTAATGAGGTTCACATCTTGTGAGCTAAGGAGTTGTTGGGTTGGCAAATCGTCCCCAATTGCTAGCTTGTATTTCAGCGGTGTCCGAGCCAGGTAGTTGTTCAATAGGGTGGTCTTTCCGACACGACGGGGACCATAGATAACCAATACTTTGTTGGGCTTCATGTATGGGTCGAGAGGTTCATAGGCACGTTTGATCATGCTATAACTATATCCTAACTCCATAAATTAGTCAAAATATATGGATCTTAACTCCATAAATTTATAGTAATTTATGGAGTCGTGCTCCGAATATTTATCGCATTAAATCCATGTAATAAACTTCCGAAAAGCTATCCAAGAGCATTTCTTCGTAGTTTCTCACACTGGAGTTTTGAATAAAATTTTAGTAACTACTCACCCTCCCGCAGGTTATGATTGATAGCATTTATCGGTTTGAATATCCGGTCGAGACGCGCTTCTGTGTTAAAACAACTTCCAAACCTGCGGGAGGGTAGCTCGGTCAGTGGTCATGTGGTTGGACATTGGGCTTCACAAGTGGAAACCGAGGCAAGCATCCAGAGCGGAGCGTAGCGCAGTCGAAGGACGCTTGCCGAGGGGCTCCGCTCAGGATGCAGCTGCGGCCCACACATGTAATAAAACACCGCACTCTCCGGGTTCTTGTGGTAGCGGGGTGCGAACGGCACCTATAAGAACATTAGGTGCGAACGGTGACCAACCATTCCCCTAGTTACACCTGCAACGGCCCCAACGTTCCGGCTACAATCTGCCAGGTGGTAGCCTTCTGAATGAAATCCCGGCTATACATTTTCAGGTCAGCGGCGGTCAAGATGGACTGCTGCGCGGCGTCCACTCGGGTCAGCAGGTCGTCACGACGTTCAGGGTCTAATTCAGCTAGCACCTCATCCAGCAGCAGAACCGGGTACTCACCCGTCCGTTGTCGTAACCAGCCAACCTCGGCTAACTTCACCGAGAGCATCACCGTCCGATTTTGGCCGCGCGATCCATACAGGCGCATGTCGATACTATTAGCCCGGAAGCGGAACTCATCGCGGTGGGGTCCGATGAGCGTCATCCCGCGGCCGATCTCCTCCTGGCGTGTGCTTTGCAGAGCGGTCAACATTCCGGACCGGATGGCTTTGCGCCCGATGCCCGTTCGGTCTACCGCCGTTTCCATGGGTAAACCAAGTTGACCCTCTGGCTGGGGAGCGGGGTCGTAAGCCGGCAAGTAGTCCAGGCGCAGAGCCTCCTGACCGCGGGTTAGATGGTGGTGGATTGGTGCTGCCATATTCTCGAGTTCGCTTAGGGCCAGCGCTCGGGAGAGGATCAGTGTCGCCGCCAGGTCGCAGAGTTGCTCGTCCCAGAAGGTTAATTCGTCGGGGTCGCCATTCCGCTCCTGGAGCTGTTTGAGCAGCGCATTTCGTTGCGAGAGGACTTTACCATACTCGGCCAGTGCATTGGCATAGGTGGGATCGGCTTGGGAGAGGGTGGAATTCAG
Organism: Anaerolineae bacterium; assembly: GCA_030605795.1. Taxonomy (GTDB): domain Bacteria; phylum Chloroflexota; class Anaerolineae; order Anaerolineales; family E44-bin32; genus DUEZ01. The sequence continues at coordinate 297 of JAUWHR010000042.1, read as the reverse complement.
CCAGCGCCGCCGCTCGGTTGGAGGACCTTCGATTACCCGCATATCCTGCGGTAGGAACATGACCGCGTTGAATACGCCGGCCAGGTCGCGCACACGGCGCTTGATCCCGTTCAGGAGCACCTCTTTGCGCAGCCGTTGTTCGCTGGCAGGTCCTACTTGCTCTAAGATGAGTCGAATCTCAATCCGGTGGAGCCGATTCTGACGTCGAACCTCGGCGACGATGCGGGCGACGGGGGTTGGCTCTTGGATTGTAAGGAAGTTGATCAATTGGCGGTCGCTGGCGGTATGGGGAGAGCT
>JAUWHR010000097.1 GCA_030605795.1 Anaerolineae bacterium | reverse complement strand
TGATCGTCGAAGGGACGATTTGGGATGTTGATTTACGTCGCTGTGCTATAATCCCGCCGGAAGGGTCCAGAAAATGTTCAAGAATATAGCCCGAATCCTCGGCGGTGACCCGATACGGCGCCAGCTTGAAAGCTACGCTGATATCGTGGCTCATATCAACGCGCTCGAGACTCATATGCAGGAGCTCAGCGATGAGGCGCTGCGAGCTAAGACAGATGAGTTCCGCGCCCGTCTAGTTGAGGGCGAAACATTAGACGACCTGCTCCCCGAAGCTTTTGCCGTGGTGCGTGAATCCTCTGTACGTACGATTGGCTTACGTCATTTTGATGTTCAACTGATTGGTGGCATCGTTTTGCACCAAGGCACAATCGCTGAAATGCGTACTGGCGAGGGGAAGACGCTGGTAGCACCCTTGCCGATCTACCTCAACGCGCTGGGTGGAAAAGGCGTTCATCTGGTCACCGTCAACGATTATTTGGCACGGCGAGACGCCCGCTGGATGGGCCCGGTTTTCCACTTCTTGGGGTTAAGCGTAGGTGTACTGCAACAAGCGGCTCGTACGGAGGGCGGCCGAAAGGCATTGCTGTACGACCCTAGTCGTGAATCCGCTCAGGAGGACGCATATCAACTACGGCTCGTCGATCGCAAGTTGGCTTACGCCGCCGATGTGATCTATGGCACGAATAATGAATTTGGCTTCGATTATCTGCGTGACAACATGGCTCGTAGTTTAGAGGCACGCGTGCAGCGAGGTCATCACTATGCCATCTTAGATGAGGTGGACAACATTCTGGTTGACGAGGCCCGTACCCCGCTCATCATCTCCGGTCCAGCACAAGAGGATCCAGAGTTATATGTGCAAATGGCGCAGGTAGTGAAGCAGATTCGTGACGAGGACTATGAGGTCAGTGAGCGTGATCGCACCGTTTCCCTAACCGAGATTGGTGAGAATCACGTCGAACAGTTGCTTGGTATGCCGCTGCGTGATCCTGATCGACCGGAGGACATCACTCCAGAGCAGGCGCGCTTGCTTGGTCACCTCGAGCAGGCCTTGCGGGCGGAGCACCTCTTCAATCGTAACAAACAATACGTGGTTCAGGGCGGTCGGGTGATTATCGTCGACGAATTTACCGGTCGTCTGATGCCTGGACGCCGCTGGTCTGATGGCTTGCATCAGGCTGTGGAGGCCAAGGAAGGTGTGCGAGTACGTCAAGAAAACGTCACCTATGCCACCGTCACTCTACAGAATTACTTCCGGATGTATGAGAAGCTTAGTGGCATGACCGGCACTGCGCTGACTGAGGCAGAGGAATTCAACAAAATCTACAACGTGGACGTGACTCCGTTACCCACGAACTTGGAATTCATCGCCATGCAGCCTGACTCTGAGCTGGTAGAGGTCGATTACCGTGAGGAGAGCAATAAGTTCTTCTACTATGCACACTCAGATGACCCTGAACAAGCTGCAATTTTCTGGCGACGTAAGGATTACCCGGACGTCGTGTACAGAACGGAGGAGGCCAAACTGCGAGCGGTCACATCTGAGATCCTTTGCCGGCATGTGCGTGGTCAGCCATTGCTTGTCGGCACCACCTCGGTAGAGTTGTCGGAGCGTATCTCCAACCGGTTGCGAGCAGAACCGCTACAGCGGCTGGCATTGACCATGATTTTACGTGACGCCTACCTGGATGCGCATGAACTTCCCGATGATGGCATGCGAGTGGAGGAGTTGGATCCATTGAACCAGCGGCTTAAGGACCTTAACCAAAGAGTCCTGCGTCAGATCGCACGACCGTTGGATCTCTCATTGAATCCAGCTAGACCAGAGAATATTGAACGCTTAGCATGCATTTTGGACCTTGATCCCAGCGACCATGCTCGCTTGGCTGAGTTACTGCAGGGTGGAATCCGGCATAATGTGCTCAATGCGAAGCATCATACCGAGGAATCGAAAATCATCGAAGGGGCCGGGGCAAGGGGAGCGATCACAATTGCCACCAACATGGCCGGCCGTGGGGTAGACATCGTTCTCGGCGGAAGTCTTCGTGATGAGGTCGCCCGACGGGTTACTCGTGTGGCTCGGGATACATATGATCGTGCCGGCGAATTACAAAAGCGTGAAGAAATGGCCCGAATATTGCGCGCTGGATCGGGGACTGGATACGGAAAGGCTTCACATATTCAACGGCTTGAAGATTGGCGTAGGGAATTCCCCGAAATCGATAGTAGTGAGATGGGTATCTACGAATCAGATGTGCAGGAATTCGATCGGTTCATCGCCGATCGTGAAAAGGTGCTTGAAGCGGGCGGGTTACATGTCATCGGTTGTGTCCGGCATGATGCGCGCCGCATAGACAACCAGTTGCGCGGTCGCGCTGCCCGTCAGGGCGACCCTGGTTCGTCTCAGTTCTTCCTCTCCCTGGAAGATGAACTCATGCGCTTGTTTGGAGGTTCTCAGGTATCGAACCTGATGCAGCGCCTGAATATCGACGATGCCATGCCGATCGCCCACAATATCGTCAACCGAACGATTGAGCAAGCACAGACTCGTGTGGAAGGTGCAAACTTCGATACCCGCAAGCACCTGCTGGAATACGACGATGTGCTCAATCAACAGCGTGAGGCATTCTACGGTCAGCGAAACCGCATCTTTGCTAAGGACGACTTAAATAAAGACGTCGGTGAGATGCTGAGGTTTGAAGTCGAGCGACACGTCGAGGCTGCATTGGATGATCCTGAAGGTCCATGGAAACTGCTCGCGTGGCTGGAGGAGACGCAGCCGACGGTCGGTCTCGACACGGAAGATGTATATCCATCGTTCATGCTCCGTTTGTTGCTCGACCAGTTGGCTCCGTATGATGAGCCAACCGCATTAAAGGGAGCATTAGTGGAGGTCGTACGCCAGGCGCTTGAAGCGCAAAAGTTTCATTTGATAAGTGCGGTCGAGAACCAACTCGCGCATGCGGTAGCACGGCTCGAAGATCAAGTCGATCAGGGGGTGGAGATGGTCGACATCGCGATTGAGGCAGCCTTTCTTGAGGCTGAGGAGGCGGACGCGGAGATTGATCCCAGGGCACTGATCAACGCGGTGGAAGCGGCAGCCGGGATACGCATCCAGATGGACAAAGAAGGACTACGACAGGTTGGTGAAGATCCTGATACGTTCCGGCGCAATATCCCAAAATTGATCGAGGGTGGATTGGCCTTGCGAGTCTGGGCTGGCCTGAAACAGGCGGTTGAACGCCGAGTGGGTGAACCGCTTGACCTAGAACCTGTGACAACAATACCAATGGATTGGCGCCAAGCCGAACAGCGATTAAAGGAGGCCATTAGTCAGGTCTGGTCCCGGCGGACCGAGCGGTTGGTGGATGAAATCGGGCGTGAACTTGAGGTCGCTCTGAGACGAGAAGGGGTGGATGAAGCGCTTATCATTCGTTTGTTGGTTCGTATGAGTTACGGACAAAAAGCCTACTTTGACCCCAAGACCCACCGGCGTCAGTCGGTGGCTATCGCCCGCCTTTCCTACACCTACTCGGCGGCCCAGCTGCTCGATGTAGTGGATTCAACAACGCTTACCGATCGTGTTTTGGCTCACCTGGAAGGGGCTCAACATGTACTCCAGATGGGTTTGGGGCGGGTGGAAGCGGCTCGTCTGGCTGGAAGTCGGCTGGATCAATTGGACCAACGTTCTCAGCGGGCCTTAAAGTTGGCTTTAGGAGAGGAAGCCTTCGCCGAATCCAACACCGTGGGTGCCCTGAATATGCTCCCCGATGCCACACGGGAACAAATCAACCGCGCGCTTGGCGAAATGGCTCTGAGCCGAATCTACCGGGGGTTGATTCTTTCCGTTGGCGATAGGCTGTGGGTGGATTATTTGACCCGCATGGAGGCCCTGCGCACATCGATTGGCCTCGAAGCGTATGGCCAACGCGATCCTCTCGTGCAATACAAGAGTCGAGCGTTTGACATGTTTGGGCAACTGCTAGCTGGTATCCGCGCTGGTGTGGTCTCCCAAATGTTCACTATGCGGGTTGCAGGTCGACCCCAAGCACCACCCGCATCCCAACCTCGTCAACCGCGTGGGCAGGTTCGTGGGGATGGGAAAACAGCGACCATGAAAAAGAAGCGCAAGAAGAAGCGGAAGCGCCGGCGTTGATAAGGTTCTCAAGGTGGATTGTCGGGTTATGTTCCTGGTGAACCCAGGGGGACAATCTGCTTCTTTTCTTTTCCCTCTGTTGGTGGTAGCTTAAGTAGATCCTAGACTTAACAACCTCCTCCTCCGAAGTCGAGGCGCCATTGTGCCTGATACATCAGTTGATCTCCGGCGACAATTGGATATGCTGCCTAAGGTGGACCTTCACCGCCACTTGGAAGGTTCGTTGCGCGTAGAGACCATGTTGGAACTGGTCAAGAGCGAGGGGCTAGACCTACCTCAGGAGGAAACCGCTTTGCGGGCTTTGGTTCAGGTCCAACCCCATGATCCCCATTCCCCGGCCAACTTCTTAGCCAAGTTTGGATATGTGAGGAGGTTCTTCACCTCGCCTGATGTCATCCAACGGGTCACTAGGGAGATCATCGCCGACGCCGCAACTGATAACGTGCGCTATCTAGAGCTGCAGTTTGCTCCGGTGGCATTGGCCGAAGTGGGTAACTTCCCGCTCTCAGAAGTGGTCGATTGGGTGGTTGAGGCTGCCTCCTCGGCCACATTGGAACATGCTTTGCAGATTAATTTAATTGCCAGCATAAATCGTCGTGAGACGGTGGGGTTAGCAGAGGAAATTGCCCAGATAGCAGTCGACCATATGAATCATGGCGTCGTGGGCTTGAGCCTGGTGGGTGATGAGGTGGCTTACCCTGCTGGGCCTTTTGTACCGGTCTTTGTAGCCGCTAGAGAATCAGGGCTGGGGATCACCATCCACGCAGGGGAGTGGGCCGGAGCGGAGAGGGTGCGCCATGCACTAGAGGAAATAGGGGCGACACGGATCGGGCATGGGGTGCGGGTAATCGAAGACCCGGAGGTGGTAGCAATGGCGCGCGATCGACATGCGGTCTTCGAAGTTTGTCTGACCAGCAATGTGCAATCGGGTGTCGTTCCCAGCATAAGTGATCATCCTCTGCCACAAATGGTTCAAGCCGGGCTGCAGGTGACACTGAACACCGATGACCCTGGTATCTCTGATACCTGTCTTTCGGCTGAGTACGCTCTGGCCGTGGAGGAGTTGGATTTTTCAATCGTAAGCCTGACAGGATTGATCCTGACCGCGGTACAAGCTAGCTTTATGCCGCAGCGGGAGAAAACCGCACTTGAGTCCCAACTCTTAGCGGTGCTGATATCACCAGCATGACTGGAGCGATCATGCGTTTTATAGATCTCGAGGTCGATCTGGTAAGTGATGGCGTAGTGCGTATGGATGCTGGAGGTCCATTTGGATTGGTCCCCAGGAAGTTGTATGAACGATATTTAACCCCCGATTCAGGTAATACCGTCCCAATGGTTTTGAACTGCATGTTAGTGCGATCGCGTGGGGTGACCATCCTGATCGACACTGGACTAGGTGACAAGCTCACTTCAGATGACACACAACAATGGGGTTTAAAACGCATGGGAGGCGGTTTACTCGAAGCGCTGGCGGCGCGAGGTGTCGCCCCAGATGACGTTGATATCGTGATCAACACCCACTTACACGCCGATCACTGCGGCGGCAACACCCACAAGGATGGGGATGCAGTCGTGGCTACCTTTCCCAGAGCCGAATACTGTGTGCAGCGGATTGAGTGGGCGGAGGCGAGCCATCCAGATGACCGTACTCGGGGGACCTACTTGTCTGAAAATTTCGCGCCGCTGATGACGAAGGGGAAATTGCGGTTGCTGCACGGTGACACCGAGATCACCGATCAGGTATATTGCGTTGTAACTCCCGGACATACACGCGGCCATCAATCGGTGGTGCTACAGTCGGGGGAGTGGCGTGGTCTGTTTGTCGGGGATATGGCCTCCTATGCTGTTCATTTCGCTCGCACTGCCTGGCTAACAGCTTATGACGTCCTGCCATTGGAGAATATCGTCACCAAGAGGCGTTGGCAACGTTGGGCATTGGAGAATGGAGCCTGGCTTTTTTTTGAACACGACCCGGTGATGCCTGTCGCTCGCTTGGTAGAAAGTGACGGGCGAATGGAGGTTGAACCGATAGAACGCGCTCAACCGCTTATTGCTTCTCTTCCCACGCAGCTACAGCCTCGCGGATGAGTTGACGAACCTCGGGATCTGGCACCTGGTCGATGCTGTAACTCTGTACGCCAATTAGGACCCTCACCGTTCCCTCAGGGCTTTCGACCAAGCGTACACCTTTTAGACTGCCTTCCGATTCGACCAATTTCTGCTGCAGGATGTTATTGATCTGTTCGACCATGCTCTGATGTCTTGGAGTAACCTGTTCTCGATCTAACTCAGGGATTCGGTCCCCGCTTGTGTGGCTTGAAATCCACTTGGCAAGGTCGGAGGCGACGTATTCCACCCGATTCCAATCTGATGATTGTTTTAGTTCGGCGGCGGTTAGATACTGGCGATCACCAACCTGAACGATCAATTCACCGGTAACCTTGTCCCTTTGCAAGGTGGCGATGGTTATTCTGGGTCGGTCCGCCTCACTAGGTTCGGGTTGTACGATTTCAGGAACGATTGGTTCTGTGGTCATATCTGCAGGCGGTGTTTCTTCAACCGGAGGAGGCGCGGAGGTTTGGGATTGCGAAGGAAGAGTTTCTTCGGATGTGTCCGGCAGCGGAATATTATCCTCGATTTGCGGAGTGGGAGATGGTTCTTCTTCCACCAACTCAACCGGTTCGAGTTCTGGGGTGGGCTTTGCGGGTTCATCCATATCCTCCGCCTCTTGTTCTAATTCCTCTTCGCTTCTCCCGGTGAGGATAAAGTAAGCCATAAGGCCTAGCAACAGCCCTGCGCCGATTAGCACAACACCGATGACTAAGTTATTGTCTAAGGTCATGTAGACACCTCCGGTTGGCAGGTGGGGCAATAGTGAGTACCGCGCTGATTGACAAGGATGCGTTCGATCGTCGTGCCACATGCCAGGCATGGCTTTCCGGACCGTTGATAAACGCGGAAGTAGTGCTGAAAATTACCCCCGCGATAGACCCAGTCTATGCTGGCGCCATTATGGCGCAACCCCTGATAAAGAGCATCTCGGATTCCACGCCAAAGCGTATTGACCTCATCTTGATTTAGGCTGTCGCTGCGGCGCAGTGGATGAAGCTGTGCCCGGTGCAGCGCTTCGTCGGTGTAGATGTTCCCTAAACCAGCCAGGAACGATTGGTCTAGTAGGAGGGGTTTCAAGGCTCGGCGGTGACTGGCAAGACGGGATGACAGGACCTGGGGAGTGAAATCCGCATCCAGCGGTTCTGGACCAAGCTTGCCAAGTAGGGTTTCCGGATCATCGAGCAAAAAAACCTTACCAAGTTTTCGTGCATCGCTGAAACGAAGTTGCTGGCCGCTCTTAAGGTGGAAGACAGTGCGATCGTAAGGGCCTGAAGGTGTACCCCGTTCGGTTAATTGCAAATCACCGCTCATCCGGAGATGAATGAGCAATGTACCATGATCGAGGGGGAAGACAAAATATTTACCCCTGCGACGCACATCCACGATCGTCCGGTCGCGAATCCGGCGACGGAAAGAACCCACTGAAGGTTCGGCGATATGGCGCGGCCAGCGGATGGTGACTCGCTCGATGCGCTGACCTGGAAGCGGTGAAGCCCCATTTCCCCGGCGGAGGTTTCGCATAATGGTCTCAACTTCAGGTAACTCAGGCATTTGAGGAGATTATACCGTTCACAAGGAAAAAAAAGCACTCTCCCAAAAGTCCTAAGCTAATGAATAGTATCTCACCGGACAGTTATCAAGTCCCTGATCTGCTCGAGCTTGGATTGCCCGATGCCAGAGACTTGAATTATGTCCTCAGGTTTGAGGAACGGGCCGTGAGTCTCCCGCCATTCAACGATCTTCTGAGCCAGGCTGGGACCGATTCCGGGCAGGGACTCGAGTTCAGCGTCAGTGGCGGTATTGAGGTTGATGAGTTCCCCAGTGACCCGGGAAAAATCCGGGACGGAGGTTGATATCACCGGAGATGAATTAATCTCGATCGGGACATAAACCTGCTGACCGTCTTCAAGCGGGGAGGCAAGGTTGACCATGTCTAAGACCGCTCCCTCGAGCGGTCCTCCGGCTGCCTCAATCGCCTGCTGCGCACGGGAGCCATTTAGAAGTTCATATACTCCCGGTTGAGCTACTGCTCCAGCCACGTGAACCCGAATCGGGCGAGGGGTTGGTGGTGGGTGAAGCTCGATGGGCAGTCCATGTGGTTCGGAAAGAAGGAGCAACAGGAGACCGGTTGAGAGTAAACCAGCCATGAGGCCGGCGAGAAAGGTACTGCTGCGTTGAAGC
>JAUWHR010000005.1 GCA_030605795.1 Anaerolineae bacterium | reverse complement strand
CTGGAATCATACGCGGATAATCGATATCGAGCCGCGCAGAACAACAAGGTGACATATATGCGAATAATACTGGTGGATGACCAATCGAAAATACGCTCCGCGCTGCGGTTGCTGCTGGAACAGGAGGAGGGGATGACGGTGTTCGGCGTACCGTTTAAGTCATATTCCCCCATATAAAATAATTTTTGGAATTGTTATCTGGGCAGCTTAAGTACAACTTATCGACAAGAAATAGCAAGGAGCCAAAAATATAATGGAACACAAATCAAAGAATCTTTCTTCAACATTTCTCCTCATTTGGTTTGGAGAATTTATCTCAATGATCGGTAGTGGTCTTACTATCTTCTCCCTGGGGGTATATGTTTATCAACAGACTCATGCGGTTTCAAGTTACACTTTCATACTTCTTTGTGTTTTTCTACCGCCATTTCTGCTAAAACCTTTAGGTGGTATCTTGGCGGATCGTTATGACCGACGTTTAATGATGCTGATTGGTGACCTGGGGGCAACGCTTGGTTTACTCTTTATTTTTTTTATGATGCTAAAAGGTAATATTCATCTCTGGCATATTTATTTCGGAATTGCAATAAGTTCGATATTTTCTGCTTTTCAGGAGCCAGCTTACAAAGCTTTGGTTACCGACCTAATTCCCAAGGCTCAATATGCTAAAGCCAGTGGCTTAATGCAACTAGCCAGCTCAGCTCAATATCTGATTTCACCATTTTTGGCAGGAATTTTACTAACGATAATTGATATTAAATCTATTTTTATAATTGATATCTCTACCTTTTTGATTGCTAGTGTTATTATTATCTGGATAAGAAAAACTTTAGGAACAACCAAAACAGAACAACCAAAACAAACCTTTATTGCCGACTTCAAAGAAGGTATTTATGAATTTTCTAAGAACAAAGGTGTCGTTTGGCTAGTTGGTATCACAATGATCGTTTTATTTTTTGTAGGGTTATTGCAATCACTCTTTGTTCCTATGCTTCTTTCATTATCCAGTACAAAAACTGCGGGGATTACACAGTCTATCTGCGCATCCGGTATGATAATTGGGAGTTTATTCATCGGTTTGTTTGGTAGTAAAAGTAAACACGTGAAAGCATTGTCCATTTCGTTATTCTTGGCTGGTCTATTTTTTGCGAATCTCGGATTCTCAACAAGCATCATCTTTATTACCATGGCGGGTTTCATGTTCTTCGCCGTCTTACCTTTTGTTAATACATCAATCGAAGTTTTGATTCGAAAAAATATTGATAACAAAAAACAAGGACGTGTTTGGTCGATTATTTCGACAATTACTTACCTTGGTTCTATTGTGGCTTTTGTTGTAGCTGGTTTCCTGGCAGATAAAGTTTTTAATCCTCTCCTAAAAGTAAATGGAAAATTGGCAGGAACCGTTGTTTCCATTATTGGAATAGGAGATAGTAGGGGAATTGGCTTGATTTTTATTATCTCTGGATTAATGATTTCAGTGCTCGCCTTGTGGACTTGGCGGAACCGAAAGATAAGGAGACTAGAGAATACTTAAGAAGGATACTTATTGGAGATCGCAGATTCAACTTGCAAGTCCAACACAGAGGAATGAAGGTGAGGTTATTGACGTTCCTGTCCTATACCATGGCTGCACTTGCTAGATTGACTCTCCGCGTGTAGGATAATTGAAACTAATGCTCGCTGGGTTCCGAGTAGTCGAAAATCGCAAGGCCACCCTTGGACACCAGCCTGACGGTCCAAGGTACCCTTTTTAGGGTTAGTACTCATAACCTGAAGGTCCTCAGTTCGAATCTGAGCCCCGCTACCTTAAGGCACCTGAAAGGGTGCCTTTTCTCTTCCAAGCCCCCTTGTACAGGATTAGAACCTGTAACCTGGGGGTTATGAGCCTTGCTCTTGAACTCCGAATTTCAGCCCCCCGGACGAAACGTAGACTGTCAGGCTTTTCAAATCTTTGAATTCATTTTCTTAGACCCAAAAGGAATAGAGGGAACCCTGACATCTGGGAGGACGTAGGTGCATTCAATGGTCGCCCACACTAATTCAGCCTTACTATCCGGACCCTCGATTACTGGATTCCAATAAAGAACATCTGGATCCTGAGGTTCCCACGCTTCACTCTGGACATGCGAGTCCGATAATGATGCTCTGGAGGGGTTCTGTAGAATGAAACAAGGGTCAATCTTTCCTTTCGGGATTTCAGGACCGTGATCGTATCGCTCAGATTATTTTCTGGCACATTTTCTAGAACGGATGTACATTTTCGGCCATCACAGGACTCCAATACCCATTATGAGACCTAATGGGACAGGATCCGTCGCACGGCGAGATGTACTCGGGGGAATTGTCAATGACTACTACCGGCTTGCCGCATGATCCATCCGGATTGGGTTTTTCCATACTACAGGATAATGTTGTGTGAGGTGTAAGATGATGAAAACCGATTCGCCGGATGTGCTGGCCAACGCCGTAGCGCACGGTCGCTCATTGGTGAGGGCCGTGGAAGCACTGGAGGCCGTAGCAGAGCATACCGGCGGCTTTGGGTGGATCGAGTCGGCTGCTCGATGTATCTGTCTCACAGCTTACCGCCACAACCTCCGCCGACTTGTGGCAGAACTGCCCGGCGAGTTGACGGCGGAGATACTCGCTGCCAGCGAGGGCGCGCTGGGCAAGCTGCCTACCCGAGATCCAAGCTTGAACTAAATGGGATCAGGATGGTGGAGCGATTGCAGCACATAAGCGCGGTGGTGAAATTTCATCACCTCAACCGCTCCCGCGAAGAGGCGCAGCACCCGGTCATCCTCGGCTGGGCGCTTTGACGGCGGTACCAACCAGCCCATGAGGCAAAGACGATGGCCACGGCTATGGCTTACGGCGGGTTCAATCCAGTAAAAGTATCCTCAATTTGAGATATCAGAATCTCCTTCCAGGGTCATCCTGTGAGCTTCGCCATCAAGGAACAATTCTTGTGTCTCGTACTTTAATCAAGACTGTATTTACACAATAAAAACCACACTACACCTTCTAACCCACCAAGATAGTTAATTCCCCCTTTCAAACATTACATATGACGTCGTCATCCATCGGTTTGGCGGTGGACACAATTCCAGATTGCCGAGGTCGTGGAAGATAACCTCGCATGGAAGGGAACGGTAAGGTAACACTTTCGTGGACACTTTGGTCACGTTCATGTGTGGTTTTTTCTCGTACAATCGAATAAAAGGCTCCAAATTAAGCGGTTTTAACACCGCTGGAGGAATACAAGATTTGGGAATGGTTTGCGAAACGATGCGCGCGGGTCACCATGCCTCATCTTATTTAATTTCCCCACCGCATTCCGCGGCTATTGTGAAACGTACCAGCCCACTCTCTTGGATAAGAACCGGGGGTGATTATGTTTTCTGAGCCGAAGGTCGCATGTCCCCATGGTCATACAACTTGCACGCTTGAAGAAGGGGCTTCCCAGGGAATGCGATGTCACCACTGTGGGGCCACCCTGAGAGCAATAGACAGCCAATGGATATTTGACTCGATTACCAAGAACCCGGGTACAGCGGTATCCGGAGCTGGCGCTATCAATGAAGAAAAGGTAGCTGAGCTGCAGCTACCAGCGCATAACGAAGTAGATGAAGAAGCTGTGGGGCAGTTCATCACTTCAATGCCGTTACCCATATCGCTCGAAATTTACGGCGTCGGGGATCGACGGGTCATGCTTGTGAGAGGGACTGAAGACAGCTTGAAATTCATGGCAGGCAAGGTTCAAAGCCTGTGGCCAAGCGCTGTTTTGCGCATTCTAGACCAGGATCCGATGCAATCGAACGGGGGACATAAATCGATAAGCCGTTTTAATTTCTCATTCACCCTCGGGGCTGCTTCATATTTACCTATACGTACCTGGATGTCCTTTCGCCACGGGGATCCGGTTCATACATTGCTGGCAACCACTCTTGGATTGATGCCAGATGAGAAAGTCTGGCTCCAATTCCTCATTGCGAGGAAGGGTAAACCTCCCTGGTTAGAGGCTATACAGCGCCGCCTGAAGCTTGAGGCACAGCGCGGGTACACCGTAAATGCCAACGGGTTAACTGCAACTACGACGCCAACCTTCTCTCAGGTTCCAATGCCGCAAAGCCTGTCTATGGCAAAGGGCGGCGTTTTCTTGATGGTGATATTGATAGCCCTCGTGGCCATCCTCTTCGCCATCCAGGAAAAGTGGCTGCCATTTATATTATTGTCTCTTCTTGTGATCGCGGGAGGCGGCATACTGCTGCGTTTCGTCAGCAAAGACGACGATCCCTGGCATGGAGCGGACCTCTCCCTGGTCCGCCAGAAGGTGGTTCATCAGGACATGTTCTACCAGGTGGCTGTACGCGCCAGTGTATGGGCGGCGACACTCGATAAGGCAAGAGCGTTGGCCGAACGTCTGGATAGTGCGATGGCGCAGTATTCGCTTGCGGGCGGGAATCGCTTCCAAATCGCAGTTGATCCATTCGAAGGGATTGGAACATGGCCGGTACATTTTATTGACCGCCAAGAGGGATGGATGTGGCTTGGGCCCGATGAAGTGGCCGGCCTGTGGCACCCCCCGATGGTTAATGGCCGGGTCTCACCCGGACTCGTCCCTGTCCGTGGTGTGGAGATGCGATCGCCGGATCCAGAGGACGTGAAGGGGTTCTACCAGATTGGCAAGTATTTCACAGCCGATGGCGGTGAGAAGCCGGTTCGAATATCGTCGAAAGCGATGCAGCACAATCTATTTTGCGTTGGGAAACCTGGGGTGGGGAAATCGACACTGATGCTGCATCTTTCCCTGGCAGGGATGAGGGACGAAGAAAACCCGGCGGTTATTGTTATTGATCCACACGGAGACCTGGTCAACCAGCTTATCGGAGCGATCGACCCCGAGGACGCTGAGCGGGTCAGGATACTAGATGTGGGAGATCAAGAATATACCCTCACATTCAACCCATTGGACGTCCATCGTGTAGGGTGGGGAGTTATCGAAGTCACAAACTCGGTTGTGGATATTGGAAAGGCGCTGTGGTCGGATTATTGGGGACCACGAATGCAGATTCCGCTAAAGCGGGGAGTTCAGCTCCTTGTAGCAGCAAATGAACAGCGGCCTGATGACGATTGTCTGGGTCTGTCGCAGCTATCTGCAATCCTGAGCGCACATCCAGATGTTAGAAAGAATTTCATTCGGACCGAACTTGAGGGCAGTCAGCACAGGATGAAATTAGCCCACTACTTTTTGGATGACTACGAAACGCTCAGCCGTCATTTCAGGGAACAGGTGATTCAACCCGTGCTTTCGAAAGCGTACAGGTTTGAAGAAGATCCAATGTTGGCCTTGTTCAGTTGCCCTCAGTCAAAGCTAGACATTGCGGAGGTGATCAGGGAACGGAAGCTGTTAGTGATCAACACCGGTATGAGCAAATATGGGTCGGAGATCAGCGATTTTGTTGGCTCCTTGATGATAAACGTCCTGTTGAGGGAACTTGTGCGTCAGGGGGAAAGATTTGCAGATAGCCGGGTGCCGGTTATGGTGGTCATAGACGAGTTCCAAACTTTCACAGGCGTCCCGTGGGCGGAACTAATACAGCAAATGCGTAAATATGGCGGACGGATGATCCTGGGTACACAGTCATTGGCGAGCCTGCGGAAGCAGGACATAAATATACCCGAGATCATCCTTAGCGGTGTGTACTCCTTGTTCGCCTTCAATATAAATGGTGATGATGCGGATTACATTTCTAGGCTGGAACTTAGTCGGGAAAGAGGCGGACCGGGGGCAGACACACTCATTAGCTTAGAACCGTATAAGGCTTACGTACGTCTTGAGCGAGAGGATGGGCGGCTGAGCAGACCTTTTTACTTTGAGAGCGAACCCCCTCCGGAGAAGGATGAAATGATGGCTGAGAGGGTGAGGGCGATGAGGGCGGAGTACAGTTTGCCGCACGAAGTTGCCAGGCAAAGGGCCATGGAAATGCTCACATACTTCGATCAATATGGAGCGACCGTTCTGAGCAGTGGAGTTACATCATCTGGTTCGCGGTTGTCTGCATCTGCTTCGTCCTCTCAGGCAGCTGGTGTATTGCTGGGAGGCTCTAAAGAGAGAAGCGGTTTTGAGGAGGCGGTCGGCGAAGTGGACCTTCCATGGAGTGTTGAAGGTGATGCCCGTTCTACAGCCCCAAACGGAGATGCGGCTGCTGAGGCGAGTGAGGTTCTCATGGGCCGGGAGATTAAGAATGGGTGGGAAGAGGAGTTCTTAGCCGATGTTGATTATATATACCCTGATGAAGGACATCAGCAGGACGATGAGTAGACCAGGTGAGTCGTAACAGCGATCGGGAAGATACCCTGGTCGACTTCCTGAGGCGCATGCCCTACAGCAGCAGAGGTTTTCTGGATAGGGTATTTGGCGAGATGGTTGTGGGCAGGCTCCTGCATGAGGAAGGGGGGCGGCTGAGGAGCTATGAGGTGAAGGGGTCAGGTGTTTGTTATGCAGATCGAAAGGAGCCGGCCTGCGTTTTGCTGGATCTATGCAGGCTTGAGGTGGCACGGAACTTCGCCCTCGAAGTAATGGGGGAAGACGCTATCCGGGCAGGTCTATCGCCTGGCTTCGAAGCGGACGGCGAATTTCTCTGGGATGACAGGTGGTGGAGATTGTGGGTTGATCTCGGGGGGTGTGCACCTGAGGCGCTGGGATTTATTCGCGAACCACCGAAGGAATACGGCGGTGGTGTTCGGGACATCATACTCACCGGTGATCAGGATCGACTGGACAGCCTGGTTAATCAGGTTGAGCTCAATTGGGGTGGGGGGTGGAAGATTCATGTATGGCTTGTGGGGACCGGCAAACGCCGTGTGGCGAGGCCCAAGAGGCGCTCATCTGCCACAATCAAATGGAAGCCATACGGGAGAAGAGAGCTGGAAGCACATATCCGTATCCGCCACAGGGGGGACCACCGTAGAAGCGCGCTCGGCAGGATCGCAGGCAAATTGTCGATGGAGGACTGGGAATTACTGGTTGAAGCAGGGAATAATCCTCTGCTGACGACCTACGAGCTTGCTTACCTCTTTTCTGACGATGGCAGGGACATGCGGGCCAGGATAGATCGAATCAAAGGAATGGAAGAATCAGGTTTGATTGAAACAGGAAGATCGCCCATAGCAAGGGATCAGCTCGAGGATCGCAAAATAATCACCCCCTTGGCGATTGAAATGCTGGCCGGATATTGGGGGACAAAGCCCGGTTACATGCGACGCTTCCAACCCTGGCCGCAGAAACCAGACAGCAAGATAAGAGGTAAGACGAAGTACTCCCTCAGGTGGCTGAGCAATCTGGGGGACCACCAGCGATTGGTCAGGCAGTTCGCTCTGTCCTTGCTATATGGGGCCAGGTGTGTATCCAATCTGATCGGGGGAGCGCAGGTTGAGATGACAACCACTGTGGGAAGCAGGCTGTTGTATCGGGATCATATTTCTGGGAGGACTGGAAGGACTGGTATCGTGATGCCCGATGCTCTGGTAAAAGCAACGATCTGGTATCACGGATGGCTTGACGGCGACACAACCCTGGTTGATAGACCGCTTGTTGAAAACACATTATTAGTTGAAATCGATCGAGCAACGATGCCGATCACGCGGCTGGGTAAGAGATTAGATAGCTACGCGAAGCTGTGGAAGTCTTTGAAATCGGCTAAGCCTGTTCTTGTATGGGTTATCGATGGATCCCCATACAGGGAAAGCAAGCTACTCGAGTTGATGCGAGACCGTCACATCGACGGATGGACTGTTCTGTTGGACCGATTGATACTCCCTAGAGGCCACGAGTGGTGGCTGGTCAATGCACCGGCGAGATTATCTGCTGCAAAATATACTGTGGGGCTCGGATACGAGTCAATTGGGGGGATGGCGCCCTGGCGAGAGGTATGGAAATGCACCGGAAAAATTGGCGATCGTCCTTTTTTAGGCGAGCAGCCGTGGAGAAAGAGAGAGCTAAGACGCAGTCTGAGGAAGAGGGGTGATCGAGAGAGGATAAGGTACAAGGGACGATGAGTGATCCGGGAAAACGGATGGTAAGTAGGAGCAAAAGAGACGAACGAGGAAATGTCGATCCTGAGAAACCGAACGATGCAGTAGCAAAGGGCATTATTGAAAGGATCCGGAGAGGGAAAGGGGCTGAAACACAGAAGTCGGACGAGGGAGCTCAAATACTTCACGACGCAGGACTCGATATGGGTAACCTTGAGGTGCCCAACCGGAAGGATTAGTGCTCGTGTGGAGAAATCGCGTAATGTGGATGAAGCAAAGCCCATGGGAGGAATTTAGACCATGGATGAAAAGGATTTTGTGGAACGGATAGCCCAGGAACGTGCACAATCGGATCGAGCATGGGTGACGACCAATCCTGGTTGGTCCGATCGAAAAAAAAGGCAGGGCAGCGTCAAGTGCGAACGTTCCCGAGCAAATTCAGCCACACGGCGGAGGCATCGCCGGGTTTATGAGGGGATATCCAATTGCGGGATCCTTTTTTGCATTACTTTTGGGCGGAATAGCGTTTGTGATTTTTTGGTGGCTCTATGTGTAACACCGTAATCGCGGAAGTAATAAGCGAGGCACGGAAAATGAGGAGCGGGGTTGGGCACGGCGGTTTTTTAGTGGAGATGGAAGCATTTCAAGTTAGCTGAATAAGGTATGTGGAGGCCGGCGAGAGAGGAGGCGGCAACAGAAAGTCTGGCATTCTATGCATAATGGGGAATGCTGGAAGTCTTCTGGAACTGTATGGCGAGTTCATGCATTGGTAGCTTTATTGCTTGGGCGAACGCATCGCGAAGAAGGGGCGGGGCCCGGGCTGGGAATGGTTCTTTGAGCCATGCGGCGATGAAACCGACGCTTGATTGAGGGAAGGAGCAGGTAGGTGAGGCGCCTGCCGCCAGGCCATGTTTGCATTCTTGGATCAGTGAGTTGGCAAAGGATTGATATTTCAGCGTCGATGGTATCAGGAATCGCAACGCTCGATGAAGGCAAGTCAATTGCCTCCGACCCGGGAATGGTTTGGGAAGCAGAGCGAACGGATTCATCAGAAGGAGGGAAAAAAGGGGACCAGGTCATTATTCGCGGTTTGAACAAACAAAGCGGGAAAAAGATCCAGTTGGTTATCAAACACCGGCTACCTGTGGTGGAGGCTTTGCGCGAAATAGAAATGCACGAACAAGGGCTCGGCAATAGTATTCCTGCAGCCGTATTTGCAGCTGTACTTGCGGTGGGCGAGGCGTCAAAACAGGGATCAAGAGAGGTAAGGAAGGCGTCGGCTCTATTTGCCAGACTGGCAGACGCGGGAACGGACATCTCAAACAGTCATTGGAGCGAGAAAGAGTTGGCCCACGAGGTTGGAAAGTTCATTGACGTTTTTCTCGATCGTGGGGATTTCCCCAGGGTAAATGCGAGCGCCACTGATGCGGCCAGGTTTTGGGTTTCTTTAGCCAAAGCGTTATGGGATCCAGAAGTTCGAAGAAAAATTGCGCCACAGGTTCTGGACATCAGATATTATGCCCTGCTAGCGCGTTTAGCAGCTGCGTGGCTGGAACTGAAACCAGATTTCAGGATCAAGGTATCGGGAGTTAGTTTGCGAGCAACAGGACCTGCCAGAGAAATTGCGTGGCCACAGGTCTTGGAGTGGGAGGGTGGGGGGGTAAGAAATAACATACTGCGTTACCTGACAGGTTATAGATCGGAGATACCTTACCTTGACCTGCCGGTAAATCTTGCCTGTCGAAAGCCAGAAAAACCGAAGTGGTCGAATTTGCGTCCCGAGCAGGCAGCACGATTGAGTATTGCATTAATGGAAGAGGCGATCGAAAAGGCCATATGCAATCCCTGCGGGTCTTTTCGTGTTGATCTGCCAGAAGGCACACCGCTGCGCGAATGGGGGGTTACAGCGCTTCGTATATGGCTCATTCCTGAAAAGGGTATGTGGGTTGCGCTTGAAAAGCGAGATAAGCCCGGGTTCTCATTTCGTTGGAAAACGAAGCGACCCCATGTGAGCAGATGGGTCCTGTCATTGCAAACCATACCTGCAGTACATGCAACACTGGCAGCGCTCTGGCGAGATTTACGGGTGGGTGGGGAAAACGTGATGCTTTCAGAGGAACCTCTTCAAAAGGAGGAAGTGGGAACAACAGGTAGAGTTGGTAAGATAAGTTTCCATGGGAGGATAAAGTGGGGAAGCGACCATGATCTGGATTGCATAAGACGCGAAGCTCATAAGGTAAGAGGACATGTAAGAAGACTTACAGCAGGGAAGAGAGCGAGCTGGAGGGCTAAAAAGCTGGCCCGCGGTAAGGGAATGATATTGGCTCCAGGAACGACATACGTAAGGCCGCATCCAAGAGGAGACCCAGATAAAGACGCAGGAGCTGTTCCAACAAGAGCCCAGGGTCTTGCAAGGTTGGTGCTTGCGGAACTTGAAGGCCGCAAGCGCCAGGGCAAGGAAGGGCGCACATAGCACCTCGTTTCTTCGAAGGTATTATGTAGCTATGGCACAGACGAATGTTGAACGGAAACTACATGGTGATTGAACATAAATTAGTTTCAAATGCGAGTTGCTATAATACTTGAAGATCATGAACACAATACAGGTTTTTACTAGGACTGAACAATGAGAGGAGCTAAGTAATGATAACAAAGGGAAAATATGCAGGCAGGGACATTAGACTATTAGCGCTGGGTTTTGTGTTCGGCATTGCCGGCCTACTGATTATCATGACTGCGACTGTGGCGTGGTCCTTTCTCTTAGGAGTTCTGGCGCTTGTGGTAGGAATTTTCTTTTTGACCATGGGAATTCGCTCAAGCTTGAAGGAAAGAAAACCAGGGTTGGCAAACGCTCTGCTGATCGCGATGGTGTTATTCGATGTTGTGATAGGCATATGGTTTTTCATGGTGTTGACGCGAACTTTCAGATGAACGGGCGCATGATAAAAGGTATATGAGGTATCTGTTCGGTCTGTTTGCCGGTCGCGGTGAATATTATTGCATGGCGTTTTGGGACAGGTCAGTCCCGTCTCTTTGGATGAGGGAAGGCGGGGTTATTGGGTCAGGTGGTGGGTTATCCGGTTCGACCTGAATAATCCGATGCGATATGACTGGCATACAGATCACGTGGGGTGGTCGGCGCCAGCATATATAACTTGGGAGGACTATCGGCAATTACGAAGATTCTGATAAATCGTTACTTGTATTACGTTGGTTGTGTTGGCGCTCCTTTATCACATGACACATTGCATAGAAGATATGGAGATGGCCAGGGAGGAGTACGAGCTGGCTAAAAAGCAACGTAGCAAGGAATAGCGGCCATGCAGGATATTAAAGATGGGGACAGGCTGATTCTGTACATAGGCGATCGGGTGCTGGCACGCAAGGTTTTTTACTGCCAGTCGGGGGCTCCGCGCCGGGGTGGGTTGCTTGGACGAAAAGAACTCAGTCTGGATGAAGGTATCCTGATGAAGATGCCAGGGGGCAGGCAAGGTAAATCAGGGTTCCTTACTTCTATTCACATGCTTGGAATGAGGTTTCCGATAGCTGTTGCATGGCTGGATGAAGAAGGGTGCGTGGTGCATTCCGTGCTGGCGAAACCATGGAGGCCCTACTACGCTTCATCGAAACCAGCTTGTTTTATTTTAGAAATCCATCAAGATCATTTGGGCGAATTAACAAGCGGAAGCGTGTTGAAATGGGAGGTTAGGCCGGACCAGAAAGAGGTCAAACAAGAAGAGTTGTGAGCATTGCTGGGAACATGCCAGTCGACTGAAGGGCCATGGATAAAGCGAAAGGAAAGAAACTTCAAATATTGCTGGATGACATCTGGGATTGGGCGTTTTGCCCGCTAAGAGTTTGGTGGCGGAGAACCGGTCTGGCGCCCGATGTGGCTGAGGTTGAAGGGAAGCGCACAGGCGATCAGCTGGTTCGGGAATCAATCCGTACAGCAACCAAGATCTATTACCGGTTTAACGGGAAGGAGCAAAAATACAACTTTGGCCAATCTCTTGGACTGGTGTGGAAGAGATGGTTGGATGGGTGGCAGATTGATGCAGGTATTGCGAAGGCGCTTGTTGACTATCACCAGCGCCGGCGCTCTATCTTGAGCAGATTCGAAGATGGCCAGATTACCAACCGGGAGGGAAAAAGATACAAGCGGCCTATGTGGACCCGCTTCTGGCGGGAGATGGCTGAGTCCAGTGGGCTTACAAGTCTTCGGAAAAGCATAGACAGCCAACAAAGGAAAATTGGGCTGGGGGAGCTGACGATTACGGATGATGAGTATTACCAGGCGCCCATAGGATTGGCAGATGCTTTTGCGAACTCGATGGACATCGCGAATAAGCTCGAATTGCCGGAGCGGGAGTCGGTGGTGGGGGTTAATGTCCCGATGATTGTAGAACTTCCCTCCGTCCGGATGCTCTGTCGTGCCGACCTCGTTACAAGGGAGGGTGTGTCCAAGAGGCGTGGGAGGCCCAGGAAAGACGGTGGGGAGCCCGCGAAGATAATTAAGCTCGGATACGAACAATTTCTCTTCGATGAAGTCCTGCCGCCACCCTATAGCCTGGCGCGGGATCTGAGGGTGCTTGCGCTGGGGCAGGCCGTTCCGGACGGACTCGACTTCGGATCGGATAAGACTGCAGTAGAAGCTGTTGCTGTAAGGCACTTGTTCTCGGGTGAGCGACAGGATTTCCATCCGAAGATTGGTGATGGGTCAGACATTTTAGAGTCTCTGGCCAGAGCTGTGATTACAGGTGTAAGGGGCGGGGCTTACGTCCCCAGGATGGTTTGTGGGTGGAAAGCATGCGGAGATTGCGAGTATCGGATACTGTGCTTCTCAGAATCAGGAGTTATGGATGTATTTAACCCCCCTCTCATGGCTCAGATCGAGTCGTCGCAGGTATTCCAGGGGAAGATGAAAGAGTTCCTGCGAGGAAGTCGCACAGAGAGGCGAACGGGAGAGATACTCCGTTCTTTCCTCGAATTCATGGCCAAATCGCCAGGACTGACGCCTGAAGGTGCTTTATGGATGCTCGACAACCTGGAGGCAGAAAGCTAATGATCAGAAGATTGTGGAGACGGATCAAGTCCTTGAGGGGGCGTTTCTATCTCTATCATGCAGGGATAGGGTTGCTCTTTGTCACTGGCATATTGGTTGCGTCGGTACTGCTATCTCCAGCTTCAAGAGGCAAGCTGTGGTGGATTGAGATCTTTCCCAATTTGGCAGTGGCGTTCTTTGGAGCGCTGGTGGCACTGCTGCTCATGTATGCATCCAGGCGCGAAATGGTGGTCGTGAAGCTGTTCGACTGGCTGCGCGGTCTGGACAATCTGCTTGCAGATCTATCTTCACCATTAAATTCTGAGAAGTTATATCCTGCGGGCGCCAGGATAGCTGAGTTATTCCCGGGCAACGCCGGATGGATTATGTGGATAAGGGCGCCAGGATTGCTTATCCGTGGGGAGGTAAAGCGCCGGCGTTACTTGCCAGTAATGTCTGAGCATCTAGAAGGCGGATGGAACATAAGCTGGGCTGAGAACTTCCTGAAGGATTTAATGGAAGGAGAGCAGGGGTTGCCCGGTGTAATCGATTATATTACAGACAGTGATGGCTCCAAAAGGCCGTTGATTTGTTGGACCTCTCACACCAAATCAGGGGATATATCCGCGGGGATTGCAATCGCTCTGACGGTTGGAAAATGGCGAAAAGACAACCTGATCATCCAGGCCCTCACAACAGGACTGGGCATGATCGTCCAGCGAATGGGAAGCATCCTTATGGAGGTGATTGAACGGAGAGAGGGTCTGGGTTTTGAGAACCTGGGATTGATCATGCGAGTGCTGGCGCATGAGTTAAACAACGAATTGCAGGGCGCACTCAATTGTATGGATGCGCAGAGCGAAAAAACATCGTCAACGGACGCCAGCATGGTAAAGTATCTTCGGCCGTTTCTCACGCGGGCGGGGTACTGGACCAATCTCATGCGGGAAGCGCCCTTTCTCGCTGATAATGTACTTCCTTTTGAGAGAAATGTCGTATCGTTAAGTGATGTTCTGCGAGAGACATTGCAAGAAGTCAGGCCTGCGTGGCCGGATGTAATGTTTATCGTAGAAGCGGGTGATGAAATCAATGTGGTGGGAGATCACCACCTTCGATCGATATTGAGGAACATGTTGCATAATGCGGCTTCTTTTACCCCGATGGAAGGAAGCGTCGAGGTGCGAGTGCAGGAAGATGGTGAATTTGCCAGGGTATATGTGGAGGATGAGGGACCAGGAGTTGATCCCGATGACGTTGACAAAATATTTGCACCACTTGAGAGCATGCGGGAAGATAGGAAAGTTGGAATACGCGTGGATTACGGTATGGGCGTGGGATTGACAGTATCCAGAGCTATTGCCAGGGCTTATGGTGGTGAGTTGCGCTGTCACAGCAACCGAGAAGAATCAGGTGGGCTGTTCGAGGTAGTCCTTCCATTGGCTGACCCGGAAGATATCAAGGCTGAGGAGGATAGTTCTCGTGGCAATGCATAATTACGATCGGATTATCCTGGCCGAAGATGATATGGCGCGGGCGAGGGAAATGCGAGAGATCTTTGAACAGATAGGAACCTATGATGTCCGAGGGACGAAACTGAAGTCGGAAGTGATGAATCTGCTTGAGGAGACAACAGCGGGATGGTTGATCCTGGATCTGAACTTGGAGGATGGCAACGCATCTGATCTGGTCCCATTAATACGAGAAAAGTACGGGAACAAGGTTTTCATAATCATTCTTTCCGGTTATTTTGAGGATTATCCAGAGCATGATCTGCTATCAAGGGGAGCGGACCTCTATCTGCGAAAGCCGTACCGGCCTAAAGCACTGCTGATGCAAATGGAGGCGCTTAGAGCGCGGATGGAGGGGGTTGAACTGAAACATGAGAGCGGCGTGAAGTTAAAAATCGGCGATGGGGTGCTCGATATGGAAAAAGGTATTTATAAGGCAGGAAACAGAGAAACAACTATTACAAGCACCCAATCAAAGCTGATCGAAATTCTTGTGTCGGCTAGAGACGAGGATGGGTGGAGCTACGTAAATCGCGCCCAGGTGGTGACATACGTGTGGGGAGAGAACTTGGATGCTGACCCTATGGCTTATGGGCAGCGATTGAGGAAGATGCGTCATGTGTTGGGCAAGAACCTTGGGGTTGACATCCTGGAGGTATTACGTGGAGGGAGACGCGGAGGGCCAAATTATAGGCTGTCCTCAGAGGTCATTTTTCTAGAAGAATAAGCGATGAATGTTGTTTGTCGAGAAGGTCAAGTATAAAGGGATACAGAAGGTATTTGCCTAAGAAGGATCCTTTTACTTACTCGTTCTAGATACGAGTGCGTGGGAAGAAAAGACGAATAGAAGATAGTAATAGAGAAGAAGCGTGAGGGACCGTGCAGGGAACGGATTAATTTGATGCCTGAAACACCGAGAGGTTTCCATTTACCGCCGTTTGTGATGCATCCAGAGGATCTTGAGGAGGTTGCTCTAAAGATTGAGCGGAATCTGGAAGAAGGAAATAAGGATGCTTTTTGGCCCATACCAACGGGATTCGAGACAGTTGATGGGTTGACCGGGGGAGGGCTTCACTCCGGTGATTTGAATATAGTAGGTGGAGTTCAGAATATTGGCAAAACAGCCCTGATCCTGCAGTGGGCGAACCACATCGCTGGCACCGGAGCCCTAGCGATTGTCGTTTGTTATGAGCACAGCACGGTGACCTTGTGGGAGCGATTGATCTGCCAGAGCTCGTTCAAGAATGGAACCTCAACCCACATCACGACTGACTTGCTTCGGGATGCTTACATCGAGACGATCAGTGAGCGGGATCGATTAAAGGAGCAGGACGGCGAGCACAAATTGCACATGATGGATGAAGTGCTCGCAAGAATTCCCAAAGGCATAGAAGCATGGGCAAGTTTATCGGCGAGGATGAGGAATATATGGTTGGTAACCGGGGATGGGGTAAACACAGATCTTGAAGCGCTGTCGAAATATATCGACTTGGCCGTGGATCACTACGGCAATAAAAGGATTGTATTATTTGTGGACTATGTCCAGCGTGTGCCGGTTATTGATCCCTCACGGGCACTTGAAGCCGAGGAACGGATAGAAAGAGTATTGGCCGGGTTGAAGGGACTTGCAATACGGAAGACATCAGAGGGGATCGTGTTATCCGTCGTTGCGGTAGGAGCGGCCGATGGTGAGGGGTTAAGAAGAGGGCGGGTTCACCTGGAGAATCTCTGGGGAAACGCCATCATGCAATATGAGCCCGATCTTGCAATAATAGCTAATCGAGATGGTTGGGGTAAGGACGGGGTCGAAGTTGTGCGTTGGGCTGTTGAGAAGAATCGAAGGGGTGTGAGCAACCTGGAGTTCCAGCATCGTTATCACGGTGCTGCCTATTGGTTCGAGCCACGGGGGATGCCTGTAGGGAAGGAGATAAGCTGGCAGGCTGAGAGGGACGACATCCGGCAGGCGAAACAAAGCGAATTGCAGTAGCCGGATGTCGATACGAATCTCAAGCAGGTGACTGCCTTTTAAGTGGAGTGCTTTTATGCCCAACAGCAGAAGAGGTGGATGTGTCTTATGCTGATCTTATCGGTTTTGGTGAGTGCAGCCCTCATGTGGGGCGCAATAAGCGACCTCAAGTCGGGGATAATTCCTTACGGGTCGGGGTTTGGCATGCTTGCGTTGGGTCTTCTCTTCCTTATAAAAGATGCACTATGGCTTGAGGCCTTATTCTTCATCGTTGCGATTTGGGGAAGCAGAGGTGGGATGTGGCGGCTACTTATCTTGCTGATTGCTGTTGTGCTCCTGGCAGAAGAATTCGCCACGCTCCCCTTCGTTGCAGGGATGTTGTACGTGTTGGCGATTTTCTGGCTTGGCTGGTTTGGGGGAGGGGATGCTCAACTTGCTTTCGGGCTCATCGCGGTAGGACGTGATTGGTGGATTCTTGGGTACTTATTTGGAGGAACCATTATTCTCGGCATTTTACTTACGGTAATAAGAAGAGGGGGGATAGCAGAAGGGGCAAAAAGATTGTTGTGGGTATTAAAACACATAGGCGATCCTCCGGATGAGGAGGCTATAAGGATGCCCTGGGGCGTGTTGGCTGCCCTGGGAGGCATGGTCTATATATGGCTATGGCCCGGATTGATGGCTGGGGGTGGTTAGTGATGTTTAGAAATTACTTAGTTGGCCTGGTTGTAGTGTGCCTGAGCCTATTTATGTTTGGATGTTCCATTGGGGAAATCTTTCAATGGGGGGAGGGTGGATCAGATCAAACAGGAACGCCCTCAAGTGGAATTGGTCCCAGAGTGATCACCGGCGATGAAGCATTGGAACTTTATGGTGTTGAACGGGAAGGGGAGGGGACTGAAGCTTCTCCAACGAAAACACCAGAGGTATGGTTTCCAATGACAGTATGGGTGGCCGAGTCAGTGCTTCCCTACGATCCCGATGAGACGATAAAGACGCTGCCAATCTTTTCAACACCAGGATTGAGCGAGGGGGGAACATGGCTGGGTGATTTGGAAGCCGGCGCAGAGATTACGCTTTGGACGGTATTTCCGGACGGAAGCACTTGCTTTGTGGAAGGCCAGGCGATACAAGGGTGGCCGGTCAAAGGATGGGTGGCCTGCAACAGGTTGCGATTTCTTGAGGAATAGAGTGATCTGTCAGTCTCGATAAGGATTGGAAATCGAACGCGCTGTGGAATTGCCATAAGGGCCGCGATTGCGGCCCTTATGATTATTGACGAAATATGGATACTTGTCAGCTCAGTATTCTGGAATTGGTCTAGCTGAAAACGGCAATAGGGTTGAGGATGTCTCAAAGGATCAATGCGCATAGCCACATATAGTTCTAATCCTCAACCACGTAAAAACTTAGAGAAAAATGAGGCTATGCGCAATCGAGAGGGGCAAGGTGTTCTCGACTAGTTGGAATATCCCCACTGGAGTTACAATTCCCTCATAGACGACGATCATCATCGCCTACAGTCGTTACATGGTGCATTGTGAGGTGCTGCTGATAGCCCAAGTGGACGTGGCTCAGCTGGCTGAAGTGCTTCCCTATATTTATGATGCTGGAGTCGGCGAGGTACGCCATCCAGATAGCGCTTGGGATGTAGGCTCCATAAGGACATACAGATCTGCCAACCTACGAATTACAACAGGTGAGTTGTTGGAGCGTGCCACAGGCCTCACCTGCATTGCAATGCTAACTTATTGTCAGGGTAGACGCGCTTGTCAGGAGGGACTTGACAGTTGGTGGATTCAGTTGTAATATCATGAGGGGTGGGTAGGAGTGGGGGGATTAATTAGAAATTAGAGGGCACCATGAAACTCAGCTATTATCACTCCTCAGAACATGCGCCACTGGAAGATCGGGCCAACCTCGGCCTCGAGGAGGTGCCAAGGCTGCTCAAACGACTGGAGCGGGTGGGCGCTAGAGCGGAATTCGTGGACACGGCAGATCTGGCTGAAGAGAAGCTATTCGATATTTACTGCCGTCATGCCGTGGTTCCGTCTGTTTGGAACCGTTACGCCATTCGCCAGGTGTTTGGTACTCGCCGTCGGGGGGGAACTTTCTTCGGCCGAGGAGTGCCCGCCTTGGTGGTCCTGGCCAACGGCGATAAATCTCCTGTTGACGTGTATCCCCATCTTGAGGGAGAGCATATTGTGACGATCCGCGATTTCCTGGCCTCCTTCTTGAAAGAGCCGGCCCGGTATCTCAGACAACATGAACCTGGCAAGGGGTCATTGAGCTTGGATAAGATCGAGCAACTTCAGCTACTACGGAAAGAAATCTTCGGCGACGAGGTATTATCGGGAGACTCAGCGAAGATTATACGCAGGGTGAGGGAGAGCCGCTAAATGACCGGAGCAGTTGTTGTTGATGCAAGCGTAGCTGTCAAATGGCTTGTCCCCGAGGAGAGGTCTGAGGACGCCTTGTCCCTGGCTAAGCGTTGGGCGCAGGAGGGTATTACAGCGCTTGCGCCTAT
Source organism: Anaerolineae bacterium (assembly GCA_030605795.1). Taxonomy (GTDB): domain Bacteria; phylum Chloroflexota; class Anaerolineae; order Anaerolineales; family E44-bin32; genus DUEZ01. The sequence continues at coordinate 45,467 of JAUWHR010000005.1, read as the reverse complement.
GTTGCTCTGGTCCGAAGTGGGCAACGCGCTCCATCAGCGGGTTCGGTCCGGGGAACTTGAGACGAGTGATGCCGCCCGCCTCTTGGGAGAACTCGGCCAGCTGGGACTGGAACCAAGGTCGGAAGTTCATATATGCCCCAGGGCCATGCATTTGGCGGCCGAATTTGGCTTGACCAACGCGTATGACGCGGTCTACCTCGCCCTGGCTGAAGCAGAGGACGCGGAGTTCTGGACAGCGGATGGACCTCTTTATAAAGCCGTTGGAAGACAGCTGGAGTGGGTTCACTCTCTTGGTGAGAATAAGCGACAATAAAACTCATCCATTGTATAAGAACACAGGCCGACAGATGGGTTAGCAACTTAGAATGACGAATAACGAGAAGCCGAGCGCATCTGCCACCACTTGGTTGACAAGCATGGATGCGCGGCTGTGGATAAGGCGAAGTCACATCTGCGAGCCATGGGGTGAAGGAAAGCCCTATGTCATCTGTCGCTGCACACCGTCACGGGACTTCGTATACTTATAGGGGTGGGGCGTCCTTAAGTGGATTAGCTTAGATCTCTTTTTCAGATAATAATGCAACTTAATTGCACTTAAGTTGCAAAAGCCTACACTATCTATACATTACGTCACTATCTTGGATTAAACATAAACAATTCTGTCTCTACAATTAATCCGTCGTTTGGGCCCGGTCTTAGAATAAAATATTTACTTCCATCTTTTCTCTCGCCTATTGGTTTTAGCAATAGTTCATGAATAGCATCTTCCAATTCGTTCTTGAATCCATTCACTCTTTTCTTGATACTTGATATTTTTACAATGTCTGGCGATTTCCCGCTCGAATATCGACAGGCAATATAACTTACTGCTACATCTAAGGACACTCGGTCTGGTACTGGATCATGCCACCATCGATTCGTAAGTACCCATTTTTTTGCCTTATCTTCTCTACTTGTTACGTCCTCCAATATCCCTTCCCGCTCCATTTCATATACAACATTCTCGACACTAAGATTTGCATACTGGTTCTCTATCATCTCATGGGTTGGAGTAATATCCCTTTTTTCCATCCCATCTACCATCACATATGTTGCTTTCTTTTCGGTAGACATCTCATCCCATACACGCTGCTTCTTCCAAGTATCTTGCGCAAGAACTAACCACACACTTAACCCTGCCAATCCGCCAGCCGCTATCGCTGCTAATAAGTTTATGGTTTCAATCGGTACGAGCAGATCTATACCATAAACTTTTAGAATCAACACCGTGGATTTCCCAATATCCGTTGTGATAAAGTTAAACGTTCCGGAAATGCCTCCCCAAATTATTGCATTAATGAGCCTTCTCAGACCTTTTTTTCCTATGAACCTTATCTGGCTTCCATAGACGGCCACTACTTCATCTTCTGCAAGGAAATCATCCCAGAGCAATTCCTTAGCAAATTCAGCTACTTTATCAGTATATCTTGAACTTGGTCGAAAGAACTCCTGGTATCTTACCCACTCAGCAGTCTTCTGATCTCTTTCCTCTATTTCCACTACCAGCAAATCGATCAGCAGTGGCCAAAGGTCTGAATAGATTTCTCTCCATTCTTTCTGACCGATCGCTCCAATAATCCGTTCTTTATCCCCCCCGAGAACCTCATACCTTACAATCTCCTGTTCCCATATCTGTTGCTCGATTACTTCCTCTGGTCTCTTTACCAGAAGGTCTAGTTCTTCCTCGGTCAGTCGGTTCCATGCCTCGGCCACACTCCTTAACTGGTCGTATGGCTCTCCTTCCTCAACCCAAGCATGTGCCCACCACTTTCCCAGCCAGCGGCTCGACCCCCAGACAACTCCGCCCTGGATCTTATCCATGGTCCCCTCCCTCCAGATCGTCCTTCTCTTTTTTATTCTTCAGCCACTCTTCCCAGCTCCTAAACACCTTTCCACCTTTCCTGTCCCCCATGGGTTCCTTAATCTCACCTAAAACAATGAGTGCTCCCTCTGTCATCCCTTCGCCACATCCCTCGCCTGCGATACCCTCTACAACAACAAGTCCCCCGCTCATCTTCTTGCCAAGGTATTTACCTACACTTCCGTGGATCAAGATTATGCCCTTCTTCATACGGAATCCAATAAAGTCAACCCCGCTAACGTCCTCTGTGTAATACAACTCCAGACAAACATCATCATCTAGAAATGATTCTTTGTGACTTGCCAAATCTGATGCAGCGATGAATTTTCTTTGCCCACATTCCTCCCGTAGCTGTTTCCAATAGTCCTTTCCTCGCTTGTAACGACCAACTCTTGTACAACCATTACGGCGCATTCCTAGTCCTTTTTTAAACATCCGCCCGCTCACCCCTACTCTCCTCTATGTGTCGTAGACTATCCTTATGTCGTGATTAAGCGCCTTACTATCATCCTATAACAGAAAGGGCCGCCCAGGCGGTTTTTATACCAGAACCTTTCACAAGGGGCAACAGCGATGTGCCCGAGCGGTAGGGTTCAGGACTTTCTCGCACCTGGGGAACCTGCAGTTGGATGCGACATTCTGTAGTGTCCATCTCAGCCGGCCGATAGCCATTGCGATAGCCACGGTGTTCCTCACCGCCTTCGCGACGTTCGTAATGGCCACGGCCAAGGTAATCTGTTGCTTCTTGTTCCAACGCTTCTTGCGTAAAGCGTTGAGCACTCAACATCAACACTTTAGTCACCAGTTCTTCCTGATCCGTCCAGGCAACTTGGAAAACTTCTTCGAGTTGCTATTGAATCCATGCACTTACTGGTATGCAGTTCGTGGCGTGAGTTCCTTTCTGCCCTACGAGGGCAGTGGCCTAAGACAACCCAAAGGATCTCCCTCGCCGCTTATTTATGTAGTATCATACTGACGTTACCGGGCGCTCAACAAAGCAGAACGAGAAATCATATTGTTTCTACATAGAGAATCTTCGATATGGCGTCTAAATCTTGGGGGTAAACACACTCTCCCAGGTACGTTCAACAAGACATACCCAAAATAGAGCCGCGGCCAATTGACTTCTCTGATCTGTTCACCAATAATTCTTTGCGAGTAGCAATGTCTAGAACCCTGATTTCAAGGAGAAGGGTCATGTCATCGAACAATGCAATCTTTGTTGTTAGGGCGGGGGCATCTACACGACGGAGGCGTTGTGTCACGATCCGTGGGTTGTTATCCCTGTGATCTGTATGATTATTTGCCCGATTGGCCAACAGCCAACCTTCGAGCGGCTTGATCAAGCTCCGGTTCTGGCGAAGTCAGCAGCCAAGGATTGATATCGAGAAATGAGCAGGAAAAAACGCGAAAAGCTCGCTCATCAGCATCAGGCTCAAAAGAAGAGAAGAAGGAGACCGGGCGCAGCCCTAACATTGTGGCGAAGACGGCTGCGGTCATGGTTGCAACGTGCTGTAAAGACTGAACATTGGGGCGGTTTCTGGTCAGAGAGAATACGACCAAGACTTCCCAAGATCGCTATTCTGTCTTTCCTCAGCCTATTGCTCCCGGCAGCGGTAGCGCTCTTCGGACCCTTTCAGCAATATATTTGGTATCAATGCATTAGATTTCCCTTATCCGGAAGCAAAGCCGAGATAATTGTCTCTGACTTTGCCGGCGGTAGCCAAGGCTTGCCATGGAGCATCAAAAGGGAAATCGAGGATCGAATTTCCACAGCTTCGTTGGGCGTGCCGGCTCGTGTTCACCGGACCGAGGGCCTTGTTATCGATTCCCATGAAGAGGCCCTTAGAGTTGCGGAGAGATGTGGGGCGACAATCGTCATTTGGGGGAAGGCCGACGAATACGGGGCAGAAGTCTACTATAGCATTTTGGATCTGGAGAATCTGCGGCTTGCTAGACCTAAGCTCTCCAGCAGACTCGAGAACATCGAGCAGTATCGTCTCTACATAAATGAGGGAATTCCCAAGGAGTTCGAATACTTGGCCCTCATAACCGTTGGGCAGCTTGCATATTCGGTTGGTGATCACACAACAGCAATCTCCGCTCTTGAACAAGCGCTGGCCGTCGCTCGTGCAATCGACATCTTCATTCGCGAAAAGCAGATCGATCTTAATGGAGAATTGCCCGACCTGGAACTCGAAACTGTCTTCTTTTACTTGGGCAACTCATATGATGAAATTGATGAACCCAATAAAGCTATTGCGGCATACACTGCCGGACTTCAATTCGATCCTGAGCATGCGCGGCTGTACCTAAACCGGGGCTATGTCTACTACTACCAGGATGATCTAGCGGCTGCTCGCGCTGATGTCCGAAAGGCGCTCGAAATCGATTCAAGCTACCCAGCAGGCCACAGCAATTTGGCGTCGATCCTATATAGAGAAGGCGAGTTTGAAAAGGCAATACAGGAATACGATAAGGCGCTGGCTCTCGACTCATCATTGGTAGAGGCATACTTCAACCGAGCCTTGACGAGGTATCAACTCGGAGACGTGAAAGGATTCGAAGAGGACCTGAAAGAGGTCTTGGACATTAGCGATAACGAGACCTATCGATTCTTTGCCACCAAGCTACTTGAGGATCCGGAAGGTCCATGGCTAATCCCCTGGGAGCTTGACCTCCCATAGTGGAACGGCTTTCAAGTACCCCTTTTAGGTTGTGCCCGATCCCTGCTCGTTCTCATACGAGGTGAGGCCGCTGTACCGACAGAACAAATAACCGTCTGGCAATGCTCTGGGGATAACACGTTGCGCCATTCAGCAGCTGGCGGCGAGGGTAACCCAATCGTCAGTTCGCTGCCCTAAATCCTATTGAGGAGCCCCATGAATAGCCTATCGTATCACGTTACAAATCTGGAGAAATGGGTAACGGTCCCACGTGTCATTACTAATTATAAAACTTATTAGAACTTATAAGCAGACCCGAGAAATGATCTCATAGGGGAGGCTATTTAAAAACACCATGAAGGTCGATTTTTCTATGATCAAGTAATGCAACTTAATTACTCTTAAGTTGCACTCATATTGTTTTTGTGCTAGGCTTTCAGCCAATATCTGGATTATGCTATGAGAAGGGGCACATGAGCGATCAGGAACATTCACTTCAAGAGGCTTTCGATTATTTCTGTGCACAGAGCAACCTGAGCCCGTTGTCGCTCGAGACGTACAGCTACGCCTTGAGGCATTTCTACGCCTTCCTTGAAGAGTCCAACATGGCAGAACCACTTTCCCTGGCTGGGCAAGAAGCTGCTCAGCAGACACTGGAAGTCCTAGGTGGAAATCCTCAGGATGTAAACATGCTCATGCGGTTTGTTAACTACCTCGGCCATGAAGTCAGAAGCGCCAACCCAAAGCGTGGGAAGAGATCCCCACAGGTTCTGAGACTCGAGCCGGCTACTGTTCGTCTCTACGGTCAGGCCATGATCACTTGGTTCAACTTTCTCGCTGATGAACTGCTCCTCCCCGATTCTTTTCCCACTTCAGCGGCCATTGCAAGAGCCCAACGCCAGCTTAGAACATATGTTCCTGCAACCTTGGCTCGAGAGGGGGCCATCGAGCCTCCGGAAGGCTTGGAGGAACTGATCCATGCCTATGATTCCCCATTTATTCCTGACTCCCTTCCTTTAAAGGAGCAGCATCGCAGAAAGCTGGAGGCCCTGCGGAACCGAGCAATCCTTTATGCACTGGCAGATAGCGGAGCCCGAGTTAGTGAGATCTTAAGACTCACCGCAGATCAGATCCGTGGCGCACGCTTGAACAAACAAGGTGTGTGCCAGGTGCGAGTCCGCGGGAAGGGCCGAGGCCGATATGGTCGGGAAGTGACTCTCCGTTTCATAAATCCGACCCTACAAGCCATGCGAGAGTATTTGAAGGTTAGAAAAGATCCGGGAGCGACCGCATTATTTGTTAGCCACGCTAAGACTAGACCGAAGTATCACGGAGCCCCCCTATCCGCCAATGCTGTTTGGAGAATGATCCGGCAATCTGCAAAGAAACTTGGTCTTTCTCATATACACCCACACGAATTTCGGCATTGGCGTGCAACGCAAATGTTAAACGAGGGTGTTCCTATAGACCAAGTGCAACGATTCCTAAATCACCGTTCAATACGCACCACTCAGCTTTATGCCAAAACGGCAGAACGACAAGTTGATGAAGCTGGCGCGAGGACCAGCCCGATATCCCTGTAGCAGATTATGTTCACCTAATCTTGCCAAGAATATATTGTTCAGAGCGTAGATCTTGGTGGTATACATCAACTCTACAATTCGAGGAAGTAATGACCCAAACGTTTAATATCTACTGTGACGAAAGTTGTCACTTGGAAAAGGATCACCATGAAGTAATGGTGTTGGGCGCTATCTGGTGCCCCCTCGACAGCTCAAAGGAGATCAATTCAAGGCTGAGAGAGATAAAGGACCGGCATGACCTCGGCCCGAACTTTGAATTGAAGTGGACGAAAGTTTCACCTGCAAAGCTCCAATACTACATTGAGGTTATGGATTACTTTTTCGATGTAAATGAACTTCATTTTCGTGCACTAATTGCCCCGGACAAATACAAATTACAGCACGGCCTGTTTGACCAGACGCATGACGAATGGCATTACAAAATGTACTTCGAAATGCTTAAGGCAATTCTAGATCCAGAAGCAAAATACAGAATATACCTTGACTTAAAAGATACTCGGGGGGGCGCAAAAGTAGCAAAGCTCCGAGATATTCTAAGCAGCAACATGTACGATTTCTCTTACAAGATTATTGACTGGATCCAAATTGCTCGGTCAAACGAAATCGAAGTGCTTCAATTATGTGACCTATTGACCGGAACAATATCATATGCTAATCGAGGGCTGTCAACGAGTGCAGCAAAGTTGGAATTGGTCAATCGAATGAGAGCGAGGTCGGGGTATGACCTGACAAGGTCTACTCTATACCGCGAGAGAAAGGTAAATATATTTCGCTGGCGTCCTTCGGAGATTAATGCATGACCACTCCCCCTCCTTGGTTGCCACCGATTGTTCCGGTAGGCGGTGACTGGGACAAAGTGGTTGAGAAGTTGTATGAGATATTTAATGAGGATTTTGTAAGGAAAGGGTGTGCGTTCGAGGGAAGACCTGTATGTTGGAACCGACGGATTGAAAAAGGCGGTAAGTATGAAGAAGGATTTTGGAAGATCATTACGCTGTTCGATTACAACACAAATGAAAGACTCTTCGATCCAAGGCGAGCTGAACGGCTTACTTGGTGCGCCCCTATAATAAACAACTCTAAAGATAGTGTGGTCAAGACCTGGGACTATCGTGAATCTAACCGACGAATAAGAACTTATCTGTGGTTAGAAGACTGGGATTATGTAGTAATCATCTAAAAGAGAATGGTTGGAAATAAAGAAGTGGTTTTCTTGGTATCTGCATTTCACATTGATGGAGAATCAAAACGAAGGAACCTCAGGAAGAAATTCAGTCGTAGAGTGAATTAGAATGCAATCGCCGCCCTAATGAGCGGCGAATGATCTATTTCTACGCGTGGTAGATGAGTCTGTAAATATTATAGTACAGATTTATAAATTATCAATTGCAGCTTCTGGACCAATAAAGCGAATGCCTATACCCATTCTCTAACGAATTCTAACAATCCAGGTAATTTATAACGATGAATGAACAATACAAATCAGAATCTAATACCTACCCCATAATCGAGCAGTCTGTCAATGCATTCTTCAGTGACTTCGACTTTGGCGAAGGTAGCAAACGAACACGCCTTTCCTATCGCTCTGGGGCGCGCGCCTTCCTCAGATTCATCGAGGATCATGAGGAACTCACCCCAAACACAGCGATCGATGCATTGCCTTCTAGTGTCTCTGCTGATTTCAACGCCTGGATGCAGACAGCGACGCACACAGGTCCCGGGCCAGAGGGCGACGAGAGCGACCAGGAGCTCCAGGAGGGATATATCATCTCCACTCGAAGGCTCTAACTGCAGGCACTATCTAGACTCCTGCGCTTCTGGTGGTATCGCGAGTGGCTTACGTTTTCCCCAGAGGAGGAGACACAAGCCCGCAAAGCGCTTCAGATCCAACGATCCCGTGATGAGCGTCGCCGCGTACACGTACGCAGTGGTGACATCCCAACTGACTTCGGAGATCGGATGCTCAAGGTGGCAAGCGCCCTACCCCTCCCGACCGAGAAGGATATCTCGGATCCTCGTGCAAGGCGGAAGGCCCGCTTGGAGACTCTTCGGGCACGGACGATCATACGTACCCTGAGGGCAACTGCACTGCGAGCTGGCAATGTGTCTACGCTTACCCGAACAGATGTTAGGCTAGCTTGGCAGACTGGAGGGTACCTGCGAATCGAGATGGCAAAAACGAGGCTTGCGGCACACATCGTTCTAGGGAAAGCGGTGCTGGCTGCAATTGACGAATATTTAGAGGAAAGGAACGATGCCTCACCTTGGCTGTTCATCCAGCATGGCTGCACCGGGGCACCATCTAGAAAAAGGGATATCTCGGCCGAGGCCTACCGCCGCCGGCGTCGCGGTTACGGAGCTTGACTTGGACCAGGATCCGTTCGAAGGATCGTTGTGGAATTGGCGAAAAAGGCGGGATATGATCCCGAGCGTGATCAGTTTCTTTATACGCACGCTTTCCGGCACTGGCACGCCCAGCGGCTCATCGATTTGGGAGCGTCGATCGATGAGGTGCAGTCAATCCTGGGACACGCTCGAGCATAGACGACGAAGGATGTGTACGCTCCAGAGCCTAATGTGACGAAGATCCTGAAGTGGGAGGAAGTAGTTCAATCCGGAGAATAGAGTATTATTATTGTGTAGGATGCAAAATGTAGCTCTTGGCGCGTTGGAAAGCCTACGGGTATCTGTAACCCCGCGCGAATAGCAAGTGGAACCCTGCTTTCTCAATATCCACTACTCGCTTCATATTCCAACGTTCAATGTTGCACTTGTGAGTTGAATCTAGGCCTCTTATTCCAACCGTCAAGGTTGCACTTGTGAGTTGAATCTACGATATATTTTACAGCAATTTATAGGGCTTATGTCAAGAGGAAAAAGGGGGATGGCAGGTCGCGGATGTTCATATGAAAGATGCGTTGCCAGCGGCTCGCTGTTGAGATTTGCTGGTTCAGCTTGTCAGGCTGGGGGCGCCTCCCGGTGTTCCTGGGTCTTACAGACGGCTTAGTCCGGGCATGCCCTTACCAAGGTGCTGCGTCCCGATTTGCAAGCTGCGGACTGAAACGGGATAGGCGCAACTGAAGAAGAGACAACATCCCTCCGCTCAAGTAATAGCTCGGCGGTGGGCCGGGCGAGTGAGGCTACTCAATAAACTGACAGTGAATCTCAAATCAGAGCTTGACTTTCTAACTCATATGTAGCTGGTGCCCAAATATCTGTGGACAACAGATCGTCAGATGTAATTATCTCCTCCTAGCTATTAGGCTTATTGGATTCCCAATTAAGTCTATTCATCAGCAATCAAATATAAAATACACCTTGAAGGTCATCAACGATCAAGCCGATCTCTAAGCAAGACGATACCAACCAGGATAAGCATTACGACCATGAAGACGGGTATATCAAGACCGAAGTTGGTATATAGCCAATATCCGACTATGCAGGATCCAAGAATGAGACCCCACAAGGTAAGGTCGCTCAGGCATCCTCCTCCGCCCCAAGCGTCATACCACCAGTCTTTCAACCACCACCTTAGCCTGTCAAGCATCGACGGTTCCTGTGTTAGCCATCCTAAAGCACAAAAAGTCTGTTTGTATAGGACGGTAAAACCTTCCAGTTAGGTAAATTGACTATCTCAAAACACGTGTGCACATACATAAGTCAATAACATTCTGCGGACGACCATGAGGCGCTGGCTAACGCCACGAGATGAGCAGCCCGCCTTTAAGCTCGGCATTGTATTCAAGTCTTGTACATACTCGCCCGAATCTCGGGTCCGCTCCATTGAGCACGTTAGGCTGCTCATACGACCCTGAATACTCGAAGGAAATGGTTATTACTGAGATCTTTCGCAACTACTCAACCCAGTCGAAGGTGCGGGCGACGGCCCTCAGCCAGCTTTGGTAAAGCCGCTCACGCTCCCCCTCCTCCATCTTCGGATCCCAGGTCTTGCCAACCTGCCAATTGGACCGCAGGTCTTCCAGGTTGTCCCAAAAACCCACAGCCAGCCCAGCTGAGTAAGCGGCGCCCAACGATGTAGTCTCAGCGACCTCCGGTCTAATGACTGGGACACCCAGTATGTCAGCCTGGAACTGCATGAGTAGCTCATTGTAGACCATACCGCCATCAACCTTTAGGGCCTTCTATGCTACGCCGGTATCTTTCTCCATCGCATCCAACACCTCACGTGTCTGATAGGCTGTGGCCTCGAGCGCAGCGCGCGCGAAGTGGCCTTTGTTGACGTAGCGTGTCAACCCCACGATGACACCACGGGCGTCCGACCGCCAATAGGGGGCGAAAAGTCCAGAGAACGCCGGAACTAAGTAGATGCCCCCGTTGTCTTCCACCGTCCTGGCCAAGTCCTCGATTTCGACCGACTTGCTGATCAAGCCCAGGTTGTCGCGCAGCCATTGGACTAGCGCGCCGGTGATGGCGATGGAGCCTTCAAGAGCGTAGACCGTAGGTTGATCGGCAATACCATAGGCGACGGTGGTCAGCAGGCCGCTTTTAGATGGCACCGGGGAGGTGCCAGTGTTGAGGAGCATGAAGCAACCTGTGCCATAGGTGTTCTTGGCCTCCCCTAGGTTGAAGCAGGTTTGGCCGACCAAGGCAGCCTGTTGATCACCCAGATCCCCACAGACGGGGATTATATCTCCGAATGGTCCATTCTTCGGCGTGTTTCCCCAGATGTCTGGATCACTGGAAGGTACGATACGGGGCAGCATTTGACGCGGAACTCCCAGAGTATCAAGGATTTCGTCGTCCCAATCCAGGTTTTCCAGGTTCATCAATATCGTTCTACTGGCGTTGGTCACATCCGTGATGTGGGCACCGCCGTCAGGCCCACCCGTCAGCCACCACATCTCCCAGGTGTCGATGTTGCCAAAGAGAGCTTCCCCTCTCTCCGCCGCCTGACGAACCCCATCTACGTTGTCAAGAATCCATTTAATCTTGGGGCCAGAGAAGTATGCCATCAAAGGCAGGCCAACCTTGCTGCGGAACCGGTCCTGGCCGCCCTCGGCTGCCAGTTCATCGCAGATATTCTTGGTACGGGTATCTTGCCAGACGATTGCGTTGAAATAGGGTTGGCCAGTATTCTTGTTCTATACGACGGCTGTTTCACGCTGGTTGGTGATCCCCACCGCGGCGATGTCGCCAGGTAGCACGTCCGCTTTTGCGGTCGCTTCCCGTATCACTTCCTGCGTCCGGTCCCAAATCTCGATTGGGTTGTGCTCAACCCAGCCAGGTTGAGGATAGATCTGGTTGTGTTCCTTCTGGGCGACGCTGACCACCGTCCCGTCGTGATCAAAAATAATACGGCGGGTGCTGGTCGTCCCTTGGTCCAATGCAGCGATGTACTTCGCCATTGGAAGTGCTCCTTGGTTTCACGCTATCTTTTCCAGCGTCGGTATGGTGGCGCTAGACCGAGGCATTACACCCACGCGCGCCTCTCGCCGAATAGTGCCCAGAGTCTGGGATATTGCCTCGTCGAGGCTGCTTGCCGGCGTCAACAGCAGCCGTCTCACCAAGTTGGCGCGCATCTGGGAGACTACCAGCACGCGCAACCGCGCAGCGTCTCTGGCGATCTGGAAGGCCTTATGCGGTCCCACGCGGAAGCCCTCTTGCTTGAACCGCTGGATGACGGATTCGTGGGAGGTCATTCCCTCCACCCACCGCTCGTAGCTCATACTTCCCACCCCCTCGGGACAGGCCGCGACCAAGATCACCGTGCCGCCATCTCTGGTGACCAAGGCCGCGTGGGCCAGTGCCTTTTGCGACTGGTACAGGTTTATGTCCTCAGGGTGACCCCCGGGTGAAGCGATAACGAGATCGAAAGGTTCACTGACAGGCACTTGGCTAAGTCTGCGGACCACGGGGATGCCTCTCAACAGCACTGCGCGCGGTTCCCCGGCGAAGACAGCCGCGATCTCCTTATCCTGGTTCAGAACAGCATTCAAGGCGAAGTGAACCCCGATCCTTTGGCCGATCTCTTCCACATCTTGCCTAGCCGGGTTATTGGCGAAGTGCCCCAATAGTGCGCCAGGATCGACCATCATGGCGTGGTTGTGATTGATGGTCTCGCGCCCAGCCAACCCGATGGCGGCACCCTTGACCCCACCAGTGAAGCCCTGGAATTGGTGTGGTTGGATGTTACCCACGACAATCCGCAGATCGGCCTCCACGAAGGACCGGTTGACCCACACTGGAGTGCCGCGCGAAGTTGTGCCGAGATGCACCAGGTTCCCGCGATCGTCGGCGTCGTGACAGCCTACAAGATATCGAGTGAGGATTTCCTCTGGGAGGACGCTAAAAAATTCCTCCGGCGACATCGTGGAATGAACGCCGGTAGCGACAATAAAACGGATTGCTTTCGGCGTCAACCCGAGATCCTCAAGACGCGCCAGCATAGGCGGTAGGAGATGCTGGTTGGGGACCGGCCTGGTCTTATCGTTTATGGCGATGGCGACAGAACGGGCACCGCGGAAAGCCATCAGGTCGACGCTGCCCACTGGTACTGCAAGCGCTGCTTCTACCTCACCGAGGGGATCAGGAACCGCGGGAGTCTCTGCTGGTTCCACCACCTCGATTTCCAAACCATCGGGGAGAAGGAAGCTCAAGTGGTTTTTACCGTAGGGAATGCGGAACTCCAACACGACCTCCATTCAAGGTCATGCGAATTGCGGAAGGTATTCGGCGAAAGTCATCAGGAAGTCATCCAGGATGGCTCTTGCTCGGTCAATGTCGTTCATTATTGGGTCAAGCATCAGGGCCTGCAAAGCCAACTCTTGGTCGCCATGAACCACGGCGTCTACGACAAGCGAGCTGAGCGCCAGCTCGCGACGGCAGAGCTCGGCGATTCCTTCCGGTAGAGGCGGGACCCCCAACCCCTTGATGCCGAAGCCGGAGATCACGCCCGGCACCTCGACGATGGCGTCGTCGGGTAGGTTGGGAATCAGGCCGTTGTTCGGAAGGTTAAGTTGGTGGTAGTAGCGGTTGTCGTTGAAGGTGATCGCCTCAACAATCTCCGGCACACCCTCGCTGATGGCATCTTTCAGTTGATCCACCGGCTGCTCCCCGGCCACGATGGCTTCTGCCTTTGCAATGCGGTCGGCGCGGCGTCGTCGGTTGCCTTCCCAGCTCTGCAAGGTTAGGTTGTACTTTTCCCAGGGCTTGGTGAGGGGATCGTGTGTCCAGGGAAGATACTCACACATATGCGCGTCGCCCGCGGTGGGCATCAAGCCGAAGATCTCGAACATCTCGCGCGTCAGTGGTTCGAAGTCTCGCCGGTAATGTTGGAGCCATCTCTCGCGCAGGTGCGGGTAAAGATCCTCTCCGGTCTCTTTGTCGCGGATATCGTACACCCACGAAAAGTGGTTTAGCCCCGCTGCCTTGATGTCCATATGTTTATGGCCTTCAAGGATCACCGGAATGAGGTTCGCCTCGTTGTCATAGTTGGTGTGGACATGAAAACCCTCAGGAATTTGCAGCCCCCAGCGATCTGCCAGCACCGTCGCGGCCATCGCATATGCCCAAAACAATTGGTGACAGAGCCCGACGACCTTGATCTTGGTATAGCGCTGCACAACCCAGGTCAACCGGATCAAGGGGTTGGTGAAGTTGAGGAACCAAGAATCTGGGCACAGCCGTTCCATATCTTGTGCGATGGCGAGGATCAGGGGAGCGTTGCGAGCTGTGTGGGCAAAGGCCCCCGGTCCTGAGTTCTCAGCGTAGGGCTGGCGCACGCCGTGTTTGAGGGGAATCTTCCAATCCAACTCCCATACCTCTTCCCGCTGACCTACCTGCACCGAGACCACGACGAAGTCGGCGTTGGGAAGCGCCTCCTCGCGTTCGGTCGTGCCGGAAATTGTCATTTCTGCGTCCCAGGACTCGTTCATTATCTGGGCAAGTCTGGTCATCGTTTTTAGACCAGCTTCATCAATGTCTACTAGCACTAATTCCGAGCCGCGCAACCGTGGGCTGCGAACGATGCTGGCCATATTGCTCAGGCCGAATATAGCGCTCCCTGCGCCGATACAGACGATTTTGGGCGTTCTTACCATTGTTCACCTCGATTGTTTGTGAGGTTTATCGCCGGGATTTCGTCGCTAGTTTAAGTTCCACCTTTCTTATTGAGTAAAGCTCGAGATACGCAATACGCACATTCTACTTTTATGTTATGTAACTTGTCAGGAAATCTATTTTCTTATCCCGGTGACCTAATGTTACCTCAATGGCTTCGTCGGCGGAAATCCCCCGGTGGACAATCTCGTTGATTGCTTGGGCTATGGCAGCCGGGTCATCAAATCCGGGGAAAGAGACGTTGCGACCTACTAGCGCGCCGCGCACGTTGTTGCGGGTTGCCATGCCGGCAGCAAAGTCTCGATAAGTATGTCGTGGATCCTCCTTGGAAGGCCCACCCAACATGAGGATGGGCTGGGTTGTCGCCATTGTGACCCGGTGGAAATCCTGGCAGTAGGGGAGTTTCATCCATGTGCAGCGTGACGAATCGCCCATGCCGCCGATCACTCCGACCAGCTTGACCAGCTCGTCAGCTGTGTTCTTGCTGACCCATTTGCCGTCCACGTAATCCATGCGCAGCGGCTCAACGAAGGGTACTAGGTTATAACGATAAAGGTCGGTGATGGCTTTAGAGCAGTAGTCAATCTGCCACAGTGTGCGCTCGTCGTCGGGGACAAAACGGAACATCATTTTGCCGCCATCCAGCCGGAAGCGGGCGATGGATTCGGCGGAATACGAACCGAAGCGATCGTCTAGTTCGCCGACCACTCCGGCGACACCTCCGCGCTGCATACAGCCAATCAGCACCTTTTCATCCAGGAAGGAAGGTCCGCCACCTTTTTGCACCAGGTAATCCACAATGATCAAGTCCTCGATCATGTCAGCTGTGCTCATGAAACCATCAAAATCGGTGGCGATCAGCACCCGCAGGATGCGCCCCAGGTATTGGTGACGGTTTCCCATCTTGAACGGGTCGTCTCCAATAACAGTGACCCCACGAGCGGGGTGATCGGCCGCCAGAATGGTGAGCTTGCCATCCCGCGTCAGGCGCGGACGACGTTTGCGGGTCAGCGCTTGCTGTTCGATGATCTCTGGCTTATCCACTCGGATGTCGGTGATCATCTCAAAGATGCGAGCGGGGAAGAAAGCTTTCAGGTTGAATTTGTAATCACCAAGCGAATATTCTGTTGACATGGTTAGCTGCCTCCGATTGCTATATTCTGCTAGGGGGGGTCTATATTTGGGTCATATGACCCCTAGCAACGGGGGAGTAAGAAGAAGGCATTGATATTCCTAATTAATCAAGCTGTACCTTGATTAACTTTTTTTAGAACCCGTGTCCCTCTCAACCGGGCCAGGTGCGATAGAGGGCCGTCGATCAGCGGTAGCCCATAATCCCTAAAGCGCTGGGTGGGCATATCCCCGGCATTATTTATAAAATCACTGGGGAGAAGCTTTTCGGCATTGGCGACCTCATCCAATGAGGCTAGCCCGGTTTCCCAATGATATGGATCATCCGAGACGCGTTCAAGCGTGACCATGTAACCGCTGCGACCCGCAACTAGGTGTGTGACAGCATCTACGCCTACCTGCCATGCCTCCTTCCGATCGGTTTCGGATACGCAGGCGCTCATCGCCCGCTCGATCAGGCTGGGACGTAGAAAACGGGCTTGTAAGCCTAACCCTTCCCTGACTACGTCTGTGAGGTAAGCAGCCACACCGGTCGTTAGGGAATGGACGACGTGCCCAAAGGCATCGCTGCCGCCACCTCTCAGCTTGTGCTGTCCGATAAACTGGCCGTCGGCATCCCGGATCCCTTCGCTGACGACAACGAATACCCACCCCAACCGGTCGTGGACGCGGGTCACGTCATCCAAGAAGCACTGTTCATCGAAAGGCACCTCGGGCACATAGACAAGATGGGGGGCCTCATCCTCCGTTTCCTTGCCCAGCACAGAAGCAGCGGTCAGCCACCCGGTGTTACGTCCCATCGCCTCCAGGATAGTCACATCATCGAAGGTCGCCATCGCTTCTAGGTCGCGGCCAGTATCACGGGTCGCCAGCGCCAGGAAGCGGGCTGCGCTACCGTAGCCGGGGCAGTGGTCAGTGAAGGCCAGGTCGTTGTCGATGGTCTTGGGCACACCCATCACCTGCATATCGTAGCCAGATGTAGCGGCCACTTGCGCGATGCGGTGACAGGTGTCCATCGAGTCGTTACCGCCGATGTAGATGAAATGCCGCACGTTGTGGCCGCCAAAGACCTCCAGGATGCGGTCATAGTCGTCGTCGGATAACTTGTGACGGCAGGATCCCAGTGCCGAGGCCGGGGTGTGGGCCAGCAGTTCGAGGTTGGCGGCCGTTTCAGTCTTCAGATCGAGCAGCTCTTCCTTGAGTGCGCCCTCGATACCGTGCACCAGGCCGTAGATGCCGCTGAAGCAATCGTGCTTCTGCGCTTCACTAATCACGCCCGCCAGGCTGGCGTTGATCACCGGCGTTGGGCCGCCAGATTGGCCGACAACGAGGATGTCGGGTAACGGTTTGCTCATGAACTATGCTCCGTATTGCGTAGTGCACATTGCGTAAAGGAACACGCAATACACACTACGTGGTTACAACCCCTGCTGCAACGCCCGCTTGAGTGTGTCTCCGCGCAACCCCTGGCGCAAGGCCTCCAAGGCCAGCACGTCGGTGGTGGGGATATTCCCCAGGTTGACATTATTGCCGAAGCGCAAGATCAGGTACTGCTGCTGGTTCTTGATCGGCGCTTCCCACATCAGCTTGTCTAGGTCATCCACACCGGAGATAATCTGATCCACCTGGCTCTCGTTCACCGCGCCGGACTTGTCGAAGATGCCCACGCCCTTGCCGGCCTCGCGGGCCTCGACGATGACCAGGAGCGCCCCCAGGTCCAGATCGTGGGCAATGAGCCGGTGCATCTCGGCCACGGCCACCTCCTCGTCAGGACTCTTTTTGCCCACCTCGGTGATGACCTCGAAGCCGGCATCCAGGGCGCGCTTGATGCAGTCGGCGCGCACCTCGTCTGACATCTGCAATGTGCCGTCGGATACCTCGATCGCAGTGAAGCCCAACTCCTTAGCGCGCCGCAGATAGTCAGCATAACTATCCTGCCACACGGTCACTTCCAGGAACGTTCCACCGGGATAAATGCCCACGCCAGCGCCGGTCACGATCTCGACCTTCTCGCGTAGGACCTGCTCGTCATAGAAAGCCGACGTGCCGAAGGAGAACTTCACAAAGTCGATATAGTCAGAGGCGGTCGCCATAAGGTCCTCGGTTTGATAACGGCCCAGACCCTTGTCCAACACCATCGTGAAGCCGTTGGTGCGCGGCTTCATGCTGCGTCCTGGTTGAGGCATGCTGAACACGCCTTCCCATGCTTTCTTACCCATTTTAATCAATTCCTTCCATGCAGGATTTTGGTCCAGCCAGGATCCTCCTGGCTTGTTTGATTTCCCATTGGGGAGCAGCCACCAACCTCGAGACCGCCTGCCAACGGGCTTGGGCCAGTGCAGGGGTGTCTAATCCAACGGCTGGCAATTCCTCATACATCAGTATCGTACTACCGATCTTTTCGGAAGCACTATCAAACAATAACCGGGTCAACGTTCGCGGAAGGGCTACATTCTCTATAATCGAGTGCTCGTACCCTGCCTCAATTCGGGGGAATATAAAGGACAGCTTTGGGTTGAGCAATTCATCCTTAGCAGTCGTTATCGAGTGCATATCCACGCTGATCTTGGCCTCCCAGGGATTTGCAACTTGTGGCAAATCCAGGCATAGGCGCTCTGCCGCCTCGGGGAAATCGTATAAAAAACTCCCCACTCGAATGTTATCCATCAGCGCACCCCGGTAGAAAACCACACCCTCCGGTACGTACCGGAAGTAAGTCATCTCTGTGCTGAAGATTTGATAGCTTTGGGTAAGCGATTCAAGCAAGTAGACCGTTTTCCCCACCCCTCCTTTTCCAACGATCACCAGCAATTCGTTTTCCTGTGGCTTGTAAATTGACGAGGCATGGAAACTATAGATGCCATGCCGTTCCTGGGTGGCCAAAGCGTAGCGGAACCAGATACCAATGTTCCCCAGTATGTTCCAACGCTTATCCTTGCCATCTCGTTCGAGGCGACTTAGGTCACCCTGGATGAATAGCTCTTTTTCATCGGCGATGATCTCGAATGGGAGATCAGGGTCATCCAGCAGGTGACAATAGGCATTCATGCCTGGCCCATAATCAATATATTCTAGCTTCTCCCAGTTGGTGATCTGAGTGTAGATCTCACCTGGTTCGAAGTGGACCGGGTTGTGGATTAACTCACCATTGTTTGAGGCGAGACCATAGGTCAGCCCCAGGATGCGAAAACCGCGTGTTTCCGGCCAACTTGTCAGCTTGTTCATCTCGCACCAGCCTCCCCTCGATGCCGGACGGCGGCTTCTTCCAAGGCGATGACTACCGGTAGCGGCTCCCCGGCCAAGAAGCGCACCAGAGCACCACCCGCTGTGCAGACATAGGAGAATCCATCCAACACGCCGAACTTGCGGGCCGCGGCAATGCTATCTCCGCCGCCGATGACAGTGAAGGCATCCGAGGCCGCCATCGCCTCCCACAGGGCGCGGGTGCCGATGGCGAAGGGGTCCTCTTCATAGACTCCAGCCGGGCCATTCACAAAGATGGTCTGCGCTGCGGTGATTCGCGCTCGATAGTCCTCGATCGTAAGTTGCCCAATGTCTGCTATCAACTCGGATGCTGGTAGTCCATCGCAAAGGAGCTCCTCTCGGCCTTCGTCTTTTTTTACAGCCACATCAAGCGGGTAGTGCAAGCGATCGCCGAAGGCGTCAAGCAGTTCTTTAGATGGTTCAACAAAGCTAAGTAAATTCTTCGACTCTAGGAAACCATATGTTTTTTTACCCAGGTCGTATCCCGCGGCGATGAGCATGATCTCGCCTGTCAATCCGACAGTCAACAAGCCATCGACCGTGCCCGATTCGAGAGCCGCACGCATCATCTTGAAGGCGTCGAGGATCTTCGCCCCTCCCAGCAAGAATAGGCAAGGCCGTTCGGGTTGACCCCGCACCTGGGTGAGCACCCTCAGCTCCTCCTCGAACAGCCTCCCCGCGGCAGCGGGCATGACCTGTGGGAATCCGGTCAGCGTCGGTTCAGAACGGTGAGCGGCGGCAAAGGCGTCACAGACATATAAGTCAGCCAGGGGCGCCAGGTTGCGCACCACATAGGTATCCGCCTGTTCTGCCGGGCTGAGACGCACCTCCTCCTCGAAGATGATGGTCTCCTCGGTGTGGATGCGCACGTTCTCGAGCAGGAGGATCTCGCCGTCATGCAGGGCGCGGATGCGCTCGCGGGCCGCTGGCCCAGCCACGTCGTCCAGGTACTCGACCGATCGCTGCAGCAGTTGAGACAGCAACTCGGCGTGCTGGGCCAGCGGGGTAAAGTTCTGGTAGTCGAGCGGGTCCCCCTGATGTGCCAGTATTACCGTCCGCGCGCCGCGCTCGGCCAGCTCACGAATGGTCGGTAGGCAACGGCGGATGCGCGTGTCGTCCTTGATGACCTTCGTCTGGCGGTCCACCGGCGAGTTGATGTCTACCCGCAGCAAGACGGTCCGGTCCTGCAGCTCAAAGTCGTCGAGGGTTAGAACTTCCAGGCTCATGTCAACCAACCAGCTGGCGGCTGCTACTTAGCAATGCCCAAGTAGCGGTCGGTGGCATCCACCGCGTCCCACTTGTCGGCCTGCATGCCCATCCGTGCGCGGATGGCGTCGATGGTCTCCGGGATGACGATGGCCTCCTGGGGGATGTTGTGGATCCAGTACAGGTCACGGCCTCGTGCCAGAACCGTTTCCTTCCAAATGCCGACTTCGTACATGTCGGCGCGGGGAACGCCCAAGTCGCGCAGGTAGTCAAAGATGTGGGTGTTGGACAGGAAGCCGTCCTCCATGCGGAAGGTGCAGATGCGCCGTCCCTGGCGGAACACCTCCAGCGCGTTCTCGGTAGTGATCTCGCTCTTCAGCGTCACGTGCATGGCGATGACGTGACCGTGGGTGGTGGGCACAGTGATGACAAAGCCCATCGCGTCCACGTGGGGCAACACCCGCATCAGGTCGGTGGCCTGGTGCGCGGGAACCTTGCTCGGAATAGCGGCGTCAATCGGCCCTTTGTGGATCTCCGAGGGGTCGGCGGCGCGGCGGACGATGGTGGCCACCGACTTTTCCACTCCAAAGGCGTCGTCCATAGCCACAACAGTCCGGACGATTCCGGTCGTGTTGCAGGAGACCAGCTTGATGTAATCTATGTCCTTGGCCGCGTCGTAGTTGGCTGTGCTGCTGAACAAGATGGGGCTGATCTCGTGCTTCTCCCCACCCTGGAACGTGGCCGGGACGCCGTGCTTCTTATAGATCTCCTTGTTCCTCATACCGATGCCCGGCGAGGTGGCGTCGCAGACCATGTCCACCTGCTCCAGCAGGTCGTCTAGCGTCCCGGTGATGGGGATACCGGCCTGCTCCATCGTCGGGATGCGCTCCGGTAAGCTGCAATAAATCGGATACCCCCGGCCCGACTCGACCAAGGCGCGCACCGGTAGCGAAGGAGCCACGTCGACCACGCCGACCAGTTCCATATCTTTCTGCTTGGCGATGCCGTCGGCGATACGCTCGCCGATAGTACCGAAACCGACTACGCCTACTTTAACCATGTCTAAACTCCTTCCCGTTTACGTATTAGGTCAGAGCGTCACGAAACTCCCCAGCAGGGAGATGGCGATATAGCTCATAATGCCGACCACCAACGCTGCACCTAGGCCGACAAGGAAGGGCTTGATACCCAATACCTTGAACGTGCGGAAATTGGTGTTCAGCCCGACGCCTGCTAGGGCTATGACCAAAAAGTATCCTGCCCACATCTTGACAAAGGTATAGATGTCGTGCCAACTTTCGGCATCCCACAACCCGAAGGCATTGCCACCAGTGTTGAGCATGGCGTCGCCGATGGAGCGGATCACCGCAATGGTCAGGAACCCCAGGATGAAGAGGGGCAGCAGCTTGAGAAAGTTGGTCTTCTTGCCAGCCGACTCGCCCTGTGTCTTGCGTGTGTAGTAGAGGGCCATGAAAGGGATTACCGCGGCCATGAATACATTGCGCACCAGCTTGGTGACCGTTGCCGTGTCGAGGGCCAGCGGTGCCAAGAACACGTCGGTGTAAACCGTCGCAGAACCGACCACCTGAGATGTGTCGTGGATCGATGTACCCAGGAAGAGTCCCACCTTGAGCGCGTTACCAGCAAAGATCGCGTGGGCGACGTAGGGGTAGACGAGGGTCGCCAGTAGCCCGAAAATGGTAATCACCGCCACGGCGTAAGCCACTTCCTCGTCCTCGGCCTCGATAGCCGGGCCAGTGGCGACAATGGCCGAGACACCGCAGATGGAGGTGCCGACGGCAATGAGGGTGCCCATCCGCTCGGGCAGTTTGAACCACTTGTTGATGCGGGTAGTGAAAAAAAGCGCGCCCAGAATGCAGATGACGACAATGGGCACGCCGTATACGCCCAACTTGAACACGTCAAAGATGGTCAGGCGAATGCCCAGCATGATGATGCCCAGGCGTAAGACCTTTTTTACGGCAAAGGTGAGACCGAGCTTAAGCACCTTGGGCATCGGAATGACCGTGCTGATGATCAGACCTAGAAGGATGGCCAACATCACCGGCGAAATAGGGGTCTTTTCGAAATCCAGCAACGTAACACCGATGAACTTGCTCAACCAGATGCTCAGCCAGGCGAGTAGGATGGCGGCCACCAGCCCTGGCACCAGGGTGGGGACTTTGTCGACAGTCACCCCCAATAGATTCTTTTCCCAGGCACTCATCTTGCGCATGTGGCGTGTGATAGTTTTATTACTCATTCTACGATGACCTCCTGTCATTTCAATTTGTCAGTTTGTTACGCCCAATCGGGCGCTTTCGCACCAGGCCCGCAACAAGCCATCGCTGCCGCGGATGGCCTCAATTGCGACTTCACGATCTATCTCATCCTTTCCACCGGCTCGTGCCAACGCCGAGGCTAGCACCACCAGCCGGTGGTCAATCTCCAGGATGAATTCGAGGTAGCAGAGCGTTGTATGACTACCCTGGATCAAGTTGGCCACAGTCATATTGTACGCTAGGCGCAACGACAGTTGCCGATTCAACCAGCGATAGAGATATGCTCGGCGGGTGGCAAGCGCCTCTGCTTTCCAGGCGATCGCCTCGATTTCAGCTAGTAAGATTTCCCGTTGCGTTTCGCCCCGATCCTTCACATGAAGAATACCATCCAAGATCCAGAATCGATACAACACAACCGAGCCATCGCTTTCAAGCCGTGTATTCCAGCGCGGTCGCGAAAAATGCCGCCCTATGAAGTTCGCGTCTGCGAGTAGTTGCTCAACGGAACAAGGGATGACGCGAAAACCTGACCATAGTTTAGTGGCAACATCCCCTTTCTCAGCATTCTCGAGTAGCGGTGACAGTTGGCTCACATATAGGCTCATTGTCCCGCGATGGCGGTTTGATGTCCAACTTTTAGTGAGCTCCTCGATGCATTGTATTCCCATTGCCACAAGTGCATCCGGTGTAGCGTAGCAACCATGGGAGCGTAGCAAAGCATGAATTTCCCCAATCGCTACATCCAGCGGTGACAGTCGTGGCGAGCCCTCACCCAGAATTTGGTGCAATGCCAGTGGAGTACTTTCACCTTGCCCCAGCCCTGGACAACTTAAATCCACATCCAGTTCCTTTCGAAGGTAACTGGTCCACAGGTACGGATAGGTGCGACATTGTTCCGGGCGGAAGTCATACGCGCCGCACCTTTGTTGCGGGTCTAGGAAGAGACAAAAATCTGGCGTGCGACAAAGGGCTGTTCCGCTGTTGGCGGTCGTCTCCCATAGTTCCGATGCCTTCTTCACATACCCGGCGGCCATCAACCTCTGCTTGTCCTCCTCGGTCAGAAGAACTCGATAGGAACAGCAGAGACCACACCCAGGTAAGCAGATAAAGCGGTTCTCCTCGGCCAACAATGAGCCGTTCTTTGTCTCTACAGGAATGGAAATGGGATTTGAAAAAATGCCTTCTGCCATCTGGTTTTGATTATGGTCGTTTACTTTAAGCCCGTTGTGGCAATACCCGTTGTGATATGCCTTTGCAAGAAGGCGAACACAACCGTAATCGGCAACAACGTCAGCATCGTCATGGCAAGGATCAGATGCCATTGGACGTTCAGTTCACCTTGGAATGAGTTGAGGCCGACTTGGAGGGTGAAGAACTCGCTACGACTTAATACAATGAGGGGCCAGAGAAAGTCGTTCCAGCGCCACATCACCGAAAAGATTGTCAACACGGCCAGAGCAGGGCGTGCAAGCGGCAGAATAATTTGTGAGTAAATGCGCCACTCGCTAGCGCCATCAATACGCGCCGCATCGATCAACTCATCAGGGATGGTGAGCATGTACTGCCGCAGTAAGAAAACGCCTGTGGGCGTGGCTGCACCTGGCACAATCACACCCAACAGGTTGTTATTCCAGCCGACCTTCGTGATTACCAAAAACACGGGCACAAGAACAACAGAGAGGGGCACCATGAGCGTGCCGATCATGATAAGAAAGATCGTCGTACGTCCTCGGAATCGGTATTTGCTCAGTGCAAAGGCTGCCATGCTGTTGATAAGCAGCGTCAAGATCGTCGCAAATACAGTTACAACTACACTGTTACGGAGATACCTTCCAAAGTTAAAACTTTGCACGCCTTCAATGTAATTTTCCAAACCAAAGACGACAGACTCGATCGGTTTGCGGTCGTTGATGTGGACTTTTATGATTTCGCCAGGATTGGCTGGATCAATCATCTGCCCTTCCAGGCCAATGCGGCGCACCTGCGCCAGTTTGATTGTGGACCCGTCATCAAGCGTGACTTCAAACAAGGGAAGCGGATCGTCATACCCTTCGACCACAATGGTGTCTTGGCGATAGGGTAACAGACGAGGGGGGAATTTGATGACTTCAGCTGCAGTTTTAAACGAAGACAACACCAGCCATAATATAGGTCCAAACATGATAACCACACCGAAAAACAAGTATAGGTAGGTGATGATGTCTGTGATGTTTAGTTTCGTGTGGCCGCATCTACGTGCTAGAAATGTTGTAACTGCGCTCATATCTACCTAAGCCTCCTCACGACGTAAAAGCAGTTGAATCAGTGTCAATACGATCAACGTCCCAGCCATGAGTAACGAGGCACCTGCGGCGAGACCGAACTGTTTCGACGGGCTGGAGAACCCTTTTTCATATATGTATTGCACGAGGTATAGCGTTGCAGTGCCCGGACCACCCCCCGTAAAAGCAAATACCACGTCGAATATCTGCACTGCTCGAATCGAGGACAGCACCAGCACAACCAGCATAGTGGGCATCAGGAGCGGCAAAGTGATACAACGGAACAACTGCCAATCATTTGCACCGTCGATTTTAGCGGCTTCATACAGTTCCGATGGAATCGACTGCAAACCGGCCAGCAAAATCAACGTATAGAACCCCATAAACGCCCACACGCTGATAATCACCACCCAAAAACGAGCCCATTGGGCATTGACCATAAAGGGCACCTTGTCGTAGCCCAAACCAGCGATATTCCCGTTAAGCAGACCATTTTCCTGCAAAATCCATTTCCAAATAAGTGCAACAACAATCGGCGACAGGAGTACAGGATAGAAATAAACACTACGGAAGAAACCCCGCGCCTTGATATTGCGGTTAAGCACCAGTGCTGTTATGAGTGAAATGATCACCATAAGACCGACTTGTGAAATAACATAGCCTGATGTGTTGAAGACAGCACGCCAAAATAAATCCTCGTAGCAGGTATTTGGATCGATGAAATCTTCACAGGTCAAGAGCTGTTCAAAGTTAGCCGTCCCAACCCAAGGTCGCCGATCGGGGAAAAATTCTATGCCACCCGTGAACGCATATACAAAGTTGAGCAGCATAGGAAACAAGATAAAAATGCCAAATATGAGCAGATTCGGCAGTGCGAAAACATAAGGCATGCCGCGAATGCCAATCCATCTTTGCAGGATGCTAAACACAACGTCGAAGGCAGAAATGAAGAAATCTAGTATGGAAGAGAAAATACAGTTGATAAAAGTGCCAACTGATTTGATAGGTAGGAAAAGTGAGCGTACAGACATAATCAAATAATCTTTACCATAGGGGCACATCATAATGCGCCCCTATGGTAAAAGAAATCGGATTACTGTCCTGCTTCAGCGATCGCGTCGTCGATATCCTGTTGCAAGCGTTGCAGGGTTTCATCAAGCGACAGCTCGCTAGTGAGATATTGGGCGATACGATTGGCGCTGTTGCGGTAGTAGGCGAAGGCGAACGGGTGGACGTTCAAAGCCACCGCCTGGTCTTGCAGCTTGGGGATCTCCGCTGTGTAAGCTGACAACGCGCCGAGAACTGAGGCGTTGTCGGTCTCGAAGTCCACACCGGTGGAAGCGACTTCCGTCTGGGCAGGCAACGACAAGGTGCCGGCCGAGTAAGCGCCGTAGTTCTCCGCCTGGATGAGGAACTCCATCAGCATAGCGACTTCCTCGGGGTGCTCGGTGTCAGCGAAGGCCACCACACCCGCGCCACCGGCCACACCCGTGCTCCCGCCAGCACCGGTCGGGTTGGGAACGACCACCCAGTCGAAGGCGTCGCCCACATCCCCGGCCACGCCGTTGATCTGCCAGCTCCCCGACATGCACATCACCAGATCACCGCTCTTGAAGAAGTCGATGCAGCTGTTGAGACTGTCGCCGATCAACCACACCTCAGACGGCGTGATGCCTGCATCGTGCCAGCCCATGAGGATTTCGGCGAAATCGCGGAAGCCAGGGGTGTCGACCGTGAAGTTGCCGCTGGCATCGATCAAGGTCGCACCCATGCTCATCGCCGGGCCGGCGAAGCGGTGACCGGTGCGGTCGATCGAGATGGCGTACTGCACGCCGGTCGCTTCGGCTACCTGCTGGGTCAGCTCGGTCCACTCCTCCCAGGAAGCATCGCCGGGTAGCTCAATCCCCGCCTGATCGAACAGAGTCTTATTGACGTACGGACCGGTCACAGTCAGGCTGTCCGGGAAGCCGTGCAAGCCAGAGGCGTCGCCCTCAGCCCGCATGGCTGCCAACACAGGCGTCGGGAAATTGCTCTCGAAGTAGCCTGGGTCAGACAGGTATGGACGCAGGTCAAGCAACTTACCGCGGTAAGCGCCAAAATTGGTGATGCGCGCCATGTCTGGGCCTTCCCCGGTTTCCACCTGCACAGGCAACTGTTCGTCAATTGTCTGGTAGGGTACGACGTCGAGCACGACTGTGATGCTGGGGTTTTCAGCCATGAAACGATCCAGAATGGTCTGCATCTCATCAGCTTCGTTGCCGTCCGCGTAGTACGTGAACCGCAACTCGACACCCTCAGGCGGTGGAGCCTCCGTCGGTGTTACAGCTGGCTTGCAAGCAGCCAACAGCAACATGACCATTGATAAGACAAATAGGTTACGCGCTTTCATAGGGTTCTCCTCTCATGATTGTCAGCCAAGCTACATTCGAATGTAGTCTGGCACCGAATAAGGGAGTTCACTTTCTCTCTCCAATATCCACTTCTTCTCCTTTCCTTGCCTATAGGTGTAGAACAGGCAATTCCAACATACTGCATAAGGCCAAAACGACTGGTACATGATCACCGTAGGTCAAAGAGAGGTGATGTTCTAACCCTTCTGTTATGATGGTATCGAGCACATCGCTGGCTGACCGGTCAAAACGCAATACTCCCGACGTGCCAGAAAAGTTCATTGGCGTTCGTTGCATCTCACCACTACCGATGACCATTCGATATTCCCCGGTCGCCTCACTCAGACGAGCGATGGTAACCCTGCCAGGTTTTAGCGGGAACTCCATTAATAGGGGTAGGTTGCGGTTGGAGTGAATCGTCCCCCGGGGACGCACCGACGGATCGGCCATGGAGAGTGGAGCCAACCCACAATGCCACAGGACGATGGCGTCCTGTTCCACATTCATCGACACGATATCGGCGCCAAAGGCCGGCTCACCACTGATCCATTGGAGGATGAGCTGGGTGATCGTGCCGTTGACGTCCGCTTCACAACTACAGGGGGTCAGTTCATCGCTGAGCATAGACATCGCACCACAGGCAGCGCAGCCCAGTTCGGTAAAGTACTCGGGCCAACAGCGCACGGCTAAACCATCCAATTGCTGTCGCTCTACAAGTTGGCGCAGGGCCACGTAACTGCTCAACGTCCTGCGCAGGGCAGTCTGGTCCAACTCATGCAGACCGTCCAGTTTTGTACTCAGGCTCTTCAATACAGCTTCAACTTCCTGTGGATCCGCCGCTCGGGCAGCCTGGAAAACCTGTTCCAAGCTTATTTGGACCACCTCCAGGCCAAACTGGCGTATCAAGGCTTCCTTGTTAAATTGGCAGCTATTCATCCCGGCTGGGTTTTCGCCCACTCGTCCGACTCTGGCCTGACACAACAGACGTCGGGCACACCCGGCCAGGGCCAGGGCGCGTACTTTTTCCACCACCACAGGATCGTCTGGTGCAGCGTACACATAGTCATAGTGATGGCCGCCCCGTCTCAGCGCGTGGGCGGCCAGGTTAATCCCACAAAACGAGTTCAGGCGCAATCGGCCACCGGCGCCGGCTTCCGGAACTGCCCACAGTAAGAGCGGAGCGTCTACCATCTCCGCCAGGCTCATTACCATTGTGCTATCGGCAAAGGTGGCCTGCAGAACCAGCAGCAGATCAGGCGGGTTGTCTGCCAGTTGTTGGGCGACTTTCTTGGCCTCATCCAAGCTGGTGACCAACGCACTTGGCCCGGCGAGCGAAAAGCCGACCGATTCTAATCGAGAGCGCACCTGGGCCGTCACTTTCGTTGCCAGGGCTATATCGAACATATTCCTGGCCAGTGGTACCAGGCCCAGTCTCATATCTGTCGATTGCATAACCCGTTTACCTCAGATGCCCTGGCTAGATTGCTGGTAAAAGAAGGTGTTCAAGGCCAGGGCCGCAGCTCCGACCACTCCGACTTGTTGGCCAAAGCTAGTTGCCTGCAGCCGCACCCGTTCGCCCAGGTTGGCAAAGGCTCGCTGGCACATCGTTGTCTCAATAACTGGCAACAGTAGATCCTTGCCTTGAGCAAGAACTCCTCCCAATAAGATTAATTCCGGATTGAAGATGTTAACTAGGTTTGCTAGCGCGATTCCCATGTAACGGGCTCGTTCATCGAGCAACGCACGGACGGCGGTATCCCCGGCACGCGCCGCTTGGAAGATCTGCTCGACGCGAATCCCGTCAGTACCTCTACAGTACGATGCCAGGATACCTTGTGTATCCCGCTTGACCAACTTCTCTGCCAAACGCACGATGGCCGGTTCGGATACGAGGGTTTCAAGACAGCCGGTATTGCCGCACCGGCATGGATCCCCGTCATCGGGAATGATCGTCGTATGGCCGATCTCTCCCGCCCCTGCCCCACTGCCACGATAGAGTTGGCCACCTACTACAAAACCCGCTCCTACTCCTATTCGGGCATAGACGAATGCCAGCAAATGAACATCCTGCCCGGCACCAAACATAGCCTCACCAAGGGCCATTGCACGGACATTGTTGTCCACACAAACCGGTAGCCTCAGACGCTTGGCAAACCAATCCCGAATCGGCACATCACGCCAACCCAAATTAGGCGCCACCACGTTGACGCCGGTGTCCGTGTCGACCAAGCCAGACGCACCCACTCCTACCCCTACGACATACTGGCGATCCACACCACTCTCGGTGATTGCTTTATGAACCAGTGTGGCTGTTTCGACCACTACCTCTTCAGGTGATCTATCCAAAGGGTGAGCTAGGGAAAGGTGGCACAAAAGCTGAGCGCGCAGGTCAGTCACTGCCACGCGGATACTGCCAACGCCAACATGAATGCCAACAGCATAACGGGCTTCCGGCATTAATCGCAGTGCCGTTCGGGGTCGTCCGACCCCTCTCCGATGCTTGGGGGTCTCTGTCCCCTCTTCAACGACGATACCCTGTCCCAAGAGCTCGGAGACCAAGTTGGTGATGGCTGTCGTCGAGAGCCCAGTCATTTGAGCTAGGCGGACGCGCGAAACACGTTCGCGCTGGAGAAGTGTTAGCAGTATGGCCCTCAGATTGTGCGACTTGACGGTGCTGCTATTACTGCCTGCAAGGGTCTGCCTTCTTGGCATGAATTTGCAACTTTTCTGGGAGAGGTTTGGTCTTTTGCTGAAGAAAATTGCTTAGGAATAATTAATTATTCACCTTTATAAAATAATTCTCTTTTTAATACTACACCAGTATTGTCTCCAAGTCAAGAATTCGCGACGCATTGTCATATAAACTTTAAAAGTGAACTGTTTAAACCTGAAAGGTGAACCATGTAAACTTGAAAAGTGGACACCTGAGATAACGGCAGAGACTCCTTTCCCTGTTAGATTTCTCCTTTCAAAAAGGAGGAGTCAATGGACCAGCTTCACAGACGCCTTACCGACGAACAGATTAAAGTTCTACTTCAAAGCTACTGCTTGGGGAAAATGAGCAGAGCTCAGGTTCAGGAAATGTTGGGTGTAGGCAAGACCCGATTCTTTGCCTTGTTGAAATCCTATCGGCAAGATCCGGCCACCTTTTCAATTGACTATAAAAGAACATCTCATGACAGGTTGTCAGCGGAAGTGGAAGCGGAAATCGAGAAGGCTTTGCTGGAGGAGAAAGAAATCGTCCAAGATCCCGACTTACCCATCTCCGGCTACAACTACACAGCACTGAGGGATCGACTAAGGAAGAAAGGGGTCGATGTTTCCGTCACTACCATCATCAAGCGAGCCAAGAAGCTTGGCTGCCATAAACCACGCAGGAAGAGAAAGGTGCACGACCGGGAAGTCTTGACCGCTTCCATCGGTGCCCTGGTACAGCATGACGCTTCTCTTCACCTTTGGTCTCCTCTTGCAAAGGAGAAATGGACCCTCATCACTTCTATCGATGATTTCAGCCGGAAGATACTATTCGCTGACTTTTTCCCCAGAGAGACGACCTGGGCCCATATTCAGGCAACGAAGACCGTCATCGAGACCCACGGCCTGCCCCTTCGCTACTATGTCGACTCCTTGCGTGTGTTTCGTTTCGTCCAGGGAAGGGACAGCTTCCCTGGACTGCCGAAGGGTCCAGGACAGGCTGGCATAAGCATGTACTGGAAACAGACGATGTTGCGACTCAGTGGCGCAAGATGATGCGCGTTCTGAATGTGGATGTCACCTATGAACTCTCCCCCCAGGCCAAAGGCAAGGTCGAGTGCCCCTATCGTTGGCTGCAGGACCGCATCGTACGTACCTGTATCTATGGACAAATATCCGAGATGGAAGATGGCAGAAGCGTCTTGAGAGACGAGCTCAATCGGTATAACAACAACCAAGTTCACTCCACGACCGGTGAGATCCCCAACATCCGTTTTGAGAGTGCGAGAAAAGAAGGCAATAGTCTCTTTCGTAAGTTCACGACACCCAAACCCTATACCTCGGCCAAAGATGTTTTCTGTTTACGGGAGAAGAGGATAGTCAACGGGTACCGCAGAATTTCTTTATTCAAACATGTTATTGAAGTGCCTAATGTGCCTCTTCGAGAAGATGTAGATGTCCATCTCGTGCCTGATGAAGGGAAGAAGCTCATGCATATCCGTATTTGGTGGAACAACAAGATGATTCACTCTGTCTCTCTGCCTTTACAGGGCTTTCAAGTCCACTTTTGAAGTTTATAAGTGTCCAGTTTTCAAGTTTTCCTAACACGCTGGGATATCCGGGCGCGCCACCGGCTCAAGGCCAATGTTGCAGGCTTATGCTAGCAAAGCTGCACAGACAGAGATCGAAAAATCCTCCACGTACGATTTCGTTTCACAAATGTGGGTGAACTCGTCTGCAAATCCTGTGCGGCGATGGATCTCCAGCATCGCCTCAGGCAGATTGACCGAGGAGAGACGCTGGATCTCGGCCTTTCCATCCGTCGTCCACCCTAAGGTGCGGCAAACCTTCGGACGGGCTTACTCCCACTGCTTTCCCTGCAGCAGTTTCCTGCGCAGGTCATGCCAGCGGTTGCTTGGGGAGACAAACATATCCCGCCGGCGCAGCGCCTCCATTAGATGGTGCAATACACAAAAGGTGTAATACCGCCGGTTGATTTTTTGACTGGGATCGATGACCAACGAGCGCCAAGCAGCCTGGATAACTTCACGTGGTGCCGCTTGGAGATCGGGTGGCGCTGCTGCGTGGTCCATTTGGTAGAGAAATTGCCAGGCGTCCTGAATGGGTTTGCTCGCCCGCGAACCTTGAAAATGGATGGATTGCAGCAACTTGGTGAGAAAACGACGCACGCTTCCGTAGCTACGAGTCAGATGATTGAAATAATGCGGCGGCTTTGAGCGCGCCTTTTCATTGACAACCACCAGCGCCTCTCGCAATGCCTCTGGGTCAATCCGGGCAAATACAGCTTCGCGCACAGCCTGGTCCGGTAGGCTTTCATCCAGTAAGTACAAGCAAGCATTGCGAAGCTGAAACACGGCAGCATCAAACCGCGCCAGCGTTCTAAGTCGTTCCTTTTGCCCGTATCTCTTGGCGGTGGCAAACTTCTCGGCAAAAAAGCGATCCAGCAGATCCAAGATGTCGTCTTGGATTTTGGCCTCAAGTCCATGGGCAAAGGCCAACAGCGTGGCGATCTTTCGGTCGCGCTGCAGACGATTGATCGTTGCAGCCCAAGAGGACGTGGCATAGCGAGCCAGGGCTTTGATGCGATTGAAAGGTACATGCGAGAGATCCACACCGGCAATATCCAGGGCGCGAACTTCATCCATATGCTCCAAGGTTCTCAGCAGTGCAACACTGCTTACCCGGCTTGGCGAGCGTCGCAGCCGGTCCAGCGGCGTCTGGCTTTCCCCTTCAGGGATGACCAAAAGGTTGAGCAGACGCTCGCGCTGCTGCGGGTTGGGCAGTTGGGCCAGCGTGCGCCACAAGCGTCGGTGAGCCCGATCGCGAATGCGGGCAATGCAACGCGCCAATGTGGTCGCGCCTGGAAGCAGGGTCTTCCTTTCTACAAGCCAGGCGGTTGCCAGGTCAAACAACATGGACGGGCTTTCATCGCTTAACCAGACCCGAGTGTACAGCCAGCGAAGCAACTGGAAATGCATGGCCGGATCATCAAAAACACGATAGCCATAGAACTGCTTGATCTCCCTGGCATGCTCGTGACGAGTGGTGCGGCGGGCCGTGTATTTCGACAAGTCGGCCATATTAATAATGGGCAATTGGTTCGCGACATAGCGCACGGCCCCCTCTGGCACGTCAAGCGGGTTGGAAAGAAACGTGCCCAAAAAGCGCACAGTGCATACCTGCAGCGCAAAACAAAGCTGATTATAAGTCGACCTGCGCCGGAGGATGAGTTGCCTATCCGTGTCATCTAGGTGAAAGTACCGGGCGAGCTGCTGAGGGGAGGGTTCCCCCGCATACTGCCCATAGACAGCTTGCTGTTGTTGGGTGAGGAAGTTGACAGGCGGGGCGGGCTCCTAGATAAGAATCTTTTTCAATAGGAAAGATTCTTTTCACAGGAACGCCCGGGTTGCTCTCCATGACATACAAAGGCGTTCGATGAAGCGCTTCTTCTGGCCTGTGCCTACCCGCCGACTCTGCTAATATAGCGTGACTTTTCGTTCCATTACTTGACTAACCCCAGATTACACGCACTGGCGACATTCCATCTACCAGCGCTTCGTCGGTACCTCTTCGACCGGATGCCAGTGGGAAAGAGCATGGCCGGGAGATGCCCATCCTTGCGTGTGACCCATACTTTGCCCATCCCTATTCATCCTGGGAGAGAGCAACGAACGATAACACGAACGGTCTGATAAGACAGTACTTCCCTAAAAAGAGCAATTTCTCAAACATCATGAGTGAGGAGATCGCCTATGCTATGAATATGCTCAACAATAGACCCAGAAAATGTCTTGGCTTCAAGACGACAAATCAGGTATTCTTCAATCATCCCGTTGTTGCACTTAGTGGTTGAATCCAGGAATCAATAATATGAAGAAACCCTCGAATTTAGACTCGCGCTGTACTATGATTGCCTTCAACCCTCAATCCTCCATTTCGCATAGCCTCTTTTGTTTCAAGAAAAACAAAGAATATGTTTAGTCGAGATATTGTGGCTATGCGCATATTGCTTGTCACATCCTCAATATAATCTTGTACACATTCTTTTCAATACAATACGGTTAAACAAAAAAAGACCTGGCTCACAATTACTGTGGGATGGAGACAAAGCTCCACCCCACAGATTTTACAGTAACGCGTAATTTGCCCCACCATTAAACCCCCTCTACGACCCATGCTTGGCTTTAACCATAATGGTTAATAAACCTTCACCCGCTCGAGCTGATCCGTGATCTTATCCGCCAGCACCTTTGGATATCCCGCTCCAGGTCCACATTGCCCTTGGCCACCACGATCGATCCTTGCTCGAGCCAAGCAGACGTATTCTTCCAGACCTTTGGGAAGACCACCAGCTCGATCGTGCCCTGAAGGTCCTCAAAAAGGATAAAAGCCATGGGATACCCTCGTCGGGTGAGGATCTTACGAATGTCTGTCACCTCGCCCGCAACGATCACGTGCTCGTTCTGGGAAGTGTCCTGGATTTCCGAGCTTTAGTGAGAGATGAGGCCACCGAGGATGGCCATCTTCGACGCAACGGGGTGATCTGATACATCCACGCCCAGGATTTCTTTCTCCCATGCAAGCCACCGTCGCTTTGACGCCTCCATGGTTCGGGTTGGGAGAACAGATTGGGAAATCCCGTTGATCTCTCCGCCAAAGAGTGTCATCTGATCCGCAGAAAGGACCTGATGGTGTTTCCCAGAGTCGCGGGAAAGAGATTCAACCTGCTCCAGGAATACGGTTCAAGAACCGAAATCATCAAGGGCGCCAACCATGATGAGCGACTCTAATGCACGCTTCCCCACCCTGCGCAGATCTACCCGCAACGCGAAGTCAACGACATCTGAAAACTCGCCCTCCAGCCCTCTGGCCTCAACAATGAGCCCTGCTGCACCATCACCGACGTTTTTTTTGCCCCCAAGACCATAGCAAATCGCTTCAGGAGCCTCAGAACTCGCTTCAATGGTGAAATCCAGACCACTTTTGTTGACAGAGGGCCTTAGAATGCCGATTCCCATGCGCCTGCAGTCGGTGATGTACCTAGCAGTACGATCTGGGTCTTCTTGGAACACTGACATCAAAGCGGTCATGTACTCGATGGGATAGTTGGCTTTGAGGAAGGCCCTATGTACTGGAACTGCACCGTAGACGGTGGCATGCGCTCGATTGAAGCCGTAGCGGGCGAAGTTCTCCCAATCACTAAAAATCTGACCAGCAACACCGGACTGTGCCGGCGATCAACTCCGCTCGCCCCAGATCTTCGTTCCAGCATGTCAGGTGGCTGAGATCCCGTCGGAGTTCATGATCGCCTGATTGCCCCTCTTCAACGACTCTCCGGAACTCCTCACGGGCTTCTTGAGGAAGGGGCTTAGAGAAGCAGTATAGGATTCCACCCCCCTCCTTCGAGTACAGGCTGCAGGCGCCGTATCCTTTCCGTTCGTAGTATCGCTGGATGATCCCGCCATTCCGACGTTTCTTGAAGAAGAGTCTGCCTTCGGGATCGGCGGCGGATTTCTCTCTATCAATCAATGTTTGGGTTCACGCACGATACCCGCAAACGAAACAGTATACGCTGCCCTCGAAATTTCGGGTTTGATATTCGGAATACGCATTCTCATTCCCGCACAGGAGACAAGTGATGTGGTCAATTACAGAAGTCATAGTCAGTCCCTCACTCAACGAAACTATTTTCCTCGACCGTCAGGCCGTCCCGTTCGCCGGCATAGAGCATCCTTCCAAGCAGACGGTCATAGTCTGTCCATGCTTTACCGTCCTCCCGAGCATGCTCAAGAAGCTGATTGAAGCGATTGACCTGTGCATCGAGGTTTTCCAGATGGTGAAGCGCGATCGCTTCAAGGGATTTCGGTCGGCGGGCTGCGCCCCACTCATGCCTTCCGTGGTGTGACACAATGAGGTGCAGAATTTCGTTTTCTCGCGATTTGGAAAACCCCCCGATTGCACTAATGGCTCTGGACACGATGCGCTCGGAGAGGACAACATGCCCGATGAGCTTTCCAGCATCCGTCATGGAAGTATCGTATTCATAGTCATACTCCTCAAGCTTTCCAATGTCATGTAGTAGAATGCCGGCAACGAGGAGGTCACGGTCGATCTCGGGATAGAGATCGAGCAGCGGTTGAGCCAGAAGGATGAGCTCGTAGCAGTGCTCAAGTAGCCCGCTCATATTGGCGTGGTGGATGACTCTTGCCGCAGGGATCTCAAGGAATTTGGACGTGAAACCGATATCTTCAAAGAAGTAGCGCAGCAGCGAAGAGATATGCTGGTCCTGCACCTGGTCAATCGCGTCCTGGACGACCACCCACATCTGCTCGACATCCCGACTTGATGCCTTAATCAGGTCTTCTCGTTGAACCTCGCCCTCCCTGGCGAGGCGGAAGCGCCTTATGTGGACCTGAACACCGCCGTTATAAAGCTCGGCGACACCGTCCACCTTGATCGGCGTGCTGTTGGTGATTTCCTCTGCTGCCGCCTCCGCCTCTTCCCAGATCCTTGCCTGGACGTAACCGGTACGATCCGAGAGCAAAAGTCGCATGTACTTGCCCTGGAGGAGATCGCGGTATGGGTATAGGCGCGGATTTCTGGCCACATAGAAGCCAATGAATTCGTCCCCGGGTTGAATGTCAGACACCCAAGGGCCCTTCACCTCCTGCACTTCAGCTGCAACCAATGTATTTGCGGTGACTTGTGAAGCCATTGTGTTCTCTCCTTTCCGTTGGGGTTTATCGAGTACGATCCTTCAAAGCCCATAGTCAAAGCCTTGGTCTTTATCCTCTAAAAACAATACAGACCACGAAGGGTCTGTCTCAGCATGGAAGCATGGTTTACGCGGACGAACTAATTCCTAGGCCAACATCTCCTTAACGGTTTCCATAGAACACCTCTGACTTTCTTCCCTGAGATGGGATAACCGGCTGATGTGATATTGATTTACGGGAACGGAAGACATTTCCAAGCTGGACAAGTTCACCCAGGTCTGAAAGACTACCAACTCACCCAAAATCAGACGACGAAGATATTCGCCGGCAATACCCGCCATAAATCTGTTCACATACAGGCCCTGCTATTGGTTTTCAACGGCCTCTGCACACGACTGTGTGAGTTCCAGATCTTCCTCAAGAAGTTCGGTCAGGGAAAGCGAAGGATACGGAAGATATCTGGCAACATTGACCTCTGAATCCACGCTTGAAAAAAGCTCCTCCCCCACAAATGTGTTTCATATGGCGACCTGTCCGTGAAGCTCTGCGCTCTCGGAATCGCAGAGTCCAACACTGAGGCAAAACCTACTGCTTTCATATTGATCTCCTTTTTTAAGAAAAATCGGGGTAGGGGGAGGCCTCACGACCTCTCCCCTCCCACACCACCGGACATGCGGGTCCGCATCCGGCGGTTCGGCAAAAGTCAGGACATCTATTAGCCCTCTAGCCTTTGTTGGAGGTCGATGCCGGGGACTGCTCGGTCCTTTGGTTGGATCCCAATGGCTTCAACGCCTTCGCGCTACCAGCAGGTCCCCTATCTGGGGAAGTCTACCTTCCATGCTCGTCCCTCTAATGTTCCACTCCAGGCTAGTTTGCCGTTCGGACTAAGCAGATTTCTCTGCTCTCCCTGGATGGTCGTTACCCCATCGACTATGCTGACTTCTGCGACGCGGTCAGAAGACCTCTCGATCTCCTCAGTCTCGTCTCCAAGACACGCCGCAGATCTCCCCGGATAAGGTATGATAGCTTTCCCCTGGCCCTCGCTGCGATTACGTAAAGCCGCCTTGACCCTTTTGGGGCTTCACTATCACTTGCTAGCTCACCCGGCGCTCTACGCCTCCTTACGCAGTTCTTATCCATCAAGTCCAGGTTTTGCACTCTGGCTCCGCGCAGCGTCCCCACGCTGGTTCACACCAGCGCAATTGCCGTCGGCTAGCGGTTCGTCGGATCAACGCCCGCAGAGGACTTTCACCTCCTAGCTATCGCCCATGCCGGGCGTACAAGAGACACCATACAGCAATGCTGTCTGGTTGAGGAAGATGGATGCGATGATGATGGCACTATCAGCTTTCAGCTTGCCATCGGGTTGCTTTGGTGAAATCTATGGGGCTTCGAGAGGAATCCGCTCACCCCCTTCGTCGATTTGGATGTTTCCTGCCAGACCGTCTAGATAGATATCCAGATTTTTCTCTCCAGGCCTTGCTGCAGAAGGGGTGATTAACGCGACGTAGCCAGCAGCTCTCAACGAATCCGCCAGTGCGCGGCAAGCCTCAAAATCGCTGGGTTCATTTCCAGTGAGAAAAGGTTCGTCTGGAGGGATTGGTGAAGTCGCCTTGTTCGTGAGATCTGCAACAGGATCCAAATCAACAAGGATGGAGACAAGATCGCGGTTCCATCTTTGAAAATCAACATCACTCAAGTTATGGAAGAATTTAGCGAACTCCGCAAGAGCGCCCCTTTTGGTAAGAGATGTATAAAGACAGCCATACACACCTTGCCGATTCCATCGGCCGCCCGCTCTCAGAATGTAACCGGCATGCAATGGGTGTGCACCAGCGGGGACATGTCGCCAGACCTTACCCTTGTATCTCAAATGTGAGCGCCCGAATAGAATCCTGCAAGAACAGAAAGGACCTCATCAAGTTCACCTCTTCTCATGAGGTCAATCGGGCGGCGTCCTTGCAGGAGAGGTACGGGGGTGTAGAGCCAGGTTAACCCATCTTCACGGTTTACGTAGATCAAGTACAGTAGATGAGAGATCTGACGAAGAGCCTCCAGACGATCACGAACCTTCGGCGATGGCGTATTCATCTCTTTCCGATACCGTAGAAGAGTTCGCCTATCGACACCCAAGGCAGATGCAATGTCCACATAATTCAAACCGAAGGTCTGACGTGCTCCCTCGATCGTCTTCCGAGCGGTTTCCCGTTCGAGTTGATCAACAAAAGCTACTGCCATCACGGTTTTCCTGTCTCGATCCGCTTGAAGTTCTATCATAAGTATATTACCCTTTCGTTTAGTCGTCAAGTGTCCTATTAGATGTCCCATATAGGCATGATCGATCTTTCGTTTTGACCTGATGATCAGGATTAAATAATCTCCGTTCTCACTCCTTTCCCTCGAATTCTGCAGCTTCAAATAGGAACTCCTGCTGGAAGCCAAGGTTTATGCAGTCGGGCCTAAGAGCCGCCTCTGTGGAGACATCTTCGGAGGGGGTCTCCGAAGGTTGTTCCTTGGTTTCTGTACGGACAGATTTCAACATATGGTTGAGCAGGCGAAGCCGATCCCTCATCTTGCGCGTGCTCCGCGCCTGGGCGCGATGCCGAATGTCCTTTGTCAGCAGACGATTTCTCTTCTCGTATTGTGCGATCTGTTCGGAGGTGTTTGGACTCGAGAACGCCCGCTCCACCAAACACCAAGACCAATCCTCCATGGCGTAGACTGCCCGCTGGTGTTCGATGATGTACATCTTCTGCTGCTCTGCAGCCTGCTGCCTCAGTTCTTCGGGGTCAGCCAGCGAACCATATGGTGGCGGTGCAAGGAAGTAATACTGCTAGAACTAGGGCGCTTACTGGGCGAGCTGGGCACGCCCCACCTTCTTTGTGGATGGATTGATGTCCCAGAATGGCCCGCCCAGCCAGTGATGGTTCGAAGAGGCAAGGATCAGGTTGCCGATGCCGGCAGCCGGCTCGCCAAGCGTGGAACAAAGCTTGCGCTTTCTCTGGAGAACCGAATCCCCTGAATCTGAAGCCTCATCATCGGGAGAAGCTGCATGCACCATCTCAGACATGAAGACCGATACGTTCATCGGGGTGGAAAAGAATGCAACCTATATGCCGATTTTGCTCTCAGAAAGATGGATGTCGAAATGGGAAGATGGCCAGCGCAACAAGAGGTTGAGATCAAAAGAGACAACCAGATCTCTAAAATCCTCCACAGGAACATTGTCAGGAGGCTCGGAGAGGAAGCCCAGCGCATACAGGATGTAATCGGCCATCACGAGCAATCCCTCATTGTCAATGCCCCTGCGAAAGAGAAGCCTGCCCACATCCTCAATGTGCCGCCGAACTCGATCCATACCAGGGTAGGACCCGTGCATAGAAAAATCCAAGCGAGGTATGGGATGGTATTTGGTATCAGGGATTTCCTGCAGTGCTTCAATCCACCAAGCCCAACGGTTCCCTGCACGGATCCAGGCGAGCATGCGCTCTAGTTCGGGAAGACTCGTAGATCGTGGCGTGTTTTCAATGCTATTCCCACGAAGGATGCCCCTTCGCATCTCGTGAAGGATGTCGCGCTTGAGCATCATCTCCAGAAGCATGAGCGCTTCACGATTGGAGATCCAGTTGATCTCCCCTAGGAGCTGGTCCCAGGTAAAGTTTTCCACAGACCAATCTAGAAAGTTATCTCCATGTTCTTCCCGTTTCGCAAGACAACTAGGGCGGTCCCACAGTTTTCGGTCATCCATGAGCAATCCCTTATACAACCATTGCATCAGATCCATGCGGTAGAAACCTGGAGGAGGGATCTAAAGCGGGATTTCTGGTATGCCAGACTCTTGCTCAATCGCCTCGCGCGAAATATCCAACACTCCAGGATTGACGAATTGCGTCACATAGAACTCCTTTCAAAATGAGAAAGCCACCCTGGAATATCTATTCAGGATGGCTTTGATTTGATTGTCCTGTTTTGCTTTACCGGATATTCACATGTAAATGACTCCTTTACCTATCTCCCCATGCAGTGTCGAAACGATCTAAGATGGTTGGATCCGAAAGAGCATCTGCAAACTCGCCCAGCCAACTGCGGATATATTTAATGTCGAGATCATCAGACTGACGGTAGATAATGCTCTTTATATCGGAAAGATCCTGAGGACGACCCACAACTGCCTTGTGTATGATAAGATCCTCGGCTGAACAGATCCTAAGTTCCACCCCCTGTTCTACCTCAAAGATCGGCGCGTTCCTGAATAGATCTTCTTCATAACCAGGAAAAGCAAGCGCGATGTCCACATTCACTTCTTCTACCTGAAGGAGAATCATCCGGGTAGCTTGTGCAAACTTGAGAGGATCGGGTACACGAGATTTATAAGTCTCTGTGAATAGCTTTACAAGTTCAGGGAGCTCCATACGACCCTCGACAGTAATGTCAACATCACGAGTAAACCGTGGTTCACCCCAGAACTGTAAAGCGATACCCTCAATTACAGCATACTTCAGTTGATGGGTTTCTAATAATTCATGCATGAGGATTGCGGCTTTTATCTGAGGATTCACTGGAGATCGCCTCGCTTTCTGGCCAATACTTCCATAGCTCTCCGTTGAGAGAGCTTGTGGTCAAGTAGCACGTTGCTTTTCATGGTTCTGGTTTCGTGGATTTCGGATAGATGCGAGTGTGTATCACAAAGATCGTCGAAAATCTGACGCGCTTCATGGTCCGTCATTGAACGAAGACGCAGACGACTTTCGGCTTCCTGGAAAGTTGCAGCTGCAGAGAAGCCAGAAAGCGTATGACGGACAATATCAGGATCAAGCCTACTCAGACTTCTTTGACTGGAATACGTATCCGCCGTACCCGAAAAACTTACTCCGAGAGCATCGGCGACTTCAAGGATTCGACGAAAGCTTGCCGATTCATAGAACGTCACCTCGTATCGCTGGATTTGCTGTTTCGGCATATTCAATTCATCGGCGAGTCTCTCCTGAGTCCAACCCAGTGATAATCTCGCTCCTATTAAAACTCGCGGAAGATCATCCAAAGATTCAAGATAGAAGCGCATACCCCCTGACTTCTTTATCGCCTCATATTCTGAAATCTCTACGACTAATTCTATGATTTGCGCGTTCAGTGACTCGAGTATGGATTTCTGCGCTTTAGGAGAAAGCCGTTCAGGATTGCTTCGAGATTCTTCAAACTCAGCATTTAATTCCCTCAGCTTTGATTTTGCTGTCCAGTAATGGCGCTCATTCAGTATTTCGTCCATTGCCATCTTTCCGTACAAATAATTAGCCGGATCCAGATATTATTATATCATAAGACAACAATATTGTTGTCTTTATTGTTATACCGCTTTGAACTGCATCCCGAAGTTTGTCGTCACCAGTGAGGATGTCCCTAATTCCATGCACAAACACGGGGTTGAACATCTACTCGATTTCCCGGGCGCGGGCGATAAAATCTCTCTCCTCCGACCCCTTTAAATCGGCCGCCTCGCATACCTTTTCAAGAAGCAGCACGCCCCCCCGGTCAAGACTCGCTCGCCAGCCCTTCCCGGGTAGCCGGAATAGTCACCAGGCGAGCTCGTCTTTTGCGTGGCTTGAAATGACTTTGAAGTATGTTTCCACGAGGGTCTCCTGGTTAAAAATGAGCCCTGTCATTTCACGAAAAGGCCGGTACGAAAAGTGAATATGGATGCCTATCCCCACAGGAACAACCTCTTCCACTGGTAGGAGAAAGGACCGCCCGGGGCTCGCTGCCCGTTAACGCGAGACCGCCAACGTGGTGGACGGCCCCGACAACGCCAGCGATTCCCTCCTCGGTTTGCGACTCCAGCTCAAGGATGGATAAGCCGGAGCGAGCTATGAGATCCCGGCGCAACCTCGGCCGGGCGCGCACAAGTCGAGCTGCGAATCTTGCGCAGGCTTATGGGCACATCGGCGCGGGTCGAAGGCGTTGGGATGTTGAATCCGTTTGTTGGCGCCAGAATGTGTTCAGCCGCTACAGTTATGGGGAACTTAATGGATGAGCTAGGAATTTGCGCGGTGAATTCTAACTAATAAGACATTGGCCTAGCAGACGAGTGGCACCGCAAAAACGCTCTTGGGTCTTTGGATCAGATCTGATGCCGCCTAGTTCTCCGAAGGAGTAAGGTAGGCGAGCAGTTCACGAACCCTCTTCACAAAGGTTCCTGGCTCAAGCACGGTGACATCCGGATGGCCCGGCTGGAAATGGCGCGTGTTAAAGGTTACCAGCCACGAGCATTTATGTTGTATGGCAGCGACCAAGATTGGGAGATCCTTGGCATCGGCCGATCCTTCATACTTGGATAAGTCGTCTCGTGTTGGGTCCTCAACAATGTCGAGGCACCGGTCAACCAGTAGCCTGAAGGTTGATAGCACATTCGGAAACTTCTCTGTGAGATTCCACTCGGCCTCGACGATAACCTGGCGAGAGGCAATGGCCTCAACCAGTGTGATCTCGGCCATACGAAGAACGACAAGACTGGCCCCATACTCGCTCGGTGCAGCCGCTCCAGCGAAAAGTACGTCGGCGTCAATGAGGACCCGCGGCTTAGTCGTCTTTGCCATTGGCGTAGTGTTTTCGGTAGTATCGTTCTCGTTGCTCTCTCAGGCCCTCGAGCAGTTCTTGAATGCTCATTCCCGCCTCGAGCCGCATACTTTCGATCTCACGCGCCAGCTCTGGCACCATCGGGACCATCGGCGACAGCACGAACAGGCCGTCCAGATCGAGCACACGAAAGGTATCACCCTCTTCAATGCCATATTTACCGCGCAGTTTAGCCGGGAGTGTCACCACACCCCGCTTTCGAACTTGGATAGTTTCTTCCATCTCAGCCTCCTGCCGTCTGTATTTCTGCGCCCTCAGTATTTCTGCTTATTGTAACATAGTTTCAGCCGCATGCCGGAAAACAGAACCCGGCTCTATCTGCAAGTTGTCCGTTATCAAGGATTTGATTCAGGACAAATCGACCTGATGGCCTGGTGATGTCGAGTGCGAACCACAAGCTCTCTCAGGAATCAAGGGTCGGAATCGTGTTTCCATTCAGCTTGACCTCAAGCGGTACAACCCCCCGCGCCTGCTGAACAAGGTCGTCGAGATCCCCAATTGAGCAACCAACTTAAAAGACGGTTGTGGTTCCGGTAACGGGCAGCTCGATGTCACTGAATTGCGGCTCTTCGAGATCAACGACGCTCATCAGGCCCTGTCGTCCAGGCGTTGTCCCTGTGGCTGGAGGCGATCTGGAGCTTCGTGCATCCCAGCTTTGTGAGAAGGCGCCGGAGCTTGTAGAGGGGATAATTCATCTTGAAGTCCTTTTTGCTCCAGCCTGCCCCGTCATCGCTGAACGATATCGCCGGGCCGACAACCCCGATCGAGACCAGGGATGACGCCGTTTGCAGTACGGTGTAGAGGAGATGTCGGATGAGCTCCGTTACATCGGAGGGCTTTGCTGCTCTTTGTTCAAGATCTGGATGGTGCGGTCGATCAACATTTATAAAGACCTCCTCGTGTAAAAGTCGCCGCTGTGTTGTCAGCGGCACGGAGATAAGTGCTTGGGCTATCCCGGGATCATGTGGAAGCTCTTTGAAGTAGCCTCCTTCCCTGATTCAGGGCATATCAGAAGCCCAGTCCTTTAGACTTCAGAGACACATAGCACCCACGACCGATGATGAGATGATCCAAAATTTGAATATCAAGAAGCCTGCCGCTTTCAACGATCGACCTGGTCACTGCGACGTCCTCGGGTGAGGGGTCGCACACGCCACTAGGATGGTTATGGGCAATAATGACCGCTGCTGCATTTGATCGAACCGCGGGCCTGAGAACTTCGCCGATGCGGATCAGGCTCGAATTCAATGAGCCGCGATACACAACGATGGGCTCTCCGATCAGATGGTTACGGGTGTTCAAAAGCAGGACAACAAACTCCTCTCTTTCGAGATGCTGCATCCTTGGCATGAGAATAGCCGCGGCCTCATCAGGACTCTGGATGGACCGTAAGCTGGGCGGAGGCTGGTTCAGTCGACGCCCCAGCTCAAAGGCGGCTTTGATAGCCGCGGCCCTGGCCGCTCCAATGCCCCGCGTTTCTTTTAGCTCAACATCATTCGCAGCGGCAATTCCATGGATGTCTCCAAAGCGAGCCGACAGATCCGAAGCGATCTCAATCTGATCAGGTCCACGAATGACCGCAGCAAGAAGCTCCGTTGTTGTGCATGCCTCTGCACAATATATCGCCCGGTAAGCTGGCTGCTCTTTAACCGGGAGCGCTCGGACCAATTGTGATTGCTGAGTTTGCTTTTCCAGGTCAAATCCAGGCAAAGTAGTAATCTGATTATTATCCATGCTTTTTTCCATCCTTGAGAATCGAAGAAGCCCGAGCGAAGAAATCTCGGGCTTGTATCTATGCGTACTCTGCTAACTTCTTGAGATAATTGTTAACTCATTCAGGGGTGCCTGGGGCCAGCCATTACACAAGATCAGTATTATTTACTATTGATGATCAGGGGTCGAACATCGATAAGTTCAAGAGATGATTGGCTGGAGAAGCGGTCCAGAAAAAGTACGAGGTTCTTATAAGGTCCAGCCGCGGAGGGCACGAGCGCTCCTTCAAAGTTGGTGTCACGGATCAGGTTCCCTAATATGCGCGTGAGTTCCCAATCATCTGTACACAAATCATCCATTTCAAGGCCAAGCCGGTCGAGGAGGATTGGATCGGTTAGATCACAG
Organism: Anaerolineae bacterium; assembly: GCA_030605795.1. Classification (GTDB taxonomy): domain Bacteria; phylum Chloroflexota; class Anaerolineae; order Anaerolineales; family E44-bin32; genus DUEZ01. The sequence continues at coordinate 526 of JAUWHR010000005.1, read as the reverse complement.
ATCTTTTGGGCTTTCACCTCGATTTCGCCTATGACATAATCTGGCGGTGTTCTTGGCCGACGTTTCATTTCAGCTGCGCATGCTTCAGGGCTGTCTGATAGGTAAAGTGCACCAAACTCATCTGGAGGGTTATACCTTCCACCATGAAGTAATGCACCATCCATGTTCATGATGGATTTCCTTCTGGTTCTGTAAACTGCTCGGTACCAAAAAGCCCCGCTAAATTTACGGGGCTTTTGTCGGCTGATAACCTCCCGCCAGTGCTCTAATGGATTGTCCATGGTTCACCTAGGTTGGGATTCCCTCGGCCATACGACCGAGCAGGTGGACCACGTCCCTGAGACCATAGGGAGGATCTTGAAGGATGGTTTCAATGGGTGTCCGGTTCCCTAATTCACGTTGTGGCGTGTTAAGGAACTGGGTTCGATCCGCTTTATCAGGATAAAGCTCTTGGAGCAGATCGGTCGCTTGAGTTAGTTGCCGCATGATCTCAGCATGCAGCGGTCTGACCTTGAGTTGATACCTC
>JAUWHR010000020.1 GCA_030605795.1 Anaerolineae bacterium | reverse complement strand
AAATAGGAAAAGTTTATACCATTCTGGCACAGGGCACCGATGGGCGGTTAGATGCGAAGCGCTAATCACCCGACCTTTTCTAAACTCAAGTGGCTAAGTAATCTGTGGTTTTAAGATGTGTTTGGCCCAGCAATTATCCTTCTAAAAACGCACATCATCAGCCTATGTCACTGTGCGTTCCGGCAAGGACTCTACTCAATGATCAATCGCTGTACCTCCCGTGTCTCGGTAACTGTCTTTGTTACCCTCAGCGCGGTAAGCAAGGTGAACAAAATCCTCAGAAACAGAGCTGGCACCCATGTCAACAAGCCGGTGATGGTCACTAAAGGCATAAACAAACTAAGAGCAATGGCTAAGGGGATAAACCGCTCATAAGGTTTCACCGTGCGCTCGATGAACCCATCTATACTTCGCTGGAATTCCTCTCTGAATTGCGCTACTATCTCCTCGCTCCCCTCTGCTGGCGCGCGTGCAAGAATCTGTTTCTCCATCTGTTCCATAAATATCTCAACGTATGATTCGGGAATTGAAAACCCCTCCCGCTCGATATGTTCCCCATAGCCGAGGTAGAGGCTGCCACAGGCCACAAGGATAAGAGTCGTCAGCAATATGCCCTGGCATTGGCTGATTGGCCGCACGGAGAACTTAATCTGCTGATTTAGCTGCCCATCGACACTCCGTGTGTAAGCGACGCCGGCCAGTACATACAAAAAAGCCAGAATTCCGTTGATTGGTGCAATATGCCAGCCTAATAGTATGGCTAATCCAGATAGGGCAAAGGCGATGAAACCCACCCAGATCGGCCGTAGCAGCGTAGCCACCAAGCCAGCACTAACTAATACCAAACCCAAAGCCAGCAGGAGCCATAATATTAGCATTAGAAGCTCCAGGGAAGGGGCGAGGATAAGCCCATAGGCCTGGTCGATCTGCCTACATATCGTTCCAAAGAAATATCCAGCCCCAACTATCAGGATCATAAAAAATAATGTCTTCAACCATTTGCTCATCTTCTTTTCATCCTTTTGAATTCCGCTTAGCTCCCCACCCCACACAATACGACCAAGGGGAGCTTTCCTCTGTCTTAAAACCCGCGGAGTACAATATACTTTCTCCTAAGTGACACAAACTAATTATTCCATTACCTATGACAACTTCCTGCGACCAACCAAGCCTGAGTTCTATTCCCAGCTGGCTTGTAATGCGAGTTGAGATCTAAAAAGTACGGCCTATTTTCATGTAAAGTTGGGCATGTTTTTTGATGTGAGTTCATGGCTCCCCACCGCGCCGAGGCTATCCTTTGCCGTCTATTATCCAATGAGCTTTGTTCATTTGCCAAGACCATCTTACACGAGGAGAACCTTGAATACAATCTACGAGGTAGGTTCCATGTCACTTAGTTACAAGACGAGGGGATTACCTTATATTTCGCCATCTACCGACCATAATCTAATACACTCATTCTGATAACATACGGCTGATATACACCCCAGCAAATGCTATACTGCCCATTGAAGGAGATAGAACATGCCAAGGATAAAGAAACCGGGAGGCGCCCTTTCCGTGGACCTTGCCTACAAGCGTTATTCTGACAACGGCATTGCCCACATAGAAAACGGCAACGATGATGTCCAGATCCTAAAGGCCGGTGACTTGGGCTTATACGGCACCCCCTCGCCGAGCGATTTCGCGGCTGCACTAGCCATTTTCTGCGAAAGGGAAGGGATATCGGTGCTGCTGCTCGACGGGTCACAGGGTTGGAGGGCCCCCAACTCACAAATTGAGCATATGCGCCTTTGCGAGCGAGTCCTGAACACGCCAGGCAAGACCGGAGTTGTTGGTACGACCAAACCTCGCACCTACCTCTACTACATCCAATTCTCGATCGACCTCTTCCAACACCTACGCCTCGAACACGGATGGGAACTCCTCACAGCCGACTGGTCCGAACGATCTGGGGTGCGCTGGCTGGTGGAAACCTTCCCCACCTATGCTTGGAAGACCCTAGGGCTCCCTAAGCTGCCCGCCAAAGCGAAAACCACCCCCGATCAACTCGTCACTTGGCGTCGAAACTTAAGCCTTGTTACTGGTTTGAAGCTTCCGGGCGACCTCACCCACGACGAACTCCAGGCAACCGTCGTCCTGCCCGCCGGTCGAGCGATCGCCGATAACGTGCCGGAGCGGGTGATCCTCTCCGGAATCGATCCGCTCCTGACGGATGAAGGGATCGTGCTGGAAGGATGGATCGCCAATCCATGTGTTCCAGAAAGATAAATACATTACCATGCCCTGGGGACATCGACGATTTTCTCTTCCCTTACTAACAATCCTGCTTCTAATAAATTTCGCCTGCAACCTTCCATCGCTCACTGTGACACCATCAGATTCCCCCAGGGCGGCAGACCTGACTTCACCCCCATCAGGGTCTACTCGCACATCCATACCCTCATCACCGACCAGAACAGCCCACCCCAACCCGACCTTGGCTGTCGAACGGACACCAGCACTAAAACCCACCTCCATTCCACCGACGCTGGTTGGAAGTCTGGACGATCTACTAGCCACATGTCCTACCGCGGATGAGATCGAGCGCTTTCAGATCGATTTTGACATCTTCTTTGATCCAGAGGTCGGTCTACCTCCCTACGCCTGTGATGACACCAACCCCCGACTGGCGATCTACCAGGCGCTGCGCGCCATGTCTGCGCTGTACTTTGACCAACCCCTCCCCTGGACCTCCTACTCTCTCTACGACTGGTTGCGGGGCGCGGTCTCTGGCATTGTCCTCAGAGCAACTGAAATAAGCTATTGCTGCGACGATCAAAACCGGATCGTGATCAAGTCGGAACTGCTCAGTCAACCATCCTATTCTTCTTGGTACGACGCTCAGAGCGGTATTGGGCTAATGGACCTCGTCGGCCTGATCGTGCATGAGGCCCGGCACGCCGAGATCGGTGGCCACACTTGCGGTAATTCTGACGATGCAACCCTTGAGGAGATGGGCGCCTGGGGTGTTCAGCATTACTACTTCCTATGGATGGCGGAACACACACCACCCGGTTTGCTCACACCCACTCAACGCGAGGCCGCAATGGCTCACGCAGAGACCGCCTTGGGCCGCATCTGCAACCCATGAATGCCTGCTCATTGACAGGTATAACTGCACTAATAAAAACCCCGCGCGAGAAAGGATTTTAGAGTTGTTTAGTAAGGACTGCGCTCCGCGAGGGACATACGCCCTACTGGTGTACATACAAAGAGCAACGGCGGTCAAGGTGGGCCGGCTTGGCGCGGTGCACCTCCTGGCGGGCTACCATGTCTATGTCGGCAGCGCCTTAGGAGCCGGCGGGGTGCCAGGCCGCGTCAATCGTCATCTTCGCCCCAGCGAAGAGAAGCGACCCCATTGGCATATCGACACTCTTACAGAATTAGGTGTGATTGAGGAAGTATGGTGGGCAGAGGGTGGAAATCGACAGGAGTGCGCTTGGGCCAGTGTGGTGACCGAAGCAGGGAAACTAGCCGCGGCTGGCTTCGGCGCCTCCGATTGTCGTTGCCCGGGTCACCTTGTGTGGTTGGGAGACGCTGAGGGAGTGGCGCAAGGCTGGTGTGCATTACAGGATCTTGTGGGCTCACAACTGCAACGGGTTAGAATAGCAGAAGCACCGACCGGAAACGACCTCACGAAACGAGGAGTGGATCAATGACACGCAAGATACATATCACAGCCGGACAAGTGTCGCAGACCGCGGTCCTGAACGATTCAGCCACTGCTGACGCTGTCTGGGAAGCTCTGCCCTTCGAGGGTCAGGCAAACCGCTGGGGTGACGAGATCTATTTCTCCATCCCTTTACGCCTGACCGAGTCCAAGGACGCCCGGCAGGAAATGACCATCGGTGAACTCGGCTACTGGCCATCAGGGACAGCTTTTTGCATCTTCTTCGGTCCCACACCAGTGAGCGAAAGCGAAGCACCTCGAGCCTATACTAATGTCAACCCCTTTGGACAAGTGGAGGGAGATGCTACAGCTTTTCAGTCCGTGATGGATGGAGAGAGGGTGATGGTCACTCGAGTGAAGACATAGCGATATTGATAACGACCGCTCTTGTTGATCCCGCGACGCTCAGTGTATCCCGCGTTGATGTGTCGGTTTCCTATTATTCGCCATCAACACGACCAGACCTATGATGAAATTTGACCGCTCCTCATGCAATTGAAGAGCGGTCACCCAGATTCACGTAGATTAAATCAATCTTGGTGTCTAGAGCAATTGTTTCACCATGTATGTCTCGCCAAGTTCATAATCGAGCTTGTGGTAGTATCCGCGCGTACCAACAGCAGCGATGACCGCCATGTGTCGGTAGCCCTGTTCCCGGGCTAGATCCTGTGCATAAGCCATCAGACGCCCACCCAGCCCAACGTGCTGCGCAGCGCCCTCCGCCTTTGAGCCGACCTCCATGGACTGACCATATATGTGTATGTCCCGCACCAATGCTGCGCCATCCAAATCCTCTAAGCCTGTATCTGGAGTAGATGAACTCGGTAGGAAGAGCCGCAGGTAACCGGCAAGGTAGTCCTCCATGGTGTCAAAGGAGAGGAAGTGTTCCTCCCCACCGCTTGCGGGATAAGTCAGATCATTAATCTGCAACTCCTGTGGATCTACCGCTCTGTCACGAACCTCCCGGCAACGGATGCAGCCGCATTGCTGACCTCGTTGTTGTAGCTTACGTTGCACATCCTGGCGCAGACTTGTGCGCTTGTTGCCGGCGACAATGTGGTGGGAAGGGATATCACGAATCACGCGATTGACTCGGCAGTAGCGAGGGATGATAAGCTTAAGATCAGCGATCAGGTCGATGAGCTCATCCGTGGTGTAGGGGGTGTACTCCCCTCGCTTCCAAATTTCATGCAAATCTGACATAGCTAACAACTGGCAGGGGTAGATCTTGAGTTCATCTGGCCTTAGCCCAGGATCGTCCCAGAGATGGGTAAAATCAACTCGATCTGATTCCAGCGTAGCCCCCAGCAAATTAGGCATCCAGTGAAGCACGATCTTGAAACCCGCAGCCCGTAGAAGGGCTTCCGCTTTGTGGGTGTCCTCGACCTTGTGGCCACGCCGATTGAGCGCCAGGATGTGATCATCCAGACTCTGAGCACCCATCTGTACCTTGGTCACACCCAGTTCACGCAGCCTTGCGATCTCTGTATGGTTAATACAATCGGGTCGAGTCTCAATCACCAGGCCGACATTCTTGTGCTGCGCTTCTTGGTTTGCCATCTGAGCTTCAGATAGGGAATCCGAGTCGAAGCCATTCATGGCATCCAGACAGCGTTGTACGAACCACACCTGGTAGTCTGCCGGGTACGCGCTCCATGTGCCGCCTAAGATGAGCAATTCGACCTTGTCCGTTGGATGCCCGATCGCCTCCAGCGCCTCGATACGAGATCTGGTCTGACCATGCGGGTCAAAGTCGTGATTCACACCCCTCATCGCCCCAGGCTCATCCGGCAAGTAAGACTTGGGAACCCGGGCGTCGTCAGGACAAAAGATACAATCCCCTGGGCAAGGGTATGGCTTGGTGAGTACCGTGACCGTAGATACGCCAGAGAGTGTCCGTCCCGGCTTCATGCGGATGCGGCGTAAGATTTCCGGTTCGAAGGGCCACTCACCGCTTCGGGTGAGCTCCCGATAAGCACGGACCAGGACGTGTTTGCCTATGTAGCCACCGCCAGGTTGAGGATGTCGGCGAATGGCGGTCGCAACCTCACACTCGGCGCGCACCTCTTCCAGGATGATCCGGGCCAAGTTAAGTTGCTCGGGTGTGTATTGGCGGGCTTCATTCCATGCCCGATCACGGTCCATAGCTTATAATCCTAGTATGCGAAAAGAAATCAGCGCGCGTTTACTGTGCCTTAACCAGCAATTCTACCAAAACTTCGCCGAACACTTCGCCGAGACGCGCCGCCGTCTGCAGCCAGGGGTGATCCGTATCCTTGATAATTTGCCGCCCCATGTGTCGGTGCTCGACTTGGGCTGCGGCAATGGCGAACTGGCGCGTGGCCTCGCCAGGCGCGGCCACAATGGCATTTATCTCGGTTTGGATGCCAGCGGGGTCCTGCTTTCGATCGCCTGCCAGAAATGCGAACATCCACGGGCTCGTTTCCAGCAAGTCAACCTGGCGGATCCCGCCTGGATTGAGACCCTGCCGGTACCCTCCCAGGGGAAAATCAAGCGATCCTATGATCGCATCCTCTCCTTCGCCGTGCTCCACCACCTGCCAGGGAGATCTCTGCGGCTGGACCTGGTTGGTCAAGTACATGACCTGATGGCAAACGATGGTCAGTTCATATTATCCAATTGGAATTTCATGGCCAGCCCACGCTTGCGGGGACGAATCGTCCCTTGGGAAGCAATCGGACTGAGTCAGGAAGAAGTCGAACCAGGAGACTACTTGCTTGACTGGCGCCGCGGAGGAATAGGCTTACGCTACGTGCACCACTTCAATGAAGAAGAGTTACTGGGCTTAGCTACTGAAGCCAGCTTTCAGGTAATTGAAACGTTCTATTCTGATGGAGAAGGGAGACGTCTGGGTCTCTATCAGATGTGGGAGAAGAAAGGGAAATAATCTTCCCGGGAATTCACTCGCCTAAGTAACCACATCCTTTAGCCTGCGCAACACACACGCAAAGCACACCCTAAAGGATGCAACTACATGGTTGGTTTTGACATGCATTTGGCAGCATGGTAGAATGCCATCACTCGGGAAAGGAAGCCTCTCGAACCCGGAGGGATGGCCGAGTGGACTAAGGCGGCGGTCTTGAAAACCGCTGTGGGGCAACCCACCGGGGGTTCGAATCCCTCTCCCTCCGCCTAATAATGTGAAAGTTGGGGAGGTGCCGGAGTGGTTGAACGGGGGCGCCTGCTAAGCGCTTGTAGGGGTTTAAGCCTCTACCGTGGGTTCGAATCCCACCCTCCCCGCCTGAGGTCGGCGTTGCTGACCGGGTAAATGCACTCATAGCTCAGCGGATTAGAGCACTTGGTTGCGGAAAAAGTGCTTACTTGGACCTTGAGCCATGGGACAATATGCCCTCATAGCTCAGTGGATCAGAGCACCGGGTTGCGGACTCGGGGGTCGCAGGTTCGAATCCTGCTGGGGGCGCTGGAGATGGGGCACATCTGGCAATTGATGTGCCCCTTAACGTATAAACCGACATAAATAGGAGTCGCGCAGCAAAGTTCAATTGATGTGTCCAGCAAAGTTTCAATCTATTAACCCGTGGAGTTCTTTGCAATCATACAGTGCTTTATTAGCTATGATATATCGTCCTCGAGCCTCCTTCTCCCTTTCATACGCCTCTTGCATTTCATAAAAATAGCCAGGAGGAAATGTATCAGGCTCCTTAGAGGAGTCAAGGGGCAATGTCACCATAAACCTACGGGTGGCCTCAGAGGCCTGTACCCATGCTTTGATTGCGTCCTGGAGCTCTGATACTTCCTTCTGACAAGGTTCGTCGTTCATAATATACCCATATTGCTCAGACACCAACAATCTTAGCCATATCCCCTTGATACACAACCGTCCCCAATCTGAGGGGGGTCGGCTGAGGGCTTGCATTTTTGTATATATCAGTTATTCGAAAAGCGTACAGTATTCGATTTGCCAGGTGACTTAAATTGCCGTGTTTATTGCATAATCAAGCCCCTCTCTCGGCATAAGGCCACACTTTGTTGCGGACTAAGGGATCGCATGATGTTCGCCCTCACTACTTAAGGTACCCGGAGGGTGAAGGTCCTCGAAGAGGGTAGGCCGTTTGCCCCAGCAGGCTGCGCCCGCACCGTTCGTCCTGCCAGGGGCGCTGGAACCGAAACTATCCAAAGCTCCATAATGTACTCTTCCCAAAGGAAATGGCAAAATTGTGATTCCATTAAGGTAACGATATCCATCGTCAAAGGTTGATTTTTTTTATAAAATACTCGTAACTACTCACCCTCCCGCAGGTTTAGACGTTATTTTGACTTAGAATCGCGTCTCGACCGGATATTCAAACCAATAAATGCTCTCAGTCGTAACCTACGGGAGGGCAGGCTGAGTAGTCACCTTTATCATTATTAAAGCAATCTACCTCTGGGCTGCCCCTTTTAAGACAGCCCTGTCCCCATTCTCCCATTTGGGCTTTTTCGGTTTAGTCTTTTCATACACACTAAGAGACAGGGTAAGAGTTTAGATTTCATTGAGTCCAAAATGTTAGAATTTATTCGGATCCCCGAATCGCGTTCTGGTGGGTTTTGATCTGGTGTAAAAATCGTTCTTTAACGATCCCGGCCATAATGAGTACAGGAGTGAAAGAAACATTGTTGCCAATTCCGCGTGGAGCCCGGACGAAAGCAGCTTAGTGATATGCGTGACCTATGCTCATGAAAGCGATCCTAAGAAATTCGGCCACCTTGCAATTGGCTTGCAAACCCCCCACCAAGGCCGCATAGTGTGCGATAATTCGCACGTACCTTAACACGGGCAACCTCCGCCCGTGTTCCCTCTCAAGCCTTGGTCGCCTCACGGCGACCTTGGCAATTAATTAGCTGGCACTCGCTGGGTGGAGGTTGCCCGTGTTCTACTACACTATAGCACTTTCTAAGGGTCCTTGTAAATACAGGAGACCTTAAAGTTTTAAACTCTCCTCAACCACTAGCCGCGACATTGTGGGCTGCGCCTCGCAGAATTTGCCCTACCGGGATTTAAAGAGAGTCATGCAGATCGGCGCCATCGATTCCAAGCTCCATCCCTAGTAACGTGGCTAACTTGTATCAATTACCGAGCAGAGATTCTGGCTTCTCAGATTAACTAGGTTGTGGGTCGAACTAGATGTAAAGCCGATCCTTGTCCACTTCCTCTCGTAGGATTCGTAATTCTTCTTCCGTCGGTGGCTGATTCCGCTCCACATCATCTGGGATTACCAACTGAAAACCGGTGTTCTCAACCACCTGTTCCACCGTCACGCCGGGTTGAGTGGCTAGCAGCATCATACGTTTGGTATCTGGATGGTAGCCCATCACCGCCAATGTAGTGACTACGCGGTAGGGGCCTGTTCCGGGTGGCAGTCCGGCCGCCTCGCGCGCTCCCGGGCCAGTCAAGTAACCAGGGGTAGTGATGAAATCTACTTTCTCCACAAAGCGTCGCCGGTCATGGCGCATGATGGCGATCGTCTGCCAGCAGTGCGATCCAACATCGTTGGCTCCCCCACTGCCGGGTAAGCGAACCTTGGGATGGTCGTGGTCGCCGATTACTGTGCTGTTCAGGTTGCCAAAGGGGTCAATCTGCGCTCCACCTAAAAAACCATACTCGATGAAGCCGCGCTGAGCGGTCTCGACGATATCGCGAATACCTGAGGCGACAACCGCTTTATGGAACGTGCGTCTTTCGCCGACCGCCATAGGCAAGTCGTCCAAGATCGCACCTGTGCCCCCGAACTCAAAAATTGTGACTAGATTCGGCGCATGCATCTTTTGCGCCAGGGAGGCGGCCAACATGGGAACCCCTGTGCCGATGAAGGCGGTCGTGTTATCAGGCATCAGCCGCGATGCGCTGCAAATCAGCAACTCGGTTGGATTGAACGCTTTCTCGCTCATGATCACCTCTCCGGCACGATCTGTTTAAGATACTGAAGCCGTTCCTCCCCGATGAGCGCTAGATACTCTTGGTGGTCTTTGACCCCATATATGTACTTATCGAGATAGGTTTGGGTGGTCTCCGGATCTTTTGAGGCCTCCACCCACTCCTTGATGTGCTCCTCATCACGCTCATAGACATAGCACATCTCTCCAGGGTGGGAACCATAGGGAGCTTCGATAACTGCATCGACCAGGTAATAAGGTATGAGAGTACGATCAGGATTACGGCGGATTTCCTCGTTGGGTACGATCTCCTCTGTGCTGACAATGAGGGTTTTCGAGGCGCGCGCTAGCTCCGCGCAGAAGCCCTGGATGCCGTCAACCTGGGCGTTGCCATACATATCGGCGCGGTGAACGTGGATGATGCCCACGTCGAGGACCAATGCCGGCAGCAGACAGATCGGTATGCCGGTAAAAGGACATTCAACCACCTTGGCCGCGCTATATTTTAGCGTGTCGGTTCCAAGCATCGAGCGTACGGGGATGAAGGGTACCCCCATTGCGGCGGCTTTAAAACGCCATGCGATACCTGCGTTGCTCCATTCGATGCATGTATCCACCCTTCCACTCTCCACCTCACGGCGTAAGCAATTGGAGATTCCATACACCTCCAAGCCGATGTAGGTGATATCGAGCGCCTTGACCAATCCTGCCGCGAGCAATATGTCCAGCTCATAGACCCCTTGACCGGCAACACGCAGGTCCTTCACTCCCTGACGAACGATCTCATTCACCACGGACTGGGGGCAGCGCACCGTGCCGTAGAGTTCGGTGCCAATGTAGTCGCCATCGTGAATGAACCGACGCACCGCTTCTGCTTCGGTCATCCGCTTGTCCACCATTGCTTTTTGCTTCTTGCGGTTCCACTCACGGAACGCATTTATATCCGGTGGCTGGATGAGTTCACCTATGCCCGATTGGATCACTTCCATGTTGCCTCCTCTTCTGATTTTTACTGTGCGATTGTAGGGCCATTCCCATCCCTCCACAACTCTCCCAATTTGTGGAGGTGGCTTTTACTCCTCCACTACATAACTGGCTAGGTTCTGAATTCGCCTGATTGGTCAGCACAGTATTACAAATGTTAGGCCTTCCCCAAACCTGTCCGCTAGCTTAGAATAAGTATATCCTACAGACTGAGGCTTCTATGAATATACTTCACTTGCCAGTGAGCTTCGCTGCAATACTAAGCTCGATTTCCACCCTCCTTCTTACTAACGAAGCTTACCTCGATCCCGGTTCCGGCAGTTACCTGCTTCAATTGCTCCTCGCTGGCCTGCTCGGAAGTTTATTTGTGGTAAAAGCTTCCTGGGGGAAGATCAAAGGGTTTTTCCGGCATCTATTCGGTCGCGGTGAAGAAACCCCACCTGATGAAGAATAGCCAGCGACTAACTGCTTCGTTCAGAGATCCAAGTGGTTTCTTGTTCTCGGGGAATGGCTCGATCTACCGACAAATCAATCAAGCTTATCACGAGAACTATCAAGCCTTGATGGAATCAGGACTGTATGAGAAGCTCGTAAGCGAAAACCTCCTGATCCCACACAAGGAAATTTCGGTTGAACCAGCCGAGCCTTCGTTGGCTTACAAAGTCATTCAACCCGAACCGATCCATTTCATCTCCTATCCCTATGAATGGTGTTTTAGCCAACTGAAAGATGCTGCGCTGACAACATTAGCCATCCAAAAGCTCGCTTATCAGCATGGCATGTCGCTCAAAGATTGTAGTGCTTACAACATCCAATTTCATCGCAATCGACCAATTTTGATTGATACACTGTCCTTTGAGCTCTACCATGAAGGAGAACCCTGGGTAGCCTATCGCCAATTCTGCCAGCACTTCCTTGCTCCATTGGCTTTGATGGCACACAGAGACGTGCGGCTGGGTCAGTTGATGCGGATCTACATTGATGGAATACCACTTGACCTGGCTAGCCAATTACTGCCGGCTCGAACCAAGCTGGATTTTGCCCTGGTTTCCCACATCCACCTGCATGCCATAAGTCAAAGGTATTTTGCCGGAAAGACCGTTCACAAAGCCAAAGTAACTCGCCGGATGAGTTCGACCGCGTTCCTTGGCTTGGTAGACTCCTTGGAGTCAGGCGTTCGCCGGCTGCAATGGGAACCACGGGGTACCGAATGGGGAGACTACTACCAAGCGACTCATAACTACAGCCTGGAGGCCGTTGAGCACAAACTAACTCTCGTTAAACAATTCATCGACCATATTCAGCCAACTAGTGTTTGGGATCTGGGGGCGAACACTGGTTTATTCAGTCGCTTGGCCAGCAACCAGGGCATTCCTACCGTGGCATTCGACATCGATCCTGCCGCCGTAGAACAGAATTACCGTGCCTGTGTTTCCGGTGAAAGCACACACTTGCTTCCATTACTCTTAGACCTTACTAATCCAAGCCCCAGCTTAGGTTGGCAAAACCAAGAGCGAAAATCTTTATTGGAACGGGCTTCACCAGATGCTGTCCTAGCGCTAGCTTTGGTGCACCACTTAGCGATATCGAACAATGTGCCACTGGAGTGGTTGGCTAAATTCTTCGCGTCTATAGGTCCATGGTTGGTGATTGAATTTATCCCCAAGAGTGACACCCAAGTGGGACGACTGCTCGCTACGCGTGAGGATATCTTCCCCGATTACACAAAGCAAGGCTTTGAACAGGCATTCAAGAGCCTTTTCACTATCCACCGGGCAATCCCGATCACCGACACTGAGCGTGTGTTGTATTTAATGGAAAAACATAAGGACGTTCGAGAGAATTTCAACCCATCTTGAACAACCCGATACTATGTTCTAGAAATGTCACTAGGGGCGCATGACCATACGCCCCTACTTCAATTAAAGCAGCAATTGAGGATATAGATCTTGACCTAAATTTACTTGCTTACGGAAGGAAGTTCCAAGGGTTGACCTTGCCATACTGGTCGTGCATCATCTCGAAATGCAGGTGCGAACCAGAGCTGTTACCTGTACTACCCATCAAGCCGATCACATTACCTTGGAAGACCGCCTGTCCACAGACCATGTTGATCTGGCTTAGGTGGGCATAAAGTGTCTGCCATCCATTACCGTGGTCAAGCACAATCACTAAACCGTAGCCCCAATCGTTCCACCCCGAATAGACCACAACCCCGCTGTCGGAGGCGAAAATGCTATGACCGGTTCTGCCGGCAATGTCGATCGCCGGATGGATCGAGCTATAGTCATAACCGGAAAGGTAATGCAATGGAGCCGGCCAGATGAAGACACCGATACCGATCGGACCGTCGTAAACCGAGCCGCAAGCGCCCGGGCCGAGAATCTTAGCCGCTGCCGGGTTGCTGCGGTAGATGCGTGGAGCGCTCCAGGTCACAATTTCACGATTACCCCCAGGAAGCATCAGAAGCTTCCCCGTCTCGATCAGAGGGTTGGATGTGTCCATACCGGGATCAAGATTGTTGCCTGGCCAATCGATGATATCCTGAACGGTAACACCAAAGAAGTCTGCCACCCCGTTCAACCCATCCCCCTCGTGCCAAACGTATAAAGTACCATCTACGGGTGGGATATTCAGCTCTTGACCGGGTCGCAGTCGGTGGGGATCATCATGTAAGACGTCGAAGTTACCCCACAGCACAGTCTCTGGTTCTATGCCGAACTTCTCAGCAATGCCAAATAGATTGTCCCCCTGCTGCACAACATAGTTGATTACCTCAAGCCGAGGTCGGGTGGGGAATACTGTGTGGACATCTACTGTGCGAGAGATACCCCTCTTGATTATCGCCCCCTCAGCGTATGGCGGTAGATCGTCGAGCCCGATCACCGGAATGGTCGTTGCTGTGGGTTCCGGTGTCCCCATGCTCCTTTCCACTGGGTGAGCGGCGTTTACTGGTAGCGTGTCCAACCCCAAGCGAGCCGCCCAAACGCCCAGGGCGATCACTGACAACAACGCCAGGTGACCTGCAAAACGTAAGATCGGTCCCCGCAGAGTCAAACGGGCGATCTTCAACCAGACCTCACCCGGATAGCGGGATCGGGAGCGCTTTCTGCTCGGCTGCGACTCTTCAGGCCCTGGGGCTTCTTCGATCTCAGGCATATACCTGCATCTCCTGAACAGATCTGATCATATCAGCCGCTGTGGAGGTCGTCAAGATTATCAATTATGTCTACTTATGGCAGGACATACCAGGGGTTGATGAACCCACCTTCGAATCGGATCTCGAAATGCAAATGCGGGCCAGTGGAATTTCCCGTTGAGCCTGCAAGCCCAATGCGTTGCCCCTGAGCAACGCTCTGCCCACAAACAACATCGACTTGACTCAAATGGCCGTACAGGGTCTGCCATCCGTTACCATGGTCAAGCATGACCATATAGCCATAGCCAACATTGGACCATCCGGCAAAGACAATTACTCCACCGTCGGCAGCCCAAATCGGCGCCCCAAGTCCAGCGGCGATGTCAATCGCCAGGTGACCCGACCAATAGTCATTGCCAGAGATATAGTGATTGGCAGCAGGCCAAATGAAACCACCGGTGCCGACCGCTCCGCCCGAATAATCACCTGTGCAACCGCCAGGTCCCAAGGCCGCACCCACACCTGCCCGACCGCGAGCGATAGTGGGAACCAACCACTGACGCATCGCTCGCTTCCCTCCCGGAACAACCAACCAGCTCCCCGGTCCAATTACCGGATCAATCAGGTCAATGCCATTGCCAGGCCATTCGAGGATCTGTTCCGGTTCCACACCAAAGGAGTGAGCCACGGCTTCTAGGCTGTCGCCAGCCTGCCACTGATAATATGTCCCATCTACCGGAAGGATATTAAGTTCCTGACCCGGCCGGAGCAGGTGAGGATCGTCATTTAAAACATCGTAGTTACCCCAAAGCAGGGTCTCCGGTTCCAGATTAAACTTGCGTGCGATCACAAAGATGGCGTCACCATCCTGCACCGTATAGCGCAGGACCTCAACCCGTGACCGGTGAGGAAACTGGGTGTAGAGATCAATCTGTCGTGAGATGAGATCACTGCCATCAAAGGGAAGATATTTGGGAAGGAGACCCTCCACATCGATGGGAATTTCCGTTTGTGTCAGGACTGGTGTGGGGCTTGAGGGGATTACTGCATGTGTGGAGCTCAAGTTCAACCAGACAGCCCAAGTAGCCGCCAGCAATCCTACTAAACCAAACAGTAGGGGTGCGCTCCGTCGTAATTGCTTCCCCCAAATATTGATTGAGGAATCGGCCAACTCAGAAAACCTCTTCGGTTAGCGTCTCGAGGAATTCTAGGTTATTTTCGGTATGAGATATTCGCTGGATGATGGCCTCAGTTGCATTGGTGATATCCATACCGGCGCCATTGGGTGGTGGGGTGATCATGTGGGAGAACATCCGTCGCATCAGCCATACCCGCTGAGTGATATCGGGCCCTAAGAGCAATTCCTCCCGCCGGGTGGATGAGCGATCGATATCGAAGGCAGGGAAGATGCGGCGCTCTTGCAGACGGCGCGAGAGGTGGAGTTCCATGTTGCCAGTACCCTTGAACTCCTCATAAACAACATCATCCAAACGTGAACCGGTATCTACCAGGCAGGTAGCGATGATCGTAAGCGAGCCCCCCTCCTCAATGTTGCGTGCCGCACCGAAGAAACGCTTGGGGGGATATAACGCCGCAGGATCTAACCCACCTGACAGGGTGCGTCCCGAAGGGGCGACCATCAGGTTGTAGGCACGGGCGAGTCGGGTGATCGAATCCATCAAGATTACCACGTCTCGCCCGCACTCGACTAACCGTTTGGCTCGTGCCACTGCCATCTCGGCTACCCGCACATGAGAAGTAACCGGTTCGTCGAAGGTGGCCGCGATCACCTCGGCGTCCACCGAGCGATCCATGTCGGTCACCTCTTCCGGTCGCTCGCCTATCAGCGCCACCATTAGGTGCACCTGATCGTAGTTTGTCGAGATGGCATTGGCGATCTGTTTCAGAACGGTTGTTTTACCCGCCTTAGGGGGCGAAACGATCAGACCACGCTGGCCGTAGCCTATAGGGGCAATCAGGTTAAGCATCCGTGTGGCCATGATGTGGCGACCGGTCTCCAAGTCAAAACGTTCTTCGGGGAAAATCGGCGTTAGGCTCTCAAATTTTGGCCTCTTCCAGGTATCCTCTGGGTCCATACCATTGATCGATTCAACTCTCAACAATCCGTAATATTTTTCTGTATCCTTTGGTGGTCTTACCTGGCCGATGACCATATCCCCTGTGCGCAAGCTAAAGCGCCGGATCTGCGACTGTGAGACGTAAATATCGTTTGGCCCCGGCAAATAGTGATCGGAACGCAGAAATCCCATTCCCTCATTCACGATATCGAGAACACCGCCTCGCAATTCCAATCCTCGCCGTTCAGCATCAGCCTGCATAATCTGCAAGATCAGATCCTCTTTCTTCATCCGACTGGCGCCATGGATTTCCAGATCCTTAGACATGGCGCGCAAATCGGTAAGTGTCATATCTTCTAATTGTGTGATGTTCATTAGAAAACTCCCCCGAGGGAATTCAAACCCAATCCCGGGCGATGTCATTCGCCCTTATCAGAGTCTCATAGGTCAAAAAACCGCGGCCAATCAAAAGAGGGTTACGCAATAGTCAAGTCTGGATTTGTCAGTGGGGAGGCTGTCCGAAGACAACCAAATTTTCTGGATGTTTCATTATAGCATGCCGCCAGAGAGCCTGCAAGCCACCTGGTTAGTAAATATATCCTACTGCGTGCAAAATCCGCGCCATCAAGATCGTGCATAATATTGATTGTTTATCCGATTCTGTCGTAGCTGATCTCGCTGAAAACCATCAATTTTTCCCAACGATGAGTGGCAATGATCTCACGCACCGTTCCTGAACGAGCCCTCATCACTAAGCTATGGGTCCGAGCGCCCTCTCCGAAATATTTAACCCCATCGACCAACTCACCATCGGTAATCCCGGTGATAGAGAAGAACACCTCATCGCTTCGAACTAGGTCGTCGATGTTTAGCACCTTCTCTAGATCATACCCCAACTCTTTCGCCAGGGCGGCTTCCTCTTCGTTCCGAGGATGAAGGCGGCCTTGGATCTCGCCTCCCATACACTTGAGGGCACACGCAGCTAGGACACCCTCTGGGGTACCACCAATGCCAATCAACATATCGATACCTGACTCCGGCCAAGCGGTCATTACCGCACCAGCCACGTCGCCGTCGGTGATCAGGCGGATTCGAGCCCCGGCTTGGCGAACCTGTTGGATAATCTGCTGATGGCGCGGTCGATCGAGGATGATTACCGTCAAGTCATCCACGTCGGCGCTCTTGGCTCGAGCCACGGCTTCTAAATTATCCGCTATGGGTGCGTCAAGGTCGATATAGCCCGTGGCCTCAGGACCGACAGCCATCTTGTGCATGTAAACGATCGGCCCAGGATCGAACATCGATCCACGCTCGGCGATAGCCACAGTCGAGATGGAGTTGGCTCTCCCCAGCGCTAGAAGACGGGTGCCATCAATCGGATCAACCGCGATGTCCACCTGCGGCGGTTCCCCAGTACCCAGCCGCTCGCCATTGTAAAGCATGGGAGCCTCATCCTTCTCTCCCTCTCCAATAACGACCACGCCATCCATTTCGATCGTATTGAGAACCAGGCGCATGGCATCGACCGCTGCCTGATCACCAGCTGGTTTATCGCCCCGCCCCATATACCTGGCAGCTGCCAGTGCAGCCGCTTCTGTCACCCGTGTTAGATCAAGCGCCAAGTTTCGAGAAGGTTTTTCTCTCATTCGTCCACTCCGCCACTTCTAGATTCATTATTGAATGCATTAAAA
>JAUWHR010000051.1 GCA_030605795.1 Anaerolineae bacterium | reverse complement strand
CCCCGTCTCGTACTCCACATGGGCAATCGCAATCGTGATCCCCCGCTCCTTCTCCTCCGGTGCATTGTCGATCGAATCGAACGGCCGAAATTCCGCCATCCCTTTAAATGAACACCACTTGGTGATCGCCGCCGTCAGCGTTGTCTTCCCATGATCAATGTGCCCGATCGTCCCCACATTTAGATGCGGCTTCGTCCGCTCAAATTTCTTCTTCGCCATGATTGCAGTCTCCTTACCAAATTTCCAGATCTAGTCCTGTGAAAATTGAGAGCCCTCAAGGGGACTTGAACCCCTGACCCCGTTCTTACCAAGAACGTGCTCTACCATCTGAGCTATGAGGGCGTATGGCGCACCCTAAAGGGTACGGCTAAATCTAGTCAATATCCCATATATGCGGGCTTTAGCCTGCGCCTGTCGCAACTCTGATTCTAGTTGCAGTGCGCCATCCGCGCCCTTCAGGCGACGGACCAAGTGGGCGGTGAAGGATTCGAACCTCCGAAGGCAATGCCAGCTGATTTACAGTCAGCCCCCTTTGGCCACTTGGGTAACCGCCCAAAGCACAACCATTGCCGGATAGCCACAAAGATTTAGTCGTGAGTCCTCGGCCTGAGCTTGCGCCAAAGGCCCAACTGAATGGCTGTGGGTTCCGCAGAATGGTTCCCACGACCAATGATCAATGGCCCGGCATAGCGTTCGATTCAGCTACCAAAAAATCTCACGCTGATGACCCGTCGAAGTCGGAAGCCGACGACGGGAGTCGAACCCGTAACCTACCACTTACAAAGCGGTCGCTCTGCCATTGAGCTACGTCGGCGTAATTATATAAACGCGCCTTATATGCACGGCGCAATTTAACTCATTTTACCAAAGGCGCTTTCCGCCGACAATGCCCGCCGAGTTTACCAGGATTCCACATCACCGTCAATGTAAGCCGATAACCATTGGTTTTTCTACCTCGCGGTTGGCCTCTCCCAACCTTAGCCACGCGTTCTCCAAATTGCATAAAGCGCGATTGAGCCAGCGACGGCGGCGTTGAGTGAGCCGATGCAACCGCGCATCGGCAACCTGATAAGATAATCACAGGACTGGCGCACCAGACGCCGCATACCCCGCCCCTCATTGCCGACCACCAATCCCATCCCCCCCGATAGGTCTACTTCCTCCAGAGTTAGCGCCTCCGGTAGGTTTTCCAATCCTGCCACCCAGGCTCCTGACTCCTTTATCTTTTCGATCACTCGCGCCAAGTTATCAGGGGCTATCAGAAGATGCTCACTCGCACCCGCTGAAGCGCTCACCACCGCGCGTGTTACGCCCACGCCGCGACGCTTCGGTATCACCACACCGTGTACACCGACGGCTTCAGCCGTACGTAGCAATGTCCCCAGATTCTGGGGGTTCTGCAACATGTCCAGTATCAACACCAGCAGGGGTTCGCCTTTTGCTCGCGCTCGTTCGAAGATATCGACTACTGTAGCATACGGATAGGGACCGACAACAGCCGCCACGCCCTGATGATGATCTGTCTCACAATCGAGGGAACGACGATGAACGCGCTCCACTGGGACGCCTTCTGCGTTGGCATGCGCCACCACCCGCGCCAGCGTACCTCGCTCGATGCTTCCCTCAGCCACCATCAGTTTGTGCACTTGACGGCGACCGGCTCTAAGTATTTCGTGGACGGGGTTACGGCCGAAGACCATCTCCGTTTTTTCCGCGACCATCTCATCCTACCCCTCGTAGTTCCCGAGCATAATCCACGTCGGTTAGAAGGCTGACGTCATACCTGTTATCAGATCAGGGTCAGCCAATCCGCCAGGTCGTCTCTCCCTTGCCATCTTCCAAGATCACACCCAGGTTTACCAACCGATCGCGTATCAAATCTGCCAGGGTCCACTGTTGGACCTGCCTTAATTCCTGACGCACTTCGATCAGCAAATCGATAAACGATGCTGCTTCGTGCCCCATGACTTGATCGACCTCAAGCTCTAATCCGAGCACGCCAGATAATATCCTTAAGTCTTCCTGCGCTTTCCCCAGCTCTCCCGTTCCGACACCCGCATCCCTGGCTTGGTTAATAGCCCGCACCAACTCAAAGAGATGCCCGAGAGCACCCGGAGTGTTGAAGTCATCATCCATCGCGGCTTCGAAGCTAACTCGAGTCTCCTTAACCTTTTCCGCTAGGTCAGTTACCGCCTGCGGTGACGCTTCGAACGATTGGCTTGCCGGACGCAGGGCAGCGCGCAAACGCTCCCAGGCTCGTTTAGCTTGTTTGATGACATCCTTATTGAATTTGAGCGGTTTTCTATAGCCAGCATTCAGGATCACCATGCGGAGAACGTTCCCGTCATGCTCGCTCAGAAACTCCTCAACCGAGACAATGTTGCCCAGTGACTTCGACATCTTCTCCCCATGCAATTGCAACATCCCGTTGTGAACCCAATAGCGGGCAAATGGTTTCCCGGTCAAGCTCTCGGACTGGGCGATCTCATTCTCATGATGGGGGAAGATTAAATCGTTTCCACCGCCGTGGATGTCGATCTGCTCACCGAGATGCTGAAAGCTCATTGCCGAGCATTCGATATGCCAACCTGGCCGACCAAGCCCCCAGGGACTGTCCCACGCCGGTTCGCCAGGTTTGGCCGCTTTCCACAGGGCGAAGTCGGCGGGATCTTCCTTGCGCTCATTGACCGTCAGCCGGGCACCCGCGTGCATCTCGTCCAGACAGCGGCCGGATAGCTTCCCATAGTCCTCATCTTGCGCAACCCGGAAATAAACATCGCCATCAACCTCGTACGCGTAGCCGCGCTCGATCAGGCCCTCGACCATGATGGTGATGGCCTCAATCTCAGTGGAGGCCCGCGGGTTGACAGTTGCGGGGAGCACGTTCAGATCTCGCAAATGCTGATCATATTCCTCCACGTACTTATTGGCCAATGATAGGGGGTCGACCCCCAGTTCATTTGCTCTCCGGATCACCTTGTCTTCAACATCGGTGTAATTCATGACATGTTTCACTCTAAAACCTTTGTATTCCAACCAACGCCGGATAACATCGAACACGATCGAGGACATTGCATGACCAACATGGGCTTTGTCGTATACGGTTGGGCCGCAGACATACATGCGCACCACTCCCGGTTCTATTGTCTCGAAGGACTCCTTGGTATGGGAAATGGTGTTATAAATCATCAAGCTCATGTCAGGCTACTCCAAGTCATATGAATGCCCTTGCTCAGCTGCTGGGCGGGCGAAGATCATCCGCCCAGCAGCTGTCTGAAGCACCTTGGTCACCATCACCGAAATGATGTTGTCAATGAATACCTTCCCCCCTTCAACCACAACCATTGTGCCATCATCGAGATAACCGACCCCTTGGCCTACCTCTTTCCCCTCTTGAATCACATGCACATCCAAGGTCTCACCTGGCAAGAAGACAGCCTTGACGGCGTTGGCGAGCTCGTTGATGTTTAACACTACCACGCCTTGCAATTCAGCCACTCGATTCAAATTGTAATCATTGGTCAGGATCGGACATCGCAGTTGTCGGGCTAAGATAACCAGCTTGTCATCTACGGCGCGCACACCTTCGACATCCATATCGGTGATGCGGAAGGTGATTTTGGGATCCTTCTGCAGACGGTTGAGGATGTCGAGACCTCGACGCCCCCGTTGGCGGCGCAAGCCATCAGCCGAGTCGGCGATATGCTGAAGTTCATTGAGCACAAAGGATGGCACCAGCATCGCGCCGAAGATAAATCCTGTGTGAGCGATGTCTGCGATACGGCCATCAATGATTACACTGGTGTCAAGCAGGATATCGCGTTGTCCTCGTCCGCCATTCTCCTCTTCGCTACTCTTAGTTGACAGACGGCTCCCAAGTACGTTAAAAACGTCATTCTGACGCATGATAAAGATTGTCACCCCCAGGTAGCTTAAGACCACGGCACTAACGAATGGCAGCAATTGTCCGAAAGGCGCAGGGAACAACGATAGCGGCGAGGCGATCAGGGCGGCTATGATCAAGCCAATAATTAAGCCAAGTATGCCGGAAAGCATCGTCCGGACCGAAATCTGGGTCATTTGAGCACGAATAGCTCGGACCGGACGAGTGGTTATGAAAGGAGTAACGATCAACCCCATTAACGCCCCTACCAGAGCAAATACGCTCGCCCACAGAATCGGTTGGTCGCCAGCCAGTTCACTCAGATAGACTCCCAGGTAGATGCCGCCTACAGCCAGCGCCACCATCCCAATCAACCGCACGATAAATTCAACGCTCATCCCTATCCACCTTCCAAAAATAATCATAGGGTGTTCGCCCGATTTCGGCGCCCACCCTATGGAGAGCCACATCCCTTTTAGTTTATGTCTAGTGCGTTGCCGTGTCCTTGAACACCGCGGACACCATTACATGCAAACTTGAAATAAAAGGATGATAAAAATGAAACCGGGACCGCTTGATGCCAATAATAATAAGCCTATTATTACATGAATATGATAACATGCATCCTAGTCGAATGTCAACGCGGCGGACAGTGAGGGTACATTACAAATTTAACGGTAGTATGAGAAGCGCAGTTGGGTTACCGCACGCTGACGTTGACTACATATGGCGCACCGTCTGACTGCGTGACACTAGCATTCCTGGGCTTGATCAAAGAGTTGGCGTTTGTAGCTACACTTTTCACTCCTCTAATTTGAGCTATTCCATGACGTCATATTATTCCAAGTGGTTTGCCCAGCTCTACCCGATGCCGTAAAATCCGGACATGCCTCTACAATCGGGTTCAATTCTCGAAGAACGTTATCGCATCGAAAGTCAACTCGGCAAAGGCGGTATGGGCGAGGTCTACCTCGCCTACGACCAGTCGCTGCAAATCCGCGTTGCTGTCAAAGAGAATCTCAACCTTAATCCAGAATCCGAGCGCCAGTTTCGTCGTGAGGCCGAGCTCCTGGCAAGTCTGCGCCATCCCAATCTGCCGCGAGTCACAGATTACTTCATCCTTGAGGAACGGCAATACTTGGTGATGGATTACATCGAAGGCGAAGATCTGCACCTGTTGGCGCAACAGCGTCCCCCAACAGTCGAGGAGGTGCTCACCTGGTCGGATGCCGTGTGTGATGCATTGACCTACCTGCACAGCCGCCAGCCCCCGATAATTCATCGCGACATCAAGCCGGCCAACCTTAAACTACAGCCGGATGGCACGGTCATATTGGTCGATTTCGGCATCGCCAAGGTGTTCGACCATGCACAGACCTCCACCGGCGCTCGCGGTCTTACGCCCGGCTTCTCCCCACCAGAACAATATGGCGTTAAACGAACAGACGCGCGCAGTGACCAGTTCTCGCTGGCAGCAACGATCTATTCCCTGCTCACAGGTCAGATACCAACTGACAGTATCGAACGCATGGTTAAGAAAGTGGAACTCAAGTCGGTTCGCAGTCTGAATCCAGCTATCCCCGAGCACATCGACATGGCGCTCAACCGGGCACTGGCACTCGATCAGGATGATCGCTTCCCTGACATCAAGAACTTCAATGCCGCGCTGCACGGCCAGTTGGCGCCGGCAACAGTGTTGGAACAAACCCTGCCGCAAACCTGTCCAAGCGGAGAAGTGGTTGCTAAAACCGTACTCGAAGAAACCCTACCGCACACCCGACCTCGTCGCAGGCGATTTGGCTCACTAATAGGTCTTGGGGCACTAGGTCTAATTGTAATTGGCGGCGGTGTCGCTCTCGCATTGAATGTTGGCTTCCCCGGTCCACTCTTGCCGACTACTCCTACACCCACCGAGCCGATCGCGGTTGTCCTGCTACCCAGCGCCACACCAACTTCCACACCAACTACGCCCCATTCAACTGCAACGCCTGCACCAACCCTCGAGCCGACCCTCACCCCAACCCCGACCTTCACCCCCACCCTTACCTCCATCCCGTTTGGTGGTGGTGGTCGTATCGCCTTCGTCAGTGATCGGGTGGATGGCATCCTGCAAATATGGACGATGAACGCCGATGGCAGCGACTCTCGCCAACTCACCTTCGGACCTGGTGACAAAGCACAACCTAAATGGTCTCCCGATGGCACTAGATTGCTTTACGTCACCGGCGGTGGAACGGACGATTTCGGAAACGACCTCGGCCTCGATATCATGATTATCAACGCCGACGGCACCGGTCTAGACTGGGTGATACACAGCCCTGGAGATGACACCGACCCTGCTTGGTTCCCCGATGGCACGAGAATCGCTTTCACCAGCAATCGAATCAGCAATCTGCGCCAGGTTTTCATACTGGAAACCGCCTGCCTCGACAGTCCAGGAGGATGCGTGGATGAGGAGCCAAGAAACATCTCCTGCACGGTTGATTTCTGTGCAGTCGAGTTCTCACCCGCCTGGGCGCCGGAAGGTATGACACCCCCTGCCTGGCTGTCCGCAGATATAACTCTAGCTGTCGCGGTATCGATCAACAACGCACCGGCACAAATTTACCTCCGTTCTCCAGACGGTGGGATGCCGACGGATTTTGACCGCAACGATAGGATCGTCACAGTGGATCATCTGGACTGGTCACCCGATGGCTCAACGATCGCCTTCACCTGGTACTACAAGCGGGGGATCAATGAAATATATATTGCCCCCCTCGAAGATCGTGGGTGGCAATACACAAAGCTTACTGAAACTAACGGCAACAAAGAACCGGCCTTCTCACCTGACGGGCAATGGATCGTCTTCACTAGCACCCGGGATCAGAATCCCGAGATTTACCTTATGACAAACAGCGGCACAGGTGAAACTAGGCTTACCAACCACCCCGGACGGGACATGCAGCCCGATTGGCAGCCGCTGGGAAACCATTAGAACGATTACACCTAGTATCATATACTGGCTGAATACCGACCCCGCAGCAGGATGCAACTCAACTAAGTAACGTTTATGAATTGGGGAATATATCTAATGCAGGTCTTAACAGTTGACATCGGCACCGGGACCCAGGACATCTACCTCTTCCGCTCCGGTCTCAGCCTTGAAAACGGCTATAAGATTGTGGCACCCTCACCGACAATGCTCATCCGGAGGCAGATACAGAACGCTACCCGGCGCGGTGAGGCGTTATTGCTAATCGGCGTGACGATGGGCGGTGGACCATGCCACTGGGCTGCCGAAGCCCACTTGCGAGCCGGTTACAAAGTGTTCGCCACACCCGAAGCGGCGTGCACTTTCAACGACGACCTGGCGTGGGTGCGCAGAGAGATGGGTGTTGAAGTGGTCAGTGAAGACGAAGCCGTCAAACTAGACCACGTCAGACATATTAAATTACTCGACTTCGACTTCGATGCTATAGCCCGGGCGTTTATTGCTTTTGAGGTTAATCTTAACCCTCAAGCCGTAGCAGTGGCTGTCTTCGATCATGGGGCCGCGCCCCCAGACATCTCCGACCGCCAGTTCCGGTTCGATTACCTGATGGCACGGATCCAGTCCGAGAACCGGCTCTCCGCGTTCGCCTATCGGTCAAGTGACGTACCCTCGATCATGACCCGCATGCAGGCAGTGGTGAAGAGCGCAGCCGGTCTGGATTGCCCATTGGTAGTCATGGACACCGCCCCCGCTGCCGTGCTTGGCGCCACACTCGACCCCCGTGTAGCTGCCCGATCACGGGTCCTAATCACCAATATCGGTAACTTCCACACCTTAGCCTTCCGCCTCGGACCAGCCGGCATCGAGGGCGTCTTCGAGCATCACACTGGCTTGATCGACCTGCCCCATCTGGAAGCCCTGCTCCAAGCTCTAGCTGACGGTAGCCTGACCCACCAAGAGGTTTTCGACGACCACGGCCACGGCGCCCTGATCCTCCATCCGGAACCCCTACCCCTGACGGAAGACGACTTCGGCACGGTCGTCACCGGTCCCCGGAGATCTATGATGCGCGGCTCTCGATTGCGACCTCATTTCGCTGTTCCTTACGGCGATATGATGCTCACCGGTTGCTTCGGTTTATTAGCTTCTGTGGCGGAACACGTTCAGGAACTGGCTGGGCCAATACGCGCCGCCCTGGCGGGAGCGGGTGCGGAGAGTGCCCCCTGGGACGTGGAAGGCTAGCTCATCGACCCCATTAAGCTCTGGCTCTGCAGTAGAGATCACAATCTGCCGTCGCTGCCGATCAATTTCAACCAGTACCTCGGATCCCTCCCCTACTGTCAATAACCCAATCGCCTCTTTCGGCAACTAGACAACCAGGCTGTTCCCGGCGCGGAAGACTTTGCGTGCCATGGAAAACCTCCAAATGATGTACTTACATCCTCATTACGTAATGCGTATAACGCTACTCGTACGACACGCCAATGTGGGTCTCCCCAAATATAGAGGAGGAACTCTGACCAGCGGATCTAAGTTCCAAATCCGAAGATGATTCTCCTAAAGAAGAAAAACACCCTGTTTAGCCTGGCCTGGTGATCTTCGATTCAAAGGGGTCTGGCGTTGTTTGGTGTTTGATTACTTTCCATCAATTATACCGGTAACCCTGAACGACGGATGAATATCCCATCTTCGAACGATAACATCTAACAACAACCCATGGCGTCATGCATGTTGCACCCATCAAGACAGCGTCAGGTAATACTGCATGTATTCCTGAAAATTTTCATGAAAAGCAGAAATCCAGGCTTCAATGAACGTGCGTTGCTCAAATAACGGGAGCAAATCTATCGCCAGATCTCTCGGTTTGATCACATCAACCTTTTCCTGCAAAGCCTGCATCGCTGCCTTCACGCTATAGGGTTGAGCGCCATCCTTTTCCAGCTTCTCCTCTATCGGTCGCACGCGTTGCTGCATGAACCACAGCAAGTCGTAAAAGTCTCGACCCTTTATTTGTATGCCTGTTTTCCCTTTTTGAAAACTGCGCTCCAGGCACGCCAGCATCTTCCCGGCCATCATCGTCTCTAATGAAAAATGCGAAGGCACAAAGCTCCGTCCAAAGGAAAACACCGGTGTATGTTTAATTTCAGCAACCTGTAAATGATGGCTGATCTCTACTTTCAAGTGTAACATCTCATCCTGATGCGGGGATAACCCTAATTCATAGAGAACCGGGAACTTGAGGGTAATCCTCAAGATCCCATGTTCACCTTCTTGCTGCTGAATGGTGGCTTCCCGATAAGCCAGACTCTTGTGGATATAATTCAATAGATCATCGGACAAGAGGCCAAGATCGGTCCCCTGGCTATTGTCCAGATCGATATCTTCAGATAACCGGTTCAACCCATAGATGACATGCAAACAGGTTCCTCCATAAAAATTCAACTGACGATAGTGACGGTGATTATAGATATAATCAAGCCCCAGGGCTTGTAAGGCTTCTTTCAGGATAATTCGTTTGGTTTCATTGGCAAGCAGGGGGTCCTTCCCCGCTAGCGTGTGCTGAAAGGTCTGGATCAGAGTCGCCACACTGTCCTCCGAAGGTTCTCGAAAATAAAATCCATCTTAGCTGTATTGCATTTCTCCACATAATATGTAAACTCTTCTACTTCCTCATTAGAGAAATCATCAACGTTCAATCTTAGTTCTTCGGCAATATGGTAGCGATGCGTACGAACGCTGCGCGGGAGAGGGCGCAGATATAAAAAATCAAATAACGCCTTAACAACCGATGCCTCACCATAAGCCACACCATAGTAGTCAAGCTGTCTAAAGCCTTCGTACAGTAGCCGCCGAATATGACGATACATAAAAGTACCGATAATATTTTCCGCCTTTTTTTTGTTCTTTATGGTGATAGCGGTGATGGGATAAGTTACTTCTGTAAGCACACCCGAACGCTGGAGTATATATTCCAGGGAGACGTAAGATTGAGGCAAGAGTATTGCACTTACTGCGGGAGCAAATGAGGCGTCATTTCGATGGATTTCATAAAACCGACGGGTCATGTATACACCTCTTTTGAGCTGAATAATATGACCCTTTTTCATCCAGCGCGATAACATCTCTCGAACGCGCTGGTTCTCGGATTCGTCCGCGTTGATCACTTGTTTGAAACCAACAATTGTAAAATACGGGATGTGTTCGAAGGTCTTCAGCAAGTCTCGTTTCATCACTGGTACTATTAATATCAGATAATAGGCATTTAATTCACATTATCTGATATGAACAGCGCTTTGTCAATTGGGACAACTCTGGTCTTTTCCCCACGCTATATTTCTCCCTAGTATCCGTTTCAATGAAAATATTATGTCCTCAAACAACTAATAACACACCGAATGGAATTATGAGAATGTTGGCGTCTCACATGCACGGATATGTTGAGGTGCGGGATGTGCCGGGATTCGGCCTAGCAAGAATCGCACAATTATGCTCGTCAAGCCTAGCGCAGGATATTTATCTCCACCCGCTCACTCTCCGCCATATTCCCGGCGATGTCGTAGGCTCGAACATAGACCTCATGCTCACCTGCCTGACCTACGCTCCAGCGGGTAGAGTAAGGAGGAGATGTGACAGTGTCGATGGGCCGATTGTCGAGGTAGAAAATCACTTTCGCCAACGATATCTCATCCGAGACCTCCACCTCGATGACCACTTCCCGATCATCCGGCCAAGTGAATTCCGCCCCAGGCTCAGGTGAGAGAAGCTGGATCCTCGGCGGCTGGTTATCAACCGTCATGTGGGTCGCGGCCGTAGCAATTCGTCCATCCGTTTTCACCACCACCAACTGTAACGTATACAGGCCGCTTAGCCCTTCGGTATCCCATCTACCAAGAATCCCCTTTGTGACTGACGTGGTCTCATCCTCACCAATCTGGACCCAACGGACGGGGTTTAACCCCTGTCCATATTGCAGCCGATAATATCGGAACGACTCTGATCTGGCGTCTCCGCGAACAACCACCTCACCACGCAGGATGTCGAAAGTTATAGGTGAACTGATATTGACCTGTGGATCAAACGCAGTTTGCTCGTAGAGCGTATCGTACTCCTGCGGCGGTTGTTCGATACCTGCTTGGCGTGCCCACTCGACAGCTTCAGACGGGGGGATCAGGTACACCCTCTCCTCGACAAGATCCAACGGCGTGCTCAGGGTGGCCAACTTATCCGTCTCCCTATTGATTAGAAACGGTTGATAGAGGTTGTCATAATGGGTGGGCTCGGTCCCGTGGATGAATACCTCACGTACCACATTGGGGCAATACAGGGTCGGCAGCAACCCGGAAGGGTCGCACACTTCAATCGTGCTGATTCCAAGCGGGATCTCCCAACCTTCTCGGGGATGATCTCGGGTAGTGTAGCGTATTATGGCATGCCATATCGGCGCCGCACCGTTCAAGGCATGAACTCCCTGAATCGCGCTTCCATCCAGATTACCAACCCACACGCCGACAACCCGCGACGGCGTGAAGCCGAGTGTCCAGTTGTCAGCCATGTCGGCAGTAGTGCCGGTCTTGGCAGCGGCCGGTCGACCAATTTCTAACGGATTAGACTGGCCAAAAGCCGGCCAGCGCGCTGCCTCATCACTCAAGACATCAGCCATCAAGAAGGCAAGTTTGCTACTGAGCACCGCTCGCTCTTCCTGGGCAAAGACATACACAACCTTACCGTCAGCATCCTC
This sequence comes from Anaerolineae bacterium, assembly GCA_030605795.1. Lineage (GTDB taxonomy): Bacteria > Chloroflexota > Anaerolineae > Anaerolineales > E44-bin32 > DUEZ01. The sequence continues at coordinate 25,445 of JAUWHR010000051.1, read as the reverse complement.
CACATGCAATATAGCTACAGGGTCAAGTGAACGGAAGCCTGACGAACCCTGCTCAATGCGAACGGCCACGCCATTCATCCGCCCCTGGTTGGCGATCACCCCATTGGCGAAAGCCATGTCGAGAAGGGTAACTTCCGCTCCCCCCGAGGCCAGCATTGCGCCGTAATCGACCTCCACTTCATTCAGTGTAGACACCCCCATCGAGCGCACCGTGCGTAGAACGTTCTCCACACCCACTAGATTCAAGCTCCAGGCAGCCGCGGCGTTGTATGAATTAGCCAAACCCGTTCTCATGCGGACCGGTCCATGGTAGTGTCCATCGTCGTTCGGTGGAACAACCCAGGATTCATCGTCAAGATACGCTTCATAATATGGTATATCGAGCACCATCGTCCCTGGAGAGTACCCCCGGGCAAAGGCTGTGAGGTAAATGAAAGGCATGAAACCTGATCCCGCCGGTCGTGAGACATCAGCCGGTCCCACCAGACTAAGGATCTGCCCTGAGACCGGATCGAGAATCACAACCGCAACTTCAGACAGGTTGTGGTCCACACCGATATCGCTGGGCCGTAGCGGAGGCAGAAGTCCGGCAGCAATACAGGCGGATCCGTCAGCCGCCGGCTCGACAGCCCCCACTTCACCACCCCCCATACGCCGCATGTGGGTTCGCACCGCGCACGTGGCTTGTAACTGAAGATCGTTGTCCAGGCTTGTGACTACTCGCAACCCACTCCGGTGGAGGGCAGCCGGCTGCAATATCTCACTTAAACGAGCCCATGCGAAGATGCCAAACTCCGAAGCGTGAGACGTCATCTCTCCCCCTGCCGGCTGGACCGCAAGCGATTGATCCAATGCATAGTCTGCCTCCGCCTGGCGGATCATTCCCTCGCTCACCATCGCTTCTAGTACTTGGGCTTGCCTCTCCCGAGCTTGCTTCGGGTCATCAATCGGGTTCGACGCCGGTTGCAGTGGAACACCAACCAATATGGCGCCCTCGGCTAACGTCAGGTCAGTGGCGTGTTTGCCAAAGTAGACCAGCGCAGCCGCGTCGATGCCATATGCAAAGTTGCCATAGTAAGCGCTATTCAAGTACCACTCCAGGATTTGTTGCTGGGGATATTGCCGCGTCAGCTCAGCTGACATCAAGGCGCTACGCAGGTTACGCGCCAGAGGCGAGAGATCGCTATCCCCCAAAGGAAGAATGTGGGTCTCCACTAGACGTTGACCGATCGTTCGCTCCAGGGTGTCGATTGGTTGACGTAACAAAGCTGCCATCAAGTCCTGGAGCAATGCGCCAGCGTCGTATCCAGGGTTGGTCCAGAAAGTCGCGTCCAGGGCGGCGATTGTACCCTGGATCACATGGTGTGGAAGTACATCTGCAGCGAGTGGATCTATGCGCAGCCACCGCCGATCGGAAGCGGCGGGATGAATGACCTCTAAGAGTAGAACTTCACCGCTGCGGTCGTATATACGCACCGGCTGAAAGGATTCACTCCCCACTAGCCCGAAAGCATATTCGATCTCCTGAACCGGCGGCAGTCCACCAGTAAGATCGGCATACGCCAGAGCAACTGCCATCCCCACTGCACCAACCAGTAGGATCACCAACGCGATCAAGCTGATAATGGCTCCTTCGACCCCGGGCGCGCCAACTCCCCGAGCTCGACGGCGACGTGATCGGATGATATCCGTAGGAACAGGCATATATTGATTCTACTCGCTTACATCGATCGGGCTATAATGAGTGCAAGTCCTATGCCGACTCCGACGAGCGCTGATATAGCACACCAGAGATACACATGATTCCACACGATTACCACATTCACACCCTTTTCTCCTGCGACAGCCAAGCGACCATGACTGAGATGTGTCAGGCTGCGCTTGAACGTGGCATCCCAGAAATCGGATTCAGCGATCACTTCGACTTGATGCCCGAGGACCAAAGTTACGACTTTTTCCAAGCGGACGCATGGTGGGAAGCGTTGCAGCATTGTCGGGATAACTTCCAGGACCTGCTCACCATCCGGGCTGGCATCGAACTAGGAGAGCCACACCGCTTTCAAGATGCGGTACATGTGTTGCTCGACAATTATCCATGGGACTACAGCCTGGGTTCACTTCATTGGGTCGGCTCGATGAATATTTTTGATCCTCTCTATTTCAAACAACCGGAAGAACGTGGTTACAAAGATTATTTTCGAGAAATGGCTAAAATGGTAGCCGAAGCCGACTTTGACATCCTGGCACATATAGACATCATCAAACGATATGGATTTGATACATATGGCTCATACGATCCCCACTCATTCGAAGATGAAATAAGGACTATTTTGAGAATATGCGCCGAGAGAGGGCTTGCCTTGGAGATCAATACCGTTACTCTCCGTCGCCCGGTAAGCCAGGCTGCGCCGGCAGAAGTTGTCCTGAGATGGTTTCGCGAAGAGGGTGGTCGTTGGGTGACCTTAGGCTCTGACGCTCACCTACCCGAACACGTCGGTTTCGGCCTTGAGCAGGCGATAGATGCGATTAAATCGGTTGGTTATAGCAATTTAGCCTGCTTCGAGGCCCGCCAGCCAAGACCTCTACCATTTTCCCAGTATTAACCAACCGAATGAACCACCTGCTATTAGGTTCAGTCGATACACTATCTTGATACTCCCCTCGGTGAGTATCCCACTCAGCCAAGTATCGCGATCGAGCGTTAGTCGGGCTCCCTTAGGCAAACTCTCACAGAACTGACTGCTGAGCAATCCCAAGTCTAACGGGTTCCATGTCACCATGCCAAAGCCCAAGTCGTCTGCAGTCGGGACCAATTCATCATTGTCCCTCCTACTGGATGGACAAGTACTCAAGTACTAGAGTATTTATGCCAATGGATTATGACCATTTATTAGCCGTCCAGACGCTTCGTGATATACTGCAAACGTCACTGATTCGAGCGGTTTGACATACTTCTTGTAGCTGAGCCGCTCATGCTTTTCTATACATATGTAGCCATGGTGACAAATTTTGGATAACATTTCGCACCGAAACGATAGGATAGGTGCCCAACATGCCAGAAATGATGATGGCCATCGTCAAGCCTGATAAGTGCCCTGGCCTGGAAGTACGCCAGGTTCCGATTCCCTCGGTCGAGGCGGATGAGGTTTTGATTGAGGTGCAGGCGGCATCGATCTGCGGCACTGACCTGCATATATACAACTGGGATGATTGGGCGGCTAGCCGGGTGAAGCCACCGATTGTCGTCGGCCACGAGATTTGTGGCCTGGTGGTTGATCGCGGTGCCATGGTTCCCTCTCCGGAGATTGGTGAATTCGTCTCCCTAGAATCGCATGTGATCTGCAATACCTGCGCCTTTTGCCGTACTGGGCTGGGGCACATCTGCGAGAATACACGTCTCATAGGTGTAGACCGCGACGGCGGCTTCGCCGAATACATCGCCATCCACGCGCAGAATGCCTGGCCCAACCCTCCCGATCTCCCACTCGAGATTGCTGTGTTGCAGGAAAATTTTGGTAACGCCGTCCATACTGCTTTTGCAGTTGATTTACGCGCCAAGAAGGTCTTGGTGACCGGCTGTGGCCCGGTTGGTCTGATGACCATCGCCGTTGCCCGCGCCATCGGGGCTCGGGCTATTTACGCCACCGACATCAGCCCTTACCGCATCGAGTTCGCCCACCGGATGGGCGCCGACCTCGCTTTGCACGCCACCAAAGATCCGGTCATCGAGCGAGTGTTGGAGGCGACCGACGGCGAGGGGGTTGATGTCTTGCTCGAGATGTCAGGCGCACCCTCCGCCATCGATCAGGGATTCTCCCTGCTCAAGCCTGGCGGGGATGCCGCCCTTTTGGGAGTAGCTCCCGGTCCCTTCACCTTCGAGTGGAACCACCACATCGTCTTCAAGGCTGCTCGCGTACTCGGCATCAGCGGCCGCAAGCTTTGGCAAACCTGGTACCAAGCGCGTGGGTTAATCCGCTCCGGAGCCGTTGACCTTTCGCCTTTAGTAACCCATCGATTTAAACTTGTAGAATTCGATAAAGCCTTTGAGATCATGTCCTCCGGTAGCTCCGGCAAGGTCATGCTCACACCCTGAAAGGAGGGAACGCGATGAGCAACGAAGAAGGCATTAAGCTCAGCACTGAGCGCATCATCCTGATCGTCGTTTCATTTCTCCTGGTTATCACGGTTGCATATATAGCGATCACTTCGCTAGCAATGAAGCCCACCACGGGTACCCTGCCGGGCGCTGCAACCCCCGTACCGGTGGAAGAAGCACAAGCTCTGCAACCGACAGAAGAACCGACTGAGCAACCGGCTGCTGGACCAGATGTCACTCCAACCCCTCGGCGCCTCGAACTGCCTCCAACACCTACACCATTCCATGTTGCCTCGGAGGATGACGTGCGGGCTATCCTCGACCTGTCCAACCCTGACCATTTCGATTATTTCGAGGATACGGAAGCGTGGTTTGATTACCAGAGCGAGAATGCAACCTATCGCTTTGAGGAGGGTCAATTGTTTGGTATAGACCACCAACCCGATGAACGCTATGTCCATTGGTCGTATACCAACCGCCGATCCGACAACGTGTACGCTGAAGTTACTATCACAAACGGTGACTGCATCGGCAAGGACTCGGTTGGTTTCATCATCCGCGCCCAGGAGGACAGGGCACCCAGCGGCTATGCTCTCGAGGTAGCATGTGACGGCTCATGGCGCTTCCGTCGTCACAGAGCCCCCAAGTCTGCCGAGGAATTGGAAGATTGGACACTCAACGCGGCGATTAAAACCGGTCCGGGTGTGTCCAATAGACTAGGCTTATGGGGTTACCAAGGTCGCTTTGTACTCTTTGTCAATGGCTATCAGGTTGGCGAGCATTACGACTCGGATTACCCCTTCAACTTCGGCTTCTTTGCAGTCTACGTACGCGCCTCACTAACCTTCGACCTGACTGCCACCTTCGACGACTTCGCATACTGGCGCATCCCATACATCCCAATCCCATGAGATCCATCCTGCCCACACGCTTCGTACTCATGGCGGGTTTGGCGCTATCTGCTTGTAATCGATCGGCCGGGGAGCCGCCACCTGATCTTGTTGCGACTATGGTGGCGGCCACCCTGACCGCCGCACCAACCCTACAATCCAGCCCAACATCACCGCCAACCGCCACACCAATCATCACCCCTTCTCCCACCCCAACCGACACGGCAACGCCTGGACCCATCCCATCGGCCACGCTTCCCGAGTTAGCTCCAGGCGACCCACGCATCGGTCTCAACTTGTCCGCTCCGGATTTCAAGGACGACTTCAGCATCCGCTACAAGTGGGGGGAGCCCAGCTCAGACGGAGCCACCAACGTGTGGGAAGACGGGCGCCACCGTACCACCGACCATCTGACCGACCACTACATCACCTGGAGCACCACCCTGCTGGATGTGGGTAATTTCTACATCGAGGTCACCGCCGAGATCGGTGACTGCTCAGGGCGTGACGGCTATGGCATCGCGGCGCGGGTTAGCGGAGACCAACTTAACAATGGTCACACGCTTGAATTTTCCTGTGATGGGGCCTATCGCATCCGCAAATTCATTGAGGGTTCCGTGCAGGTGCTGCTCAACTGGACACCCTCAGAGGCTATCTTAGCCGGCCCCAATATGGAGAATCGCATGGGATTCCTGGCCGACGGGGGTGAACTCTATGCCTTAGCAAATGGGGAAGTCTTGGGGCAGGTCGAAGATGTCGGCTTTTCCTCTGGCACTTTTGGTCTGTTCGCCAGCGCGGCGAACACGCCTGGCCTGACAACCTACTTCGACGACTTCCACTTATGGTACCTCCCACCCTGAACGATCTATGTAAATACATCACTTCGAGAGGTCCATGCGATACCACCGCTCTGTGGTAGATGATCCCCTAAGGAGCATCCACTAATAACTATGCCCTCCCGATTTATTTAAAAACGTTGTATCCTCAAGCTAATGTATTGTTACATACTAAAAGATAGTTTCGTCTCAGGTGACTTAATAAAACCCGCATCCTGAACCCTTCGACGGAGCGGAAGGTCCCGAGCCCTTCGATTTTACTCAGGACAGGCTCCGCAAGCCACGAAGTGGCTAGCCTTTCAGCATGCTTAAGACCTTCGGCCGCGTCGAAGGGCATCCTGAGCGGAAGGAGCTGCGTAAGCAGCGAGTGCAGTCGAAATGCATCCTGAGCGGAATGGAGCAAAGCGGAGTGAAGTCGAAGGACGCCACTTTATTTTACAGAAGAACTGACATGCAACATCATCACCTCACTCCCCTGAAGTCACGCCCCCGCCATCGACCTCGTCGTAGTTTGGTGATGGCAGCAGTATGGCTCCCCATAGTTGCCCTTACTCTCAACGGTTGCTTGAATGCCGGCCCTACACCCACGCCTACTCCTACCCTATCAACACCGACTCCCACGCCCACCTTCATCTTCCCCACCATGGCCCTCACAGCTACCTTTACTCCCGAACCCGGCTCCACTGCGACGCCTGACCTTCAATCTGGACTCGGTGCAGTGCTCTACCAGGATGACTTCAATCGAAACCTCGGCTGGGAGGTGGGCCAATCTGAACTCGGAGGCTCCAGCTTGGTCAATGGACGACTCAGCCTGGCCGTCCGTCAGCCAAACGCCTTTTACTTCCTGCGCAGCCCAGCGCCAGCCACGTCCGATTTCTTTCTCAAAGTAAGCGTTCGGAGTGAATTGTGTAGCGGCAGCGATGAGTTTGGGGTGATGTATCGGATTAATTCATTAAGCGAACACTACCGATTTGCGCTAACCTGCGATGGGGCTGCCCGAGTTTCACGGGTGCTTGAAGGGGGCGAAATAGCCCTCGTTCCAATCACCCAGACCTACGCAATCTTCCCCGGGATATTGGTCGATAACCGGATTAGCGTTTGGGCCAGCGGTAACAATTTTCGCTTCTATATTAATGATATGGAGGTTTTCTCCGCTCGTGATAGCGCGCTACAAACCGGTGGTTTTGCCCTTTTCGTGCGCTCGAGACGCGGAGGGCAAACTACGGTATCTTTTAATGACCTAACCGTACACTACCTGCTCCCCACGCCGACGATTACTCCCACGGTAAAACCCTCTACATCCCCCTAGGAGTCCAATGTCAAAAAAACGCCCTTTCGTCAATCGCCTAAATGACCTAAGCCCCAAGGAATGGCTCAAGTTCCAGAAATCTTGGTTCGTGCATAACCCGCCGCCCCGACGTAAGCAGGTCTTACGCCACCCAGCGAAATTTCCCGAAACCCTGGCGCAGGAATTCATCCAATTCTTCACCAAACATGAGCAGATCGTGCTTGACCCGATGGTAGGCACCGGCTCGACCCTGATCGCCTGCTTACGAGCCGGACGTCATGGCATCGGGATCGAACTTAACCACACATACTCCGAGATTGCACGCAAATTGGTCGAAGAGGAACAGACCATCCTGGGCCAAGTTGCCGAGGGGTTTAGAGCGGAGGTGATAACCGGCGATGCCGCCCAACTGGACGACTTCGACCTACCGATGGTCGACTACGTTTTTACCTCACCACCCTATTGGGATATGCTACACTCCCGCGGCGCCATGACCCAACGTCGGCGTCGTACCGCACAAGAATTAGACACGATTTACTCCGACGACCCGGCTGATCTGGGAAACATCTCCGATTACGACAAGTTCCTCGATCGTCTGGTGGCGATCTACGCCGGACTTAGGCCGTATATCCGGCCTCGATCCTACCTGACGATCATTGTCAAGAATATAAAAAAGGGCGGTCGCATCTATCCACTGGCCTGGGACCTGGCGAGGCGGCTTGGGGATTTTTACACCCTAAAAGATGAGCGAATCTGGTGTCAAAACAACGTTCGCCTGGCGCCATACGGCATGGGTAACGCCTGGGTAAGCAACACCTTCCACCACTACTGCCTTCAGTTCCGATATGAACCCGGTCTGTAGGATGTCAAAGATAATGAGACTCACGTCATAATAAATCGATTGAAGACAGCACAAATATCAGCGTTAGCGATATCGCTACCCCCCCCTAAGGAGTTAGCGTCGGTCTTAGCTCCTGCGTAGGCCTGGCCATTGTTGGTGTTTCTGTAGGTGTGGGCCTGGTTAGCGGTGGTTCTGTAGCAGTAGGTCTAAACTCTATTGTTTTTGTGGGAGTCGGCTCCGAGATTAACACATCATCTGAAGCCGGGCAATCCGCCCATATGTCGGGATCGCTGTCATCGCAGTCCCACGGGTATTCCGCCAGCCACTTTTCAAACTCCTCCTGGCTGTAATCGTTCTTCAGCGTATACCCGCAGACCGAATCGGCGGCCATATCCGTCATGTAGCAGTCGCCGTCCATATCGTAGGCGGAATCGTAGCACTTTTCATTGAAGACCTGTTCTTCACACCCGGCCGCGCATACGCAGACCTCCGGGTCACCATCGTCGCAGTCCCAGGTGTTCGTCTCCAACCAAAGGTCAAATATTTCCTGACTATACTTATCTTTGATCTCATAACCGCAGACGGAATCGGACGCCATGATGTCCATGCAGCAATCGCCATCCATATCATAGGCGCTGTCGTAGCATTGGGCAGCTTTGAATGTACGCCAGTCAATTGTGATACCACTGACTGCATCATAATCCTTGAAGTAAACATAGCCGTAACGACCCTGGTTGGTTTTATAAGGCACGTAGTAATCGAGGATAGCTATAACCAGGCTGCTGCTGCTTAATGTGCTTGAACTTTCGCATTGGTTTAATGTGGGCTGGAAAGGAAATACTCCCATAAAAGCAAAGGTTGCCGGGGGAGCAGGGATGAACTCTATCACGCTTCCTTCGCCATCAGGCCCGGAATGGACGGTGAAGTCGCTGGCCGGGTCTACCCCTCCTAAAATTGCTCCTTGATCTAAATCGAAACTTGCCCCAAACGGTATGAATGTGTCGTATCCTTCGGCATGCACCTGCTGGAACAGCGCCTCGCAGCCCTGCCCCGACTCGCCCAAATACGGTACTAGACAGTTTGCCCATATTTCAGGATTGGTGTCGTCGCAATCCCACGGGTACTCCGCCAGCCACTTTTCAAACTCCTCCTGGCTGTAATCGTTCTTCAGTGTATACCCGCAGACCGAATCGGCGGCCATATCCGTCATGTAGCAGTCAGCATCCATGTCATACGCACTGTCATAGCACTTTTCATTTTGCGGCTCGCCTGAGCAGGTGTTATCTTCCTGCGAGGTCTCGAATATATCTGTTTCATAAGTCCCTTCATCATACTCAATAGGGAAATTACAGCCTGCAGCGCCCATAAACAAGAAGAGAGCAATCATAATCGTCGTCAGTTTGAATATTCCACGGATCATGTAGAACCTCCTATGCATTGCAATAAAGTTTTTGCCGTTTCGCGCAGGATGCATTCGAGGGAACATCGTAATGTATATTTTATTTGCTGTTCAACTTTGTCCATCCCCGCCGTCAGTGCGGAATCAGACGCAACCACCAAGTAAATGTTACCAATAGATAAAAGCGGTTTCGACCGTTACCTCTGGGAACATAATAACGCAGTTATTTAATGCAGAATCCTTTCAAACACCTTTCAATTAGAAACTATCGCAGTAACTATTACCCGGTTTCTAATTGTTTTACCCTACGCAAATATGAGCTTTTTTTGATTTATCCAGTATCATTATCTTTGAAATCCTACCCGAAGAAGGCCGATGAGCCTCAACCCGCAGGACCTGATTCGTCTCCCTTATGACGATAGCCTCACCTCAGCCGGCGTCACCTATGCTTGCCGTTCAATGCACTACAGCCAATCTCGCAACCTTCGTTTCTCCGCTTATAGTGTCCGTCGAAGCGTTGCCGCCGTGGCCGCTGAACTCGCATTTCGCCGTTGGCTTGAGTCAGAGGATGTCCCCTACGGGTTGATCCAAGCCACGCCTTTCACCAGGCCCAATCACTACACCCTCACCGTCGGCGGTCGCCTCCTCGATGTTAGATCGACCCTCATCACCTCCCGCCAACAGATCCGCCGGCTGCGCCAAGATCCCTCCTGGCTGCTCCAAATTGAAGCGCTCATCCCAGTCGATCAACTCGCCTCAGACTTCCTAAGCGCCGGCGATCCTTATGTCTTTGTGTTTATCGCCGGCCTCGAGACACGCACGCAAGCCGACCTGCAACGTGCATTAGCTGCCGCTCAGCCGTTGTTTTTAATTGCCATCCCTCCCGGCCGTGCCTGGAGACAGATACAACCTAAACGCTCACTCGGTCAACTGGTATTGAGGAGCAATGACCTCCAATCGATCGACATTGAATTGGGCGGTCAACTCGCCGACCGTCGTCTTATCTTCGAGCGTCTTACCCTCCTCCCTGGTCAGCAGACTGAACTACCCATCAACCTGGCTTCGCTACTCTATATCCACTCGACCCGTCCTGTGGTTTGTAACATCAATGTCCACAGCCCGACACTCAGTCGCACTTGGTCGGTTGGCCCCCTTAGCTGGGCCAACATCTGGATCTACGGACTGGAAGTCATCCTCGCCGGCTGGTGCACCAAGCGCGCTTTCCAATGTCGCGCCCGCTTCTTACCCGCAGGAAGCCGGACACGCCTAGGTTTGCGCACTCGCAATGACAACCGCATGCTTCCTGTCTCCCAATTGCGCCCGATTCGTGAACTGGCTGAGCGCGTTGACCAGCGATAACGATTGCCGCTTGTCTAGCTCCTACCAGTTGCGCCCAATTACCTTCACGAGTATCCTTACCCTCAGATAAAAAACTATCTCAAATCAACCGGATTTAGCCATGTACCTTGCCATCGAGGGTGTTATCGGCGTAGGTAAAACCTCCCTTGCTCGTTTGCTTCAACCGATCTTCGACGCTGAGTTGCTCCTCGAGGTCTTCGAGGAGAACCCATTCCTCTCCAACTTCTATACCGACCGTAAACGCTACGCCTTCCAGACCCAGATATTCTTTCTACTAAGCCGCTATCACCAACAACATGATGTTGTGCCAAAGATTCTGGTAAAGAGTAATTTAATCGCTGATTACACCTTTGCAAAAGATGCTATTTTTGCACACCTAAACCTTGAGGGCGATGAGTTGGACACCTACACTCTCGTTCACCAGGCGCTAGCCGAACGTATTCCTACCCCTGATTTAATTGTCTATTTGAAGGTGGAAACCGACATCGCCATGCAACGAATTGCGATGCGTGATAGGTCTTACGAACGGCTTATGGAGCGCTCTTATATGAACGATCTCAATCAGGCGTATGAGACGTTCTTCAGCGACCATACGGCCTGCCCGGTACTATCTATCGATACCAACCCGCTCGACTTCGTCGCTAACAAATCGCACTTAGCTCACATCACCAACCGCATCCGAGCCGCACTTGGTATCCCGCCCTTCCAACCCGAACTACCACTAGAGGAAAGTTCGCAGTCGTCATGATCACCAAAGAGAAACTGGTCTATTTGGCTTGGCGCGCAGCCGATCATCGCGCCACGGTTGGGGATGTAATCTCCGGGTACATCATCCGATCTGTTGCCCGTATCCAGCCAATGTTGGTTGGAACAGCTGATCACGAGACTTTCGCTGGTGGCAGCCACTGCGCGGGCCGACAAGTTGGAACAAAACATAGATCACATGCAGGATCTCGTTGATGCAAGGGCCAAGCTAAGCGTCGCCTGAGGTCACGTTGGAGTGCATTGCCATGAAAAAGTTCGTCGCCGTTTCAGGTAATATAGGTGTGGGAAAATCGACCCTGGTCGAACTGCTGTCCGAGCGACTGGGCTGGGAACCCTTCTACGAACCAGTAGGTGAAAACCCTTACCTGGCAGACTTCTATAACGATATGCACGCTTGGTCATTCCAGTCTCAGATCTTTTTCCTCACCCGTCGGCTAAGGTCCCACCACCAGTTGTTGGACCATCCCACCTCTGCCATCCAGGACCGCAGCGTATACGAAGATGCTGAGATTTTCGCTTATAACCTGCACCTGCAAAAACAAATGGATGAGCGGGATTACCAGACCTATCGTGAGCTCTACCAGGTACTCACTCAGTTTCTACCCCCACCTGATCTGGTCATCTACCTGCGCGCCTCAGTCAAGACGCTTATTCAGCGCATTTCACAACGAGGCCGCGATTACGAGCAGCAGATCCAACAAGATTATCTGGATCGCCTAAACATCCTCTACGAATCTTGGATTGAGAATTTCACCCTCTGCCCCGTTCTGACCATTCCATCCGACGATCTTGACTATGTCGCCCACAACAGCCACTTAGACCTGATCGTCTCTAAAATCCAGGAGAAGCTTGCCGGTAAAGAAGAGGTTGTCTTCGAGGCGGCGGAAGTTGCTTACGTCAACAACCACCCTCTTTAAGCTATATTGCTTGCTTCACCCATTTGAATCCTGTACAATGCTTGTGCATATCAGTACTGAATCGGGCGACCACGTTTCCACCGCCAAGGGAGAAGGCCCGATGACCATCATCAAGGTTTCATCCCAGTCGCGCACCTCGTCCGTTGCCGGCGCAATCGCTGGCGTTGTACGTGAGCATCACCGTGCAGATGTCCAGGCAATTGGCGCTGGCGCGGTCAATCAAGCCATTAAAGCTGTCGCCATCGCTCGCGGTTACTTGCAGGAGGACGGCCTGGACATTGTATGTATTCCTGAGTTCACCACGGTAGAAATTGACGGCAAAGAACGCACTGCCATCCGATTGGTAGTTGAGCCCCGTTAAATCTCCTCATAAGAACCGGATACAACTTAAGCCTATAAAGAGGTCGAGATTCATGAATTCGCGTCCGTATTATTCCAGCGGCCGCTCGACTTATAATGGAGTCCTTACCGGACCCAGCTATTTCTTATCTATTTGATAATCTCGGCAGATCAAGCATAAGCGTCTCCATCGCTAGTTGAACGTTGGAGTATTGATGTATCGCCTGCAACGTACGCCTCGTCGCCTGAACGGCGTTAACGACCTGCACTGGATCAATGTCAGAAGCCAAACGCTCCATGTCTGATCTCCGGTCCGGGTTTTGCCCCGAAGCTCTCGCACCAAAGACGATGATCATGACATCGCGCCACAAGCTGAGCCAGGTCTCTAACGTCTCAACCGCTCGCTCTCGTACCTTATGTAGACTTTTTCTCTTTGATGGTTTAAACATAGCCGCGTAGTTAAAACGTTCGCCTCGGTTCTTTCCTAAAAGTGAAAATAGGTCCTCAAGGAGCGCTGCTCGTCGCTCCAGCTGCTCTGGGTCCTTTGCCAATTGGAGCGCCCATCCCGGCCGACCGGCAGCCAACCCGGACAATAAGTTGGCTCTATCATCTGATATTCCCCTGGCTACCAACCCCGCCTCTAGTTCAGCCCGGGCAAGGGCTCGTAATGGAATCACCTCACAACGCGAGACGATGGTGGGAAATAGTGACTCCGCTGATCGGGCGGTAAGCAACAGCACTACCTGTGGGGCTGGCTCCTCGAGCGTTTTCAGTAGCGCATTAGCAGCATTGCTACTAGCCTCCCAGAAGCGCAGCAACAACGCTACCCGCCAGCGGCCCTCATACGGCGCTAGTGCCAGCTTACGCTGCAAGAGGCGGATTTGCTTTACTTTCACCTTACTACTTACCCGGTTTATATCCTGAGTACCGTCTCTATATTTGCCCTTTACAATATGAAGATCCGATTTGATCTCCAGCTTACTGTCGAGCTTACCAACCTCGACAACATGCAAATCGGGATACTTCATCGTTGGGATCATTCTGCAGGCACGGCATTCTCCACAGGTTTCTCCGGGGGCTGGCGGTGCCTCGCAGTTCAGCGCCTGCGCAAAACGCAACGCCAAGGTACGCTTTCCAACCGCATCTGGACCAGTGAAGAGATAAGCGTGCCGCACCTTCCTGTTCGCTAATTGCTGGGAAAGTAAATTAATAGCCCATTGGTGACCGATCATATCCCAAGCCATGCCCCGATTCTAGCCCATCCCCCTGCTCAAACACAAGGTCGGCGCGGTTTTCCTCTGCGAACATCCATACATAGCGCGGCCTCCAGCCGCAACCGAACGGAATATGTCACTCTGAGCGGTGCTTGCGGAGCGAAGAGTCTCCCGGCTACTTGTAGGCGAGATTCTTCGCTGCGCTCAGAATGACAACCATAATAATTCTCGCAAATAACGCAAATCTTGTTGGGTAATTCCATGGACAGGTAATTCTGGATCATGTCCCAACCTTCGGCTGCTTTTCACATTGATCCGTTCCTGGTCTATAGTGACCTTATCCTTGCGCCAGTGGTGGGATATTCCAGCCTCTACTTCCGCTTGATACGTTGCCAGTTCGCTCAGCGTGACGCGGTCGAGCACATCATAGCGACTTCCCATCATCAGGGTATAATCAATCCACACCAAGCCCGAGGAGCAGGATGTCCTATTTTTTCCAGCAGCGCTTGAGTCTTCACGCCCTTTCTCGAATCCGTCGCAATCACGGTCTCGAGCACGCCACGATCAACGTGCTTAGCGAGCGCTTCCCTAATACCACCCTCATTGGCAGATCGGATCGCCAGGGTTTCTATCTATATGGCCAGGTACCTACGGAAGCGTTGCGACAGGCTGTCGACGAGGGGCTAGCGCGGCTGCGGGGCGGCGAGCACTCCCTGGCTATCCACCCCAATTGCGGTACCAACCTTGTTACCAGTGGAATATTAACTGGCATGGCTTCCTTCTTCTCCTTGTTCGGGAGCAAAGACGAGAGTTGGCGCGAGCGCCTGGAGCGCCTACCACTAGCCATCGCGGTTTCAACACTCGCTTTGATCATCTCCCAACCACTTGGTAGAGCTGCCCAGCAACACCTGACCACTCAGCCTGACCCAGGACCGCTGGAGGTTTTATCGGTCCATTCCCTCCGCAGCGATCGGGTAAAGATCCATCGCGTGCTGACTAGAAACTAATATGGATCGCCCCGCTTATACCGTTTATTTATTTTACGGCGACGATGAATTTGCCATCGCCGAGGTTATCAACCAGCTACGTGAGAAGCTAGGAGACCCCACCACGGCTGATATGAACACCCAGCGATTCTCTGCCGTGGGTCTGAATCTGGGAGCGCTGGAAGAAGCCTGTGCAGCCATGCCATTCCTCGCTCATCGCCGCCTAGTTGTCGTGGATAACGTAGAACGGCTGTCACAGGACAAATCTTGGGACGGTAAACGAAAGGAGCGTTTCTTTAGGCTGCTAAATGACCTACCCGAGAGCACTGCGGTGGTCCTTATCGAGTACGCTGAACTCCAGAGCAGTAAGAAAGAGGATAACTTTAAGAAACGCTCGCCCTTCTACCAATGGGCGGAGGCGAATCCTAACAAGGCATATATCCGAAAGTGTTCTAGCCCTAAAAGTAGTGCTTTTCTACATTGGCTGATGAAACGTTGTAAGTCCCTTGGCGGAGAGATAGAACCTACCGCCGCTCATCTATTAGCTGAATTGGTCGCAGAGGATCTCTATCTCGCAAACCAAGAACTCACTAAGCTTCTCGACTATGTTGATCGCAAGCGCCCTATTGAGACCAACGATGTCGAACGTCTTACCCCTTTTCATGGCCAAAGTGATGTCTTCGCAATGGTTGATGCTCTAGGTCAACGCAGAGGTCAAGAAGCACTCCAACTACTGCGACGATTATTAGAGGACAAAGACCCAAAATACGCGTTCGCGATGATCGTGAGGCAATTTCGGTTACTCCTACAGGCGCGTGAGGCACTCGATCTCGGTCTGAATACCCAACAAGTCCTGCGGGTACACCCTTTCGTAGTGGACAAGGTAAGCGCCCAGGCCCGCAATTTCTCGCTCGCCGACCTGGAGCGCATCTACCACAAACTCCTAACGATAGACCTGGCCACCAAGACCGGTCAGGCTTACGTTGAGGTTGAGCTAGATAATCTGATCGCTACCCTTTCTAATTAACCCTGCTGTTCCATCTACCCGCCATCAAGGCTGTGTACAACCTCGGGCAGCAACCCTCATCGATCTGCGCAAAGCCTGCGCTTGGTCCTCAATCCCAAGCCAGAAGTGGTTGAGCAGGACTGAGCCGCTGGTCCTTACCTCCATCCCGGTCACTTGCCCCGGAGGGTTTTCACCCGCTGTATCAGGATGGATGACACACATGTTGGGCGACCGTCCGTACTTGTTTTGGTAGTACATCGCCGCACGCTCGATTCGCACCCGCAGGTCAAGCTTAAGATCACCATCAAACCACAGCATTCCAACCTTCACCGTTCACCTCCCTGGCTGACGAGCACATGCTCCAAATGCCATATGTCGCGAGCAACATCTTGCGAGAGCAGGCAACGCATCCCACTCACCGTTCGCAGGTGGTAGAACCTGCGCTGAACTACGCCAGTCCGCCGGCGCCGATTCTCCACGCGGTAACTTTCAACCCTCTGCACTCGATGCCTCCGTCCACGCCAGGTGAACTCGATGGGCAATATCCCTCGAGCCGACGGCGCCATTCGCACCAATTCCCCAAACCCAAAGGCGTTCATCAAACTACCTCCTCAACCGGTTCCAACACAGGCAAGACTTCAACCTGGACATACTCTCTCTTAGACACATCAGGTCGCTGAGTGTAAGCAGTCACCGATACATCGCCTATGTATTCATCAACTTCACCCTCAAATGAAATGAATCGGATTACCCGTTCTTCAATTCGCGTGGTTTCAAGTGTTCGCTTCAGCTTGAGACGGACAATTGACGCCACCAAGGTGGCCAGCAGGGTCACAGAGATACCCAGTAGCAAGGCCTCGACTCGGGCCTGGAAGGTGGAAATTTCCGCATGATGCCAGACAAAGATATGCAACATGAGGTATATGACCAGGACAGACAGCGCCAAACCACTCAATGCACGGGACAGCTGACGGATCATCGAGTGACCTCTAAATCGGCCAGTGGGGGCACGCCAACCTCGCGGCAGTATCCAGGTCATGCAGGCTCAACCATGCGACATCAGCGACATCGATATCGACGCCGGACGCGAATTGGAATCTACCGATCATCACCTTCCCTAGGTCTTTTCTATTTTCAATTGGACCGACCTCAACCAACCCACGACTATCAAGTAAGCCACGCAATGCTGAATGTGTGCCAGTCTGTGAAGCGGCAAGGAAATGCACACCTGCATCTACCCCATGACGAGCGATCCGGGTCAGTGCGGAGATAGCCTCCACCTCCCGTCGGCTAGCAAGCCATCCAAGATCATCGACCACCAGGACCACATGTGGGCTGGCAACACCGGAAGACAACCGCCTTTCGACTTCCTCCGCAAGCCAGATTAGCAGCTCGGCGGCATATCCTGGCTCGGTTGCCAAGTCCTTTAAAGCGTGAGGTAATGACTCAAGCACCGCCAACTCGCGTCCACCAATGTCAATTCCCAACATAAGTAATTGGGACCGCCTGCTGGTGAGCGCGAGCGAGATCATCAGCGTGCGAATGAGTTCGGATTTGCCGTAACCCCTGGGCGCGGTAATAAGCAAGTTCCAGGTTGATCGTTTAGTCAAGTTGAGGATGAGAGGGGTCCCTGTGGTCAGCATCCCAACTACGGCAGTCAACACCGAGAGCCCTGGCAAAGAATGCATCAAAGGTAGCAACCGCAGCTCAGCACCTTGATCTAGGGGGACGTCAATCGCCAAACCCAGGGGCTGCTCGGCGATACGCAATCCGGCAACCCCAATCGCATCCGCTACCGCTTCAGCCGCGAGCGTGACCTGATCCGCTCTCGTTCCGGACACTGGGGCAAGGCGATAACGAACCCAATGTTTTCCTATTTGGCCACCTTGGACGCGCGCTGGGAGATCAAGCGAGGATAGGGCTTGCTCAATACGATCCGCCTGCCAATCAAGATACGGTTGATGTGAAAACGACCTACCCATGGAATACCTCCCTCACATAAGCAGAAATGGAACTATTGTTCTATTATATCAGAACAAATGTTCTTTTGTCAAGCATTTATTAATGAATCTACTGAAAAAGGCAGCCGCCAGTCGGAAAAGGGGATATATGTGTAGTGTGGGCAAAGCCCACACTACACATATATCGTTCCCTTTCTCGCATTTGGGCTTTTTTCAGTGCAGTCAATCAATCGATCTCCTAGTTGTCGTAGTTTCCTGTTCCCATTCACCCAATACTTCCGATAGCTGATTCCTATGCTACAATCCAAGTAAGAAAGGTAGGTTAGCCAAGAATGCTCGACATCCGACCTTCCCCAATCGCGGGCACATGGTACCCAGGTGACCGTGAAAGCCTAGCTCAGTCCATTGATAGTCAATTGCAGGAATGTGACGTTATCCCGATCCCCGGCGAGCTGGTTGGCGTGATTGCTCCCCACGCCGGGCACCGATATTCCGGTCAAGTGGCAGCGTACGCATTTCAATGCTTAAAAGAGACCACTCCAGAAGTCGTCGCGGTGGTATCCCCCCTTCACTATCCCCTCCCTAGCCAAGTAATCACTACAGCCCACGACGCCTATGGCACCCCACTTGGCACTGTGGTTGTCGATCATGCCTTGCTTGACCGTCTTGAAGCCGAATTAGCCAAGAATGAAGGGTTTGACATCGCCCATATACGGTGTGATAGTGAGCATTCCTTGGAGATCGAACTACCATTCCTGCAGCGTGTCCTACCTCATTCGTTCCGCCTGCTTCCCCTGATGTTGCGCGATCAATCCCGGTCTACGGCCGAGGCTGTTGGACATGCGTTGGGAACTGTGTTGGCCGATCAATCGGCGATTGTTGTCGCCAGTTCAGACCTGTCTCACTTTTATCCCCAAGAGACAGCATTGCAGCTCGACGCGGAAATCCTCTCTCGTATTGAGGCCTTCGACCCCGCCGGCGTATTGTCAGCTGAAGAGGAAGGCATCGGTTTCGCCTGCGGGCGCGGCGCGGTGGCCGCGGTGCTATGGGCTGCTGGAGACCTCGGCGCTGATCAGGTCAAGGTACTCAAGCACGCCACCTCAGGAGATGTAACCGGGGACTATAATTCCGTCGTCGGCTACGGCGCGGCCGCGATCTATCGCCAACCCCATGATTGACAACCCATCATGATCCCATTAATCTACACCAAATATCTGAGCAGCCATCCACCCGCAACCCTTGCGGGTGATGAATAGGCCCAATGTTCGTCGAGGTAGCCGTTAACCTACCCCCAGTGCGGGGAACCTTTGATTATCACCTTCCCCCTTCGCTCAGGGGACATGTGACGCTGGGCCATTTAGTCACCGCGCCCTTCGGCCAGCGTCGCGTTCAGGGGATAGTGATCAGCCTCCCTAAGACGCCGGCAGTGCCAGATACGCGTCCGATCGAAGGACTCGTCGATCCCGAGCCAGTGTTGACCAGCAAACAGCTAGTTTTGGCTCGCTGGTTACAGGCACAAACCCTAGCCCCGTTGATTGAGTGTCTGACGTTGATGCTACCCCCCGGCCTCAGTCAAAAGGCCGATTCTCTCTACACCCTGATTGATTCAGAGGTTCACGGAGATACACCAACCCATAAACGACTTATCAAGCTACTTGCCCGTCGCGGACCATTGCGCGGGCGGCAGATCGCGCGCGCCCTCCCCCACCAGAACTGGCGAGTTGTAGCCAATAGATTAGTGCGACACGGTGTGCTCAGTCGAACCTCAGTCCTCGACTCACCGAGCACTCGTGCCAGACGTGTTCGCACCGCACGCTTAGCTGTCCCGCCACAGGTTGCCTGTCAAGCCTTCGACGACCTGGGACGTCCCGGGGGAAAGGCCGCACATCGCCGGCGAACGATTTTGGAGATGCTGATCCACGAGAGGGAGCCGCTCGAAGTCGTCTGGCTTTACGCTGAATGCGACGGTCGATTGGCCGACTTACGCTACCTGGAGGAGCGCGGCCTAATCGCCTTGAGCGAGGCCGAGGTATGGCGTGACCCGCTTGAGGCGGTCGACTATGTACCCATCCAGCCGCCCAGCTTGACTGTTGACCAGGCTGCCGTTTGGGAGAGTGTTCGGGAGACAGTGCATAAAGCTCGAGAAGAGCATACGCTACCCATTTTGCTCCATGGGGTTACCGGATCAGGTAAAACCGAGATCTATCTACAAGCAGTCGCCGAGACGCTCACTTTAGGACGCGGCGCGATCATACTCGTTCCCGAGATCTCTCTCACCCCCCAGGCCGTACGCCGCTTCCTGGCTCGTTTTCCCGGCCAGGTCGGACTGATACACTCACAACTCTCAGATGGCGAGCGCTACGACACTTGGCGCCGCAGCCGCGCCGGCTCCCTCCCGATGATCATTGGCGCCCGCAGCGCACTTTTCACACCCCTGCCGGATATTGGCCTTATCGTGGTGGACGAATCGCACGACGAATCCTACAAGGAACATGGTAGGGCGCCGCGTTACCACGCCCGCGAAGCCGCGCTTGCATATGCCAAGATTGTCGGCGCGGCCTGTATTTTGGGCAGCGCGACCCCCGATGTGGTAACCACCTACCGGGCAACCCGCGGTGAACTGCGTCGCCTGACCTTACCCCAACGTATATTCGGTCATCACCAGCGACTAAGCCGTCAAGCTGCCCGTCTGGGTATACTGTCACGCTATCAACCATCTGATGGCGATGCAGTATCCATCGACTTACCCCCTGTCCGGGTGGTGGACATGCGGCAAGAGTTACGGGCTGGCAATCGTTCCATTTTTAGCCGGGCGCTGCAGAAAGCTCTATCCGAATTACTGCAGTCCAACCAACAGGCGATCCTTTTTCTCAACCGACGCGGCACCTCCACCTACATTTTTTGCCGCGACTGTGGCTGGGTTCTGCGGTGCCCACGTTGCGAGACCTCGCTGACCTATCACCGGGCAAACGAACGCTTGATGTGCCACCACTGTGGATACACCCGTAAGCTGCCAACCAAGTGCTCCAACTGCGGGAGTAACCAGGTGAAGCACTTCGGCGCCGGCACCCAGCGGATACAGACCGAGCTTGAGCGAGCCTTCCCCGGCGTACGTACAATACGCTGGGACTGGGACGTCACCCGCTCAAAAGGGGCCCACGAAATCATCCTTTCCAATTTCGCCGCTCACCGGGCTGATGTCCTTATTGGAACCCAGATGATCGCCAAAGGGCTCGACTTGCCATTGGTCACGCTGGTGGGCGTGGTATCCGCCGACACCGGGCTTAACCTACCCGAATACCGCGCCGCCGAACGCACCTTCCAGATACTCACCCAGGTCGCCGGCCGCGCCGGCAGAGGTTTGCTCGGCGGACGGGTGATTCTCCAAACCTATCAACCAGACCACTACGCTATCCAGGCAGCCGCCGAACATAATTACCAATCCTTCTACCAGCAAGAACTACGTTACCGCCGGCAGCTAGGCTACCCACCATTCCAGCGTCTGGCACGGTTGGTCTACCGTCACGTCTCCCCGTCAGCCGCCGAAGCCGAAGCTATGCGCCTAGCTGGAGTATTGCGGGGGAAGATTGACTCCACTGAGACAAAGGCTGATTTAATCGGCCCGGCGCCATCATTCTATCGCCGGGTGCGTGGTCAATATCGCTGGCAGATCGTGATCCGCGCCGCTGATCCTACCCGTCTGATCCCGGAGGAGTTACCGGAAAACTGGATAGTGGATATCGATCCGGTTTCCCTGCTCTAACGACTTCTCGATCGCCATCTCCTTCAGTCTAGGAATGCAAGACCTCCGAGGTCTGAGAGACCTTGGAGGTCTATATACTTGCCCTGTCGCGTGTAATTCGTCAGACCGGTACACCAACTTCATGAAAGAGTTTCTCTCGGACGAGTAGCACCTGTCGCCGCAGTGCATCGTCGGTTTCTAGGCGATCGGCAATCTTCTCGTATCCGTACATTACCGTCGTGTGGTCACGGCCGCCAAGCGCCTGGCCAATACGCGGCAAGGATTCCGACGTCTCCTCCCTGATCAGGTACATCGCCACCTGGCGTGGCAGCGCTACCTCCCGTGATCGCTCACGACTGAGCATTCGATCCTCTTCGACGCCGAATTGCGCGGCTACTGCAGCGATGATATGCTCGACAGTCAGCACGCCGTTGTGCGGCAGCAGATCCATAAGCGCCGTCTCCACCAACTCCTGGCTCAAAGGCACCCCACTCAAGTCGGAGCAAGCCAAGACCCTGGTCAGAGCCCCCTCGAGTTCGCGGATGTTGCTTTGTACACGACGAGCGATGATCTCCAGCAATGCTGGGTCAACGGACCGTCCAGCACGTTCGGCTTTCGAGCGTAAGACAGCCATTCGGGTCTCAAAATCGGGCAATTGGATATCAGCCGTCAAACCCCACTCGAAGCGCGAACGCAACCGCTCCTCTAGGGTCACCAGCGCTTTGGGTGGACGATCAGATGAGATCACTAGTTGTTTATCCTGACCATGGAGGGTGTTGAAAGTGTGAAAGAACTCTTCCTGGGTCGACTCCTTGCCGGCGATAAACTGAATGTCGTCGACCAGGAGCAGATCTATTTGCCGATAACGCTCGCGGAAGGCGCTCGTGGTGTGTTTGCGGATGGAATTGATCAGATCGTTAGTGAACTCCTCAGAGGAGACGTATAGTACGTTTAACCCAGCCGTGACACAGACATGGCCAATCGCGTGTAACAGATGTGTCTTCCCTAGGCCCACTCCCCCGTAGAGGAAGAGCGGGTTGTAGGCGCGGGCCGGACTATCAGCCACTGCCTGAGCGGCGGCATGTGCCAGGCGGTTGCTTGAGCCAACGACGAAATCTTCAAATGTGTATCGGTTATTCAGGTTGTAGGTAGGCTTATCTCTATTCTCGCCGGGTGACGATTCCAGCACGGCAATGACCGGCGCTTCAATGTCTGTGCTATCCTGCCAGACGACGAAACGAACTTCCACCGTTTGTCCGACGATCCCTGTCAGCACCCGTTTGACGGTGGAGAGCAAGCGATCCTCCAGCCAGTCGCGTGCATAAGCATTCTGCACGCCGATGACAAATGCCCTATCTTCGTAAGCAAGCAACTCTGCGTCGCGCACCCAAGTTTCAAATGTTGCCCGTGGTATTTCCATCTGTAGTTGCCCAAGCGCAGCCTGCCAGAGTTGCTTTGCGTTCATCCATACCTCCAATGATCCCTATTGGGTCATAATGGCAACCCGAATATCGGGGCAACATATGCTGGTTTTTTATCGATCTGTACAACGAAACGTGTAATGGTGTTCAGCCGCCGAGGATGCGGCTGCCCTCCGCCAAGGTCATCACAGTACTGCGCGGGGTCGGTCTCCTCCTCAGTTCAGCACACCACTTACATGGTAGCATTCTAGCAAAACAGATCAGCATGTTCAATACATTTAACCTGCTACATCGTAAAAATTATTAAAGTTTTAAGATCGCCAAATGTTAAAAAAATCTTCGCAGATACATTATTTTAAACCTCCACATCTCGCTGATCCCACACTATCATACGCCCTACATCCTGGACCAGTCATCTCTTCAACCCCTATATCTGGGGAAGGGTTGGTTGTTGCTGGCGATAATTCCATAAGCAATGTTAAATCTTAAAAAATAAAGGAGTCGGCGATTGCCCCGGCCTTCTCCCTCAAACTCCAAAATCGCGGCTTCGTCTAGGTCGAGAGTATCAAATGCGGCCCTGCTCGATCAAAAAAACCGTTCAGCGACGCGGGCTATGTACAAAACACGCCCTGAGGTACGACGCTCAGTTCTTCAGTACCGTCGCCAGTGCTTCACGCACAGACCGGGCCGGGACCACTTGCAGCTCCTCCGGCCAGATGTCGTCTGGCCGCACCAGCTTGGGAACCACAACCCGCCGGAAACCGAGTTTGGCAGCTTCCCGCAGTCGTGCCGGCATCTGAGGAACTGCTCGCAACTCGCCCGACAAGCCGACCTCGCCAATCAGCGCCAAGTCCGCTGGGAGCGGACGATCCCTCACCGAAGAGGCGATCGCCGCTGCCACCGCCAGGTCTGCCGCTGGCTCATTGACCCGTAACCCTCCGACCACGTTGACAAACACATCTTGATCCGTCAAACGCAACCCTACCCGTCGGGCAAGTACGGCAATTGTGAGCAGCAAACGGTTGAAGTCCACGCCGTTTGCCGTTCGGCGGGGATGACCAAAGGAGCTTGCGCTGGTTAGCCCTTGTATCTCAACCAATAAGGGACGTGTCCCCTCCATAGTGACCGCGATAGCCGAGCCTGGCGCGTTGACCACCCGTTCTGCCAGAAAGGCCTCCGATGGATTAGGAACCCCCACCATACCCGAAGTGCCCATCTCGAACACACCCACCTCAGTCGTAGCGCCAAAGCGATTCTTCACCGAACGCAACAAGCGGTAGGTATGAAAGGAATCCCCCTCCAAGTAAAGCACCGTGTCTACAATGTGCTCGAGCACCTTCGGTCCAGCGATCGCACCTTCCTTGGTCACATGTCCCACCAAGAATATCGCCACCCCGGAGCCTTTGGCCGCCGCCTGCAGGCGAGAAGCGCACTCGCGGACCTGTGAGATCGAGCCAGCGCCGGAGGCAATCTCGGGTACGTGCATAGTTTGGATCGAGTCGATCACTACCAGTCGTGGACCCAATGCCTCGATGTGATCAAGGACAGCTTCTAGGGCGGTTTCAGTAAGCAAGTACAAATCATCCGGCGCCTCCCCTCCTTGCTTCAGCCGCGCCACCCTGGACTTGATCTGGCGTTCCGACTCCTCACCGGAAACGTAAAGCACTGTCCCCCCCTGCGCCATCACCAAGGCCATCTGGAGCAGTAGGGTGGACTTACCAATCCCCGGATCACCACCGATCAACACTACTGATCCGGGCACGATCCCGCCGCCAAGCACGCGGGCAAATTCATCAATGGGCAGAGGCAAGCGATCGTCGTCTTCTCCTTCGATCTCCGTCAAACGGAGAGGCCGCGATGTTCCATACGTCCTGACCCGCACCCGGCCCGATCGCTGCGGAGCGACTACCTCAGCCACCATACTATTCCAGGAACCGCATTGTGGACAACGCCCGAACGGCTTAGCAGTCGTCCGTCCACACTGTTGGCAAACGTATTGGGTCCTTGACTTGGCCACAGTCCCTCCTGAGGGAGGATTATACTGTCCTCCTGCCTCTTCCGCGAGGTGGCCAGCCGCGAGTAAACACCATGTGTGTTTACTACTAGGATGCCAAGGTCATTAAACAAGACACATCCCTGACCTCGTAACCACAACCGACATGGGATTCAGCTATCCGCGTCCAGACCCTAGACTAGAGAAGAGTGCACTGAAAGAAAATACCCTCGAGTAGCGGGGAGGGTTATATGTGGGGGTGGGGGGGGGGGCCGCCCCCCCCCCCAAACCCGGCCCCGTCGCGCGGGTGTGCGTTTTTTTTGTGTGGGCGGAAAAAAAAAAAGAGCAACAAGCCGCCCGGCCGCGGGTTTTTAATCCCCCCACCCCCTCGG
>JAUWHR010000096.1 GCA_030605795.1 Anaerolineae bacterium | reverse complement strand
GGGATTTTTTTTACTTATCTGCCTCACCTGAAAAATGGTCTACCGCGAGAAGGGAACCGGTATATGTGGGGGTGGGGGCTGCGCCCGCACCCCCACATATACCCCTCCCCGCTACTCGAGGGTAGTTTTTTTTGGTGCACTAAATGAAGGATTCCACTGGGGCGACTGGCGAGTATGTTGCGTATAATTAGATGAAAGGAGATTATCATGGGAGAGAGTGTATACAAGGTCATTGAACTGGTCGGTACCAGCACAGAATCTTGGGAGAAAGCAGCCTCTGCAGCTGTGGATATGGCCTCACAGTCCCTGCGGGACCTGCGCATCGCTGAGATTGTTGAGTTGGACATGCAGCTCGAGGACGGAAAGGTCCGTGCTTATCGCGCAAAAGTAAAGTTGTCCTTCAAGTTCAGCGGTCGCAATTGACCCGAGCAGAGAAATAAACAGGTTTATAGAAAATTCTACCACTGCGGATTAGTAGCCAATTGATGCGACAAATCAGCCAGGTACCGGAAGAAGGTGTCGCTCAGGGTCGATGCATGCTGTGCATTTGTCTTTGGAACGAGAGTGGCTTTGCATTCCTCTTGAACAATGGCTATTATGAGCTGCTTGAAGAGCCATATAGTTGACCCTTTCGCTTCTCAATTTGCAGGTGAGTAGTATCGGGGATATAAACTAAGGTCGCGGTAATCGCTTTGATACCCCCGGACCCGAGAGTGCTATGCCACTCGAACTTGGTACCCTCCTATATAACCGCTACCGCATCGTAGAAGAACTTGGACGTGGTGGTATGGGCGCGGTTTATCGTGGTCATGATGAGAGCCTTGGTGTAGAAGTTGCCATCAAGGAGAATCACTTCATATCACCAGAGGCCGAACGGCAATTCTTTCGTGAGGCGACTTTACTTGCCTCACTTCGTCATCTTAACCTGCCGCGTGTTACTGATCACTTCGTTATTCCCGGAGAGGGACAATACCTGGTTATGGACTATGTTCCGGGTGATGATGCCCGTCAACTTCTTGAACGACGAGGTGGACCGTTGCTCGAGGCTGATGTTCTTAGATGGATGGGTGAAATCCTCGACGCGGTGAATTACCTGCACACGCGACCGCAATCCATAATCCACCGCGATATTAAACCAGGAAATATAAAAATCACACCTGAAGGACAGGCTGTTCTGGTGGATTTTGGACTGGCAAAAGTCCATGATGCCTTAAAAAGCACAACTATTGGAGCAA
Organism: Anaerolineae bacterium; assembly: GCA_030605795.1. Classification (GTDB taxonomy): domain Bacteria; phylum Chloroflexota; class Anaerolineae; order Anaerolineales; family E44-bin32; genus DUEZ01. Next base: position 36,834 of record JAUWHR010000096.1, on the reverse strand, counting down.
AAGCATTCACACCTGGTTTTTCGCCGCCAGAGCAGTATGGCCGAGGTCGCACCGATGTCCGTACTGATATCTATTCTCTCGGTGCTACGATTTACAATCTGCTCACCAATATTGTTCCTGCTGATAGCCTTGGGCGGGCGATGGGGCAGCAACGCCTGGTGCCGATTCTTGAACTAAATCCTTCCATTTCACTTAATGTTGCTGATGCTGTCGAGCGGGCTGTCGCGATCAAACCGGGAGATCGTTTTGCCACCGTTCAAGAGTTATTGGAGGCGCTTGCTCCAGAACCTGAGATCGCGACCGGCGATGCAGCGACCCCATTAGTGGATTATGCCCCAACGACAGAACGTGCAAAAACCTCCGTACAACCTGAACCTACATTGCTGAAGCCAGCAGCACCAACTGAACGTAAAAGGAACTTCCGTTTCATCACGATAATTATCGGAGTTGTATTTGTGGTTGTGTTTGGGGCATGGGGTTTATTGACCATCGCGGGAGTGCTTGATGGTTCTGAGCCAACAACCACGTCTGTGCCCCCCACGTATCCCGTAGAGGATGTAATTGCTCTGGTACCATCAGAAACCGCAACAGAGGTTCCGTCGGTGGTTCTCACCAATACCCCACCACCTGATTACACGCAAACACCTGAGATATCGCCGACAGCAGACGCTACACCGCGTGGCGGCGGACAAGGACAGATAGCCTTTGTGAGTGAACGGGTTGGGTTGCCGCAGATCTTCCTGATCAATGTAGATGGCTCAAATGTGATCCAGTTGACAACCATGACCGATGGCGCCTGTCAACCTGCTTGGTCCCCAAACGGGGAGCATTTACTTTTCGTATCTCCTTGTCGGAAGAAAGCTGATCATTACCCGAATGCGGCGATATATATCATGAACTCGGATGGCAATAACGTCCAGTCGCTGATTACGTTATTGGGCGGCGTGTTTGACGCCGACTGGTCAGACGCGGGCATCATTTTTACCAATTTGGAAAATAACAAACCGAGTATCTGGATAACTGACCAGCAGGGCCGTGGGGCTCAACAAATAAGCCGCTCCAATGCCTATGATCGTCAGCCGAGCTGGTCGCCGGGAGGAGATAAGCTAGTCTTGATGAATACCTCGCGCACTGGTTCCCCAACCATCTACTGGGTATTCGATGATGGTTCGTTCTCGGGTTCAAATCCAAAGCAAGTGACGAGAGATCAACAGGCTAGTTCACCGGATTGGTCGCCAACTGGAAACCTTATCGCCTATGTGGTTGATGATACTCATATCTGGGTGGTCAAATGGGATGCGGTTGGATATGGCGCAATTAAGCTCACCACAAAGGGACCAAATGCGGACCCTAACTGGTCGCCTGATGGACAATGGATTACATATGAGTCGTGGCGCGATGCGGCCAATCACGACATTTACATCATGACCGTCAACGGCGGAATACAGACCCGCCTCACCGATAACGCGGCTTGGGATTATCAGCCCGCGTGGCGACCCTGAACTTATAATACACTTCATTTCTTGCCCATGTCCCTCGAAAGCGGTAGGTTAATAAACGATCGCTATTGCATCGAGGGTTTTCTGGGTCAAGGGGGCATGGGTGCGGTCTACCTGCAACCAACGAACATCTAGGTATTCAATGTGCGGTTAAAGAAAATCTAAGTAGAGTTTGGGATTTTAGGTAGGGCTTTTTCCACCCTGTAATTTAGCCTTCATTGAAAGCCGTAGGGCATGGCGAAATATTTTCCGCACCCGTTCGGCGTCCGAACTCTCTTCCTTTTCCTCCAGGCGTTCAGCGGTAGCTATTAGGGCGCCCAGGAATTGATCGTCGATCCGATCAGGAGAAGCCTCGAGAAAGGATATAGCATGATCTTCGTCTTCGATCGCTAGGATTTCCTGGACAAATTGAATTCCCTGAGGAAGAGATTTGCGAATCAATTCTTTTATTCGAAGGTCGATGGTTTCAAGCTTTGAGAGTCTCTCTTTGTCATCATTCTTTTTCACCGCTTGAATGTTGGCTTGTAAAATGGCTATGAATAGGTCATCGATAAGTGGCATAGCGCCCAGCAAAGCTTGATCGAGGTCCTTGGCTTCTATCAATGATTTGAGAAGAGAAGCTGCCTGTGCGGCCCTCACCTCCTGAAGCTTGTCGATTTGCTGGGTAAGATTCAAGATCCGATCCCGCAACGCCATTAACCTTTCTTGTTCGTCTCCCTCTGAAGCATCGATTTGATTGGTAAGTATCATGAAGAAGGAGTAGTCGAGCGCCGGTCGGGTCAGGTTTACCAGGGCCGCCACTCGATCATCGTTAGGGGCTTCGATTAATAATTTAAGAATATCCTCTCGCGACAGATCTGCGTTTGATTTACCCAGGCTTTCTACAGCCGCTCGCAGCTCTGCTTCTTGAGCTTGAATTCTATGACCATAAGAGCTGAGTTTTAACGCTTGCAGGATGCGATGATTGACGGCCTCCCGTGCTTGAGGATCTTTAGTGGCCTGAAGAGTAAAGCTGGCGAGTTGGAAGAACGCCGTGTCTAGCTCTTCATCATGCTCAGAAATGAAGATTTCAAGGTTATCATCAGTCATGTTTAACAGATCCTCGAACAGCCGCATTCGAGCACGCTGAGCTTCGATTTCATCTTTTGATATTCCGTCGGCCTCCAAAATACGCTCAATCAAGCTCTGCATGGTAAGCACAATTTGGGGTTGGAATAGATAACCCTTCCTTTTTTCTGGGGGAAGACGATTGACTACTTGTTTTATTATTTTACCGATTATGCGCTCTTGCTCGTCTTTAGGGATGTTTAATTCGATGGGGAAATATGTGAGGAGGATCTCGTGTTCCAGGTCGTGGTATACAAGTGGTGCGTTTATTTGGCCTTCGAATCCACAGGCAGGGCAATGTAGTAGATTAAGGCTTCCGGATAGCAGTCGAGCTTTAGCGCTGGCGTCCGCTCCTACATCGATCAATTGCTCGATGGGAGCATGGATCGGTGATTTACATTTTGGACATTGTATTTGGGTCATAGAGCAAGGCTCATATTATTGTCGAAGTATTATTAAGATCTTGGGAGGGAGAAGCAGATGCGAGCGCCATCGGTGACACGATCGTCGACCCAGATTCGCCCATTATGCGCCTCAATGACAGCTTTGGCGAGAAAGAGGCCCAGGCCGGAACCTTTAGTCTTGCGAGCTGCCTCGTTCGAGCGGTAGAAAAGATCGAATATGCGCGGTACATCTTCAAGTGCAATTCCAGGCCCTTCATCACTCACACAAACAATAACCTCCTCTGGACGGACTTGCCCATGAATGCTAACCTGACCCCCATCAGGGGAGAATTTGACTGCGTTTGAGAGTAGGTTGGAGAGCACTTGCATTAGTCGTTGCTCGTCCCCAATAATCGATGGGAAGTCAGGTGGGAAGTCGACCTCGATGGTATGGTTAGTTGACTGAGTCTCAAAGCGTTGTGCCAACCTTTGAGCAAGATAATCTAGTGTAACTTCAGATAGATTCAAAGCCAGGGCTCCAGCTGCCAGTCTAGAGGCGTCCAACAGGTCATCGATCAAAGTTGCCAGTCGGTCTGCTTCCTCTTCGATTACTGCTAGGCTGTCGCGCACGGTATTTGGATCCCAGTTAGCGTCTTCCCGTCGAAGGGTTCCGACGTATCCTTTTATTAATGCCACTGGTGTGCGTAGCTCATGGCTGATGATCGAAATGAAAGCGTTCTTCATCTCTTCCGCTTCGCGAAACTTGGTGATATCTCGCATGTTGGCAACAATACTGAGCAGATGTCCTTCAGAGGATATGGTTGGCGCATAGCGAATTCCAACGCTGATCGCCCCCTCGTACTTAGTGATCAGGTCGCCTTCAACATAAAGCGTCGTCTGAGAGGTAAGCGGCCAGCCGCCTGTCTCAGCCTGCTCAAGCGATAAGCCGGGTTCACGTTGAAGCCAACGGATGATCTCAGCGTGTTCGCGGTTGAGGACATCTTCAGATGAGTAGCCTGTCATGCGCGAACACGCGAGGTTGAACCTAGTGAAGCGAAAACTAGGATCGAGGATGAATATACCATCGGCCGACGAATCTAGGATTGCATCCATGTGTTGTTTTTGCTTGGCTACCTCGGTATAGAGGCGGGCGTTGTAGGTGGCGATGGCTGCTTGAGAAGCAAATGCCTGAAGCAGTCTGCGATCCTCAGCGGAATAGCGTCCCCGGTATGAGCGGAAGATGAAAATCACACCGACGACTTCTCCGCGAGCAATCATGGGAAGACCAACACCGGTCAACAACCCAACAGAAGCAGCTTTGGTGATTCTTTGCAGGCGACGATTGATCTCAGGAAGGGCAAATCTGGCTGGGTCGCCATGGTCTGGAATGTCTGCCAATAAGGGATCTAGGTTCTTGAGGAAAGCGGGGTTGATGCCATAAGATGAGGCGATGCGCCAACCACCGCCTTCCTCGCGCAGTGCGATCAACCCCGCGTGGCCTGCGAGCAATTCGGAAGAAACGCGGACGATACGGGTCAGGACTCGGTTGAGGTCCAATTCTTCAGTAATCACTCGCGAAATCTCGAGCATGTAATCTCGTTGGCGAACACGGAAATCGGGGAGCATCACCTTATTCCAATCCTTCTTCCTTGGTGTCGTTGATCGCGGCTTCGAGGATCTCCAAGCCTTCATCGATCAAGTCTCGAGAGATAATTAACGGTGGAGAAATACGGATCGCGCTTTCTCCGCAGCCCAAAGTCAGTAACCTGTGTTGGAAAGCTTGTTCTAAGACCAGGTCACGCAGGTTATAGGTTGGTTTGCGTGTTTGGCGATCCTCCACGAATTCAAACCCGATCATCAACCCCTTTCCACGGACCTGACCGATACTGGGATGGCGGGCCTGAATCTCGCTGAGCGCGTCGAGCGTGTATTCTCCGACCTCGGCGACATTCTGAATTATACTGTTCTTGATCAATTCCAGTGTGACAAGACATGACAAACGGCAATACCCACCGCGAAGTTTATGAAATGGTTGCCATCGACGCCCCATATCTCAGAGCTCACCCCGTGGTTCATCATGAACCGATAGGCGCGTGAGTAGGGGGAGGAGATGACTGCATTATCACGCTCGAGGTACTTCCTTGCCTTCTTGCCGGGCATGGAGAGTTTGCCCATTTATCGAGGGCCTCCTATTAATCGTGGCGCTTCTAAAATGGAATTATATCACTGCGCTTTGTTCCACAGCATTTCCATTTCTTCTTCGCCTTCTATGCCTTCCTGAAAGCGGGTGGGGTGGTCGTTGCTTTCAACCCGCTCTATAAGTCTCGTGAGATCGAGCATCAACTCAGCGTCTCCGGTCTTGAGATCATGATCGCCATGAGCATGTTCTATCGGATCATTAAGCAGGTTCAACCCAAGACAGCGCTTAAGAAACTGGTGGTGACCAATATTAAAGAAGCCTTGCCTGGCCTGCTAAGATTTCTCTTCACACTAACCAAGGAGAAGAAGGGTAGAAGGAACGCCAGGAACAGGAGACTCTATTGCCGGCATATCAGATTCTGGGTAGCCTAAAATTCACATTCGCCAGGGAATCCCCCTGGTGAATGTATTGTAGAAATCAACAAGCCCCTATTGGGGGCTTGTTGATAATGAAGGATTGAGGTGGGTTTAATGATATGCGGAGACTAGTACAGGAGTGCCGCCGTTCTTCGGTTGCACGGGTTCGGAAAATATCCGCTCAAACTCCTCGCGGTTGATGGTTTCGACCTCGATCAATCGCTGGCCAACTGCATCGAGTTGAGCTCGATATTTTATGAGTACCTGCTTCGCCCGTTCGTAGGCCTCTTGCACTAGTTCGTGCACCTCGGCGTCGATTTTTTCCGCGATATTCTCTGAGTAGTCTCGCTGCTCCGAGATCTCTCTACCGAGGAAGATCAACTCTTCCTTCTGTCCGTATACCATCGGACCTAGCAACTCACTCATCCCCATACGGGTAACCATTGAACGCGCTGTTTTCGTGACTCGCTCTAAGTCGTTGGATGCGCCTGAGGTGATGTCGTTGAAGACGATCTCTTCTGCCGCGCGGCCACCTAGCATAAAAGCCATATCGCCCTTCATCTTGTTACGTGAGATTAAAGTTCGGTCCTCCTCGGGCAGGGCCAGGGTGAACCCACTCATCATGCCGCGGGCGACAATGCTTACCTTGTGTACCGGGTCTGCCTCGGGGATCACATGTGCTACCACAGCGTGACCTGCCTCGTGATAAGCGATGATCTGCTTTTCTTTCTCGCTGATAATCCGACTTTTACGTTCAGGACCGGCGATGACCCGCTCAATCGACTCTTCGAACTCAGACTGACCAATGGTGCGTTTATCCCGACGGGCGGCCAGAATAGCAGCTTCATTAACCAGATTCTCAAGATCAGAGCCTACGAACCCAGGTGTGGATTTGGCGATCGTCCCCAGGTTCACCTCCGGCTCAAGCGGCTTGCCTTTGACGTGGACTTTGAGGATCGCCTCCCGGCCCCGCATGTCAGGTGCGTCGAGGATCACTCGACGATCAAAGCGGCCTGGTCGCAAGAGTGCTGGGTCGAGGATATCAGGTCGATTGGTGGCGGCCATGATAATCACGTTGGTATCGGTTTCGAAGCCATCCATTTCGACCAGCATCTGATTGAGCGTTTGTTCCCGTTCGTCGTGGCTTCCGCCTAATCCTGCACCACGTTGGCGGCCGACTGCGTCGATCTCATCTACAAAAACAATACACGGTGAATGCCGTTTAGCTTGATCGAACAGATCCCGCACACGGCTAGCACCAACGCCAACGAACATCTCGACGAATTCAGAACCGGATATCGAGAAGAAGGGCACGACAGCCTCGCCTGAAACGGCCTTTGCCATCAAGGTCTTTCCAGTGCCTGGCGCTCCAATGAGCAGAACTCCCTTTGGAATACGGGCTCCAAGCGCGATGAACTTTTCAGGTTCTTGTAGGAACTCGACGATCTCTTGCAGCTCTTCCTTGGCTTCATCCACCCCCGCCACATCGTCGAAGGTTACCGTTGGTTTGTCGCCAGTAAATAAACGGGCACGGCTCTTACCGAAGGAAAGGGCTTGGTTGTTGCTGCCTTGTGCCTGTCGGAGCATCAGAAAGATCAAACCAACGACAAGCAGCGCAGGTAGAATATATGTGATCAGGCTAATAATCGTGTTCCAATCGCTTGGCTCTTTGATCTCAAGCCTGATTCGAGCCGTAGAGAGATCATCCGATGTTACACCCAGGTCGAGTAATTGCTCGACGAAGGTCTTAGTCGGTTCTTTACGAGAAAGGGCTGTATTACCATTTTCAAAAATAACTTCTAACTCATTTTCATCGACGACGATACGAGCGATATCTCCTGATCTAATCTGATCAGCGACCTCGTTGAAGGCTAACCGCTCCGGCTGGTTTGCGCCACCCCGGAATTGGAGCACCAACACGGTGACAATCAAGATCAGTATCAAGAGAACCAGCGAGTTTCTACCTCGTGGTGAATTCACGTCAACCTCCTAAGAAACCATTACTACCGCCGGGGTTTATAAGCCGGCGCTTAACATTATAATACATCAACCTATGATACGGCGTGGTCGAAAAGTCATATTACCACGTATTTAGTGGGCATGTGGGATATAACAGACAAACCCACAACCATAGGGGAATAAGCCCTCCCACAGCCATGAATGCTAGCAAACCCAAGACGACCGCCGTCCAGTCAATCGGAGATGGATATGTCACCTCACTCGGCGCAGAGTGGGAGGGGTGATCGTTTTGGAGTGAACCGGTTGAGTGGGCATGAAGTGTCTGGTCAATCAGTTGGGGCTGCCTGGTGAATGTCGTTAGGACGTGACTGAATTGATCGGCCGTCCGATAACGGGCGGAAGGTTCCTTCGAGAGTACCTTGAGTAATATTATTTCCAGTTTCTCAGGAATAGCTGGATTAAGATGCCGTGGGGGTGGGGGTGGGGCGACCTGGTGGAGTTTGGCAAGCAGGACAGGGTCCGTGGCTGCAAACGGTGGGCGCCCGGTGAGCATTTCAAACAGGATTATGCCCAAGGCATAGACATCGCTAGCTGGAGAGGGGGAAGCTCCTGCGGCTTGCTCAGGGGCGAAGTATGTGGGGCTTCCCCAGACGATCTCGGAATGTTCATCAGGACGAGTGGTTGCCAATGCGCGTGCGATGCCAAAGTCGGTAATTTTTACCTGTTTATCGCGCCCGACGAGTATGTTCTGTGGTTTCAGATCACAGTGAACCAGTCCGGCTCGATGCGCATAGCCAACACCAGCGCCGATTTGAATCATCAAATCAACAGCTTCTTCTACAGGAAGGCGATTACTACGACGTATTAGTGTCTTAAGGTCGGTGCCTTCAACGTACTCCATCACAATGAAGTAGCGTCCATCGTCATAACCGAAATCGTAGACAGTTACGATGTTAGGGTGAGCCAGGTTTGCTGCGGCTCGAGCTTCATATAGGAAGCGTGTTTGAAATGCGGGATCATCGATTAGCGATTCACGCAATACTTTAATGGCTACATTACGCTGTAGGTTCTTGTCATGGGCACGGTAAACATATGCCATGCCTCCCTTGCCCAAGTGACCAAGAAGCTCATAGCGCCCACTTAAGATCGTATGGTCTGATATCTCCGCCATGACATTCATGTTAAATTCTAACCGCGGTTGATGCTCGAGGCAAATGGAAAGAATATATTAGGGAGTGAACTAAAAAACCTACCCGTGAGGAGTAGGGACCTGTCTATGTGGAGGTGTAGGCTGCGCCCGCACCCCCATATATACAGGTCCTCTTCTCGCGGTTGACCTTTTTTCAGTGGAGTCATTAGGGTTATAATGAGCAATTGGAGCGATTTTGGCGATGAGTGATACAATTTTCTCTCGTATCGGAAGATGGCGACTGGGATGCTTGTGGGCAATTTCTGGAGGAGCGATTGGTGGTGGGTTGTTTCTATTGCTCATAGTATCAGGTTATTTATGGCGGTCATCAGCACCTGACAGGCCGGAGGTGACGCCGGTTTTGACAATATTTGTACGTCCCTCAATATCACCAATCCCAGTGACCCAGACGGCCCTTTCCTTCGAACCCAACCCGACCGATACCCCTGAGCAGCCAGCATTACCACAAGATAGCTTCCTGCATGGACAATTGGTTGCCGTCTTTGGAACTGGCGGTGATGGGCTTCGTTTGCGTAATCAGCCCAGCTTGAATGGCATTATCAGCTTTCTAGCTCTTGAGAATGAGGTCTTCAGGGTTACTGATGGACCCGTTTTTGGCGAGGGGTATATGTGGTGGAATTTAGTCAATCCATACGATAACAACAAGACGGGATGGGGTGTAGCCAACTATCTACGATCCGTGGATTCACCCTGAATTGCCAGAGGTTGGAAATTGGGTTATGATCTGTTTGGGAAATTTGATATACAGCTAGTCAGGAAAGACGGACACAGCTCCGGGATCTACTCAAGGGAATATCTCAGAGGATTTGGCACGGAGGTAAGCCAGCTACAGGAGGATAAAACTGGTGAGTAATCCATTGGATGAGTTGCTCTCCCTCGCCGAACGCACCTATGTGCGATTGGAAGCAGAGCAACTGATCGATGATTGCCTCAGGAAAGGAGATTCTACGCCCTTCGATGAGCTAGTGGAGGAGTTAGTGATAGCGGGGTCAAAGTCGCTAACCGCCCTACGTGAAATTCTTGGAGCAATACGTGCTGTGAAGACCCACCTTAGCCAGGAGGGATTGGGTGTACGGCAGGATTTAATGGACGCGCTGGCACAGTATGGCGTCAAGCTAACTCATATAATTTCAGTTGAGGCTCCTGAGTCATTTTGGCGAATTACCAGACAAGATCTACACAAAGAGGTCATGGAGAGGGTTATCTCCTTACCGGAGGAGGACGAAACGCTCCTGGAGGAGATCTGCATCGAAGCCGGTAAGCGGGTAACGCTCATTGCCCGGCGCCTGGTAATATTGAACCGATTCGAGGAATCGGTTACGGATTGGATTGATGGATTCGCATATGAAGTTGCACATACGGCCGACAAGGCGTCTGTGGCCAGTAAGGATCCTCCCCACCACTAACTATGTCGTTAACTTTCTCGAATTTAGGCTTTTTTGATTGCAGCTAATATTAAATTAGAGGTAATCTTTTAGGTTATACTCAACGGAATAAGCTGCTGCTTCAGCACGATTACGAACACTAAGTTTCGATAGGATGCTGCTGACGTAGTTGCGGACAGTCCCTTCCCCTAGATAGAGCATCTCAGCAATTTGACGATTCGTGCGACCTTCGGAAACTAATTGTAAGACATGCATTTCTTGTTGAGTAAGTTCAGCGAAAGCTGAGGCCTCTTCCTCACGGGCAGCCTTACGTACCTCCTGAAACACGCGCTGGGTAACTGCTGGATCTAGCATGGCTTCCCCTCGACCGACGGCTTCGATCGCTCGAACCAGATCATCGCCTCCTATCTGTTTCAACACATATCCAGCGGCGCCGGCTCGGATGGCGGAGAAGAGCATTTCGTCCTCGGCGTAGGAGGTGAGCATGATTACATTTGTCTCCGGAAAGGAATTGGTGATTTCCTGACAGGCTTCGATGCCTGATCCTCCTTTAAGGCGGATGTCCATCACCACCACATCTGGTTTGTATGCCCTGGTCTTTTCTACTGCATCACGAGCGGTTGCAGCTTCAGACACAACCTCGAAGCCGGGGTGTTTATCAAGTAGGGCTCTCAAGCCCATGCGCACTACTTCATGATCATCTACTAGCAAAATTCGCTTACGAGCCAAAGGTCTTACCTCACTCCCTGATGCGATTGTAATGTAAGCCGTTCCTGGGTACAAGGGTGGTGTTTGGATAAAAAATTCTATACGAAATCTGTACTTTGGCGTTAATTACCCTTGGCCGCACTGAAAAAAGCCAACGTGCTAGAAAGGGAGTATAAGTAGGGTGTGGGCAGTGAAGCTTACCGTCGGCTGGATTTCCCAGCAGGGTTCCTAATTCAGGATGCGGTAATCAATCGTGTATCTGTGTTTTCTGCTGCCGACGGAAGTCAACAAAGCGATAACCGACCCCGCGTTCAGTTAGAATGTATTGAGGGTTAGATGGATCTTGCTCTAATTTTTTTCTCAGGTAATTGATATACAGCCTTAGATAATGTGTCTCTTCTCTATATTCGTACCCCCAAACCTTTGCTAGAAGTTGCTCATGAGGGACGACCCAACCAGCGTTTAGGACCAAATGATATAGAAGTCGGTACTCTGTTGGTCGAAGTTTTACTAGCTGGTTTTCGACCCAAATCTCCCGGCGATCGAAGTCAATCATGAGCTTATCATCGACCTGGATCACCTCGTGGGTTGGGGTGCCAGGCATCTCGGTGCGGCGTAAAACAGCTCGAACCCGGCTGACAAGTTCACGCGGACTGAAAGGTTTGGTGATGTAGTCGTCAGCTCCCAGCTCAAGGCCTTGGATTCGATCATCCTCGTCGCCCTTGGCAGTGAGCATGATCACTGGAACATTTGAGATTTCACGAATCAGACGTAGGGTTTCAAAACCATCAATATCTGGCATCATTACATCGAGCAAGATCAAATCAGGCAACTGGTCTCGTAATTGATCGAGCGTTTTAATGCCGGAGGTAGCCTCGTAAACCTCGAAGCCGTCATGCTCTAGATTTAAACGGATGAAGTGGATCATCCGAGGCTCGTCATCGACGACTAAGATCCGTCGTCGACGAGAGGTAGATGTCGCCATATTACTCCCGGACGAAGCCGATAAGTTCTTCTTCCTCTCGCGATGGCAGGATTTCGATGAAGTTGATGCGGTGCATCGGCCAGATGACACTCACCACAGTTTCTGCGATATATGGGATTTCTTTATCATCGCGTCGGCGAGGGTTGCTGAGAGTGATGTTGGTATCGGTTGGGTTAGGAAGCTGTTCGATTTCACCGACGACAGCGTCCTCGCCTGAGATGTGAAGCAATACGCTGATAGGCATGGTACTCCTTTATCTTTTATAGCGGGAGATTAATTGTAGGCCTAAATCCCCAAGTTGGATGAGATCGCCGTGACGGATGAGGTTGGGTGTTATAGTTTCCAAGAGAGTGCCGTTTACTGTTGTACCGTTCGCACTGTCGAGGTCGATGATATAGATCCCGTCGGATTTTAGTTGCATCTCCGCGTGGATACGGGAAACACCACGATTATATGCATCAAATGGACCTAAATCAACATCGGGAATCACAGCTTGTCCCTGGATGGCAATTCCTAATGTGTAGTTGTCACGACCGAGTAGGGAAAGAACGGCATCAGTGCCCACGACACGCAATCCTAGTAAGGCTCCTGTTCGAAGTTCAGGTCCTTCGGGGAAAGTGGGTGCTCCGGAGGTAGCTTTATATGTCTGTCCTTCGACTGGTCCAGTTGCCGGCATGGGGGATACATGTACAAGCCGGGAACCACATTCACTACAATACAAAGTACCGACAAATTGCTGGTGTTTGCAGGAAGGGCATACAATCATAACTTGTCACTGGATGGAGGGAGAAGAAGTGCGCGTGTTCCATACTTAAGGACTTTCTCCCCTGCACTAGATATGCGATGGCTGCGGGAAAGACGTACCGCTTCGCTCAAAGCTGCTTTTGCAAGTTCTCTTTCACCCGCTGCGATCAAGTGGGTGGCCAGATTCTCAAGACGCTTCGCTGCTCTTGCAGACTGACCAAGTTCAGATTCGTGACGTGCTTTCTCCTGCAAGCCGTAAAGGGCGATAAGATTGAGAGCTGATACAATCTCCTCCGGTGGAGGATCAGGATCGGGATCTGCAGATACCGGAATTTCGATCACGACCGGAAGGTTGGTATTCTCAGCACCTGCCATAAGGATATCACCGGTGATGTTGAAGTGAGCCAAGGTTAAATTATCCGTCTCGCCAATGGGGTGGATTACTAGTTCCAGGATTAAGCGGATAGCTTCTTCCCTCAGGAGGTGTCCAAGGCTCAAGGGCAAACTATCACCTAATGGCATAGGTTCAGGAGAAAGGCGAAAAGCCGATCGTAGATCAACCTGCTGGCTAATGGCTCCATCCAAGCGTATACGGCTAGCGAGGACCTGACCGAGAGAGTCGAAGATATCCTGCAAGAGATTTTGGATGTCACGCGGAGAGTTAAGGAAGATAACATTGCCGCCACCCCGGCTTGCTAGATCATCAAGCAGCCGGTCGCTCCAATCGGAGCCGATGCCAACGCAATTGATTGAAATACCATCTTCGGCGGCTTTATCGGCTAGGGCTACGCACAGTTCTTCGTCACCATATGTGCGACCGTCAGTGAGCAAAATCATATGGTTGACGCCTTCCGTCTTGAAATTACGATGCAGCGCGGTCAAACCTTTTTCAAGACCTTGACCGATTTCTGTACCACCGCCAGCTTGAAGAAGGCTAAGACGGGCACGTGCCGAGGATAGATCCTTGGCTTGCTCTGGTGAGACGATCGTCTCTGCTCGATCGCTGAAGGCGATGATCGAGGCGGAGTCGTCTACATCGAGACCTTTCAGTATGTCCAGAGCAGCAGACCGTACCCGATCCAAGCGTTGGCCACGCATTGAGGTTGAGTGGTCGATTACGATGGTAAGGTTGATTGGGGAGCGGATGGCAGGTTGATTTTGGGAGGGTGTTATTTCCAAGAGAGTGTAATGAACTTGGGGTTCAGCAAGTTGGAGCAGGTTCTTACGACTGTGCTTTACATGGCAGCGAAAAGAAGCTGAAGCAGCCATCTCTTCTTCGACTACCTCTAATTCCAGGTCGTAAGCCGCACGCTGATCCGGGTCGATTAATGTTTCATAGGCACGACTGACATCGAGGAAAAGTTCTGTATCGCCGGGAGCTACGTTTTTATCGGGATGGAAACGAAGAGCGGATTCACGATAAGCGCGTCGGAGTTGGTCTGGTGTCGCGTTCCTTGACACACCTAGGAGAGAATAATAATCCTTATCCGATGGCACGCATTCCCCTTCTCACTTCGGCGGAAAGCCAACAAGTACCGCCGTGATATTATCAGGTCCACCAGCAGCGTTAGCAGCTCTCACTAACTCGTCACACGCTGCTTGAGGGTGTCCCGAACTATAGATAATCCGTCGAATTTCATGATCGGGAACAACTCCCCATAAACCATCCGAGCAAAGGAGCAAATATCCACCGTCCGGAACGGGGTGGGAAATGATGTCCACCTCTAGATTAGCCCCCTGACCGATGGCGCGGTAGAGTACATTGCGTTGTGGATGGGAGGCCGCTTCTTCTGGAGTCAATTGGCCAAGCTCTCGTAGTCGTTCGACCAGGGAATGGTCTCGAGTGAGGATTTCACTCTTGCCATCAACAATGAGATACGCCCGACTATCACCAACGTGACCAATCGTCAACTGACCGCTGATGAGCAAAGCTGCGGTCAGTGTCGTACCGCCACCGGGAACGCGGGCGACGACCGATCGATTGGCTTCCTCAAGCGCTTGACGGATGAGATCATGAATCGGAAGTGCGTCTTCCTTAGGTTCGTTCTCAAACAAACGCAGGATGGTGCCTTCAGTAAGACAATGAGCGGTGGTTCGGACAGAAATAGCGCTAGCAATCTCTCCTGCGCGATGTCCTCCCATACCGTCAGCGACGAGAAACAAACCAAACTCTGGGAGTGCCTCCTGACCGGCGGAATTTCCTACTAAGACGAAAAGGGTGTCCTCATTGTGGTCTCGCTCGATGCCAGTGGATTGCGCAGCACCGACTACGATTGATTGCTGCCCATCAAGATCCCACGCCGGTTCCAGATGGGATGGTTCAAGAGGCGCGGTTTTAATGCTCCCGGGAGGGTGGATCTCCTCCCGGCGGAAGATACGCTTGATAAACCGATTCAGAAAATCCATTATATATCCACGTTCCGTTCTGACTATCAAAACCTGCTAAGTGAGTAAGGCATAGACTTTATGGTCGTTAGAGCCAATGAAGAGTGTGTTGTCGACGATGACTGGCGAGCCAGTTATCGGTCCCTCGGTGCGGAAACGCCAGCGTAACCGTCCCGTTCGGAAATCCAAGCAGTATAAACCTCCATCGACAGAACCGCAGTATATTGAATCAACATACACGACGGGCGAGCTAGTGACCTGGTGTTCCGTTGCATAACGCCAGATCTCGCGTGCATGACGAGCGTGAATAGCGTATATATGGTTATCACCGCAGCCGATAAAAATTTTATCTTCAGCCGCAGTAGGTGTTGAAATTGTGGGTCCTCCCATACGGTATCGCCATACTTGCCATCCGTTTTCAATTTCGAGGGCGTACAATGTCCAATCTTTGGAGCCAAAGTAAAGCAACCCGTCTAACAGAATGGGTGAGGAGGTGACCGCGCGCTTGATTTTCTTACGCCACTTTAATTCACCACGAAAGTCATAACAATAAAAATCACCACTCTCGCATCCAAAAAAGACCCGCTCATCTTTTACTAGAGGGGTAGACCAGATGGGGCCCATTGCCTCTGCCCGCCAAGCGCGGCGGCCATTCAGGGAGTTAATGACATGTAGGTGGTTATCGTCAGATCCGACAAAAATGTGACCATGGGAAAGTATGGGGGACGACCGTATCGGGCCCTCAGTGTAGTACATCCAGGCTAGTTTGCCCCCCCGGGCGGTGACAGCATGCAAGCGATAATCCTCAGAACCGATGAAGATGACACCATCTTCAGCCGCAGGTCGACCCGTTATACCTCCCTCAGTTGCATATTTCCACATGAACTCGCCTGTCTTCGCGTCCAGGGCGTAGAGATTGTGATCGTAGCAGCCAATAAGGATCATACCCTGATACACAATCGGAGTGCCGCGAATCTCATCTTCGCACTCGAAGGACCATAATTCCTGAATTTCGTCGCCGCGTACGAAGATCTCCGCTGTACGTGGTTTGATCAGGAGTCCGGTCTCATTTGCAGTCGCTAACAAGGCGTTCTTCAACGCATCGGTGCTTGGGTATCGTTTCTTGGGATCGTAATCAAGGGTAGTATTGATGATTGCCTCGAGTTCAGGGGACACGTTGGGATTGATCTCCCGGATTGGGCGCTCGGTGAAGGAAAACGGTGGCTCAAGTCGCGGATCGCGGCGGGTTAATATGTGGTGTAGTGTTGCCCCAAGTGCATAAATATCGCCAGCAGGAGAGGCTTCACCCCGGTACTGCTCTGGAGGCGAGTAGCCCTCAGTGCCGATCATAGTCCCTTTCTGTCCAGGTTGGAAGATGCGAGCAATACCAAAGTCAATTAGACGGATATGGCCATGATGGTCCACCATTATATTCGTAGGTTTAATATCACGGAAGACCAGTGGTTCAGGTTTATGGTTATGAAGATAAGTAAGGGTATCACACAGCTCGATTGCCCAACTAATGACCTGCTCCTCGGGCAAGAAATCGTCACTCTCCTGTAGTACGGCTTCCAAATCCTTGCCGTCGATAAATTCCATCACCAGGTAGAGATTTTTCTTGCTGATGAAATAATCATAAATACGGGGAATAGCGGGATGGGAAAGGGTTGCCAGGAGATCAGCTTCACGTTCGAAGTTGGTGACGATCATTTCATACATCGTCTGGTCAGAAACGATATTCGTCATTTCCTTGACGGCGACCAATTTGGTGACGTTTGGGAAATGCAAATCGCGCCCCTTATAGACTGAGCTCATGCCGCCCGAGCCAAGCAAACCAAGGATTAAATATCGATCCTGAAGAGTGGTTCCAGGCTGTAAATTTTCAAGACGTTCAGTCTGACCATCAAGGGCGCGAGTGGTCCTTCGTATCATGTCTTACACCTTTTATGTGAAAATTATAGCATTAAGGATGAGTTGCGCAACGCGTACTCTAGTCCGCGGTGGTGCCAGCTGCTAAGTTTGACGTTTATGGAGGCGTAGGGATAGTTTCTTAAGTTCCCCGCCTGCCGGATCCATTGGTGCGGCTTTTATTAAGGCCGCTAGTGCCAAGTCGATATGGTGTTGAGCCATGGAGCTTGCGTATTTACCCGCACCCACCTCGTCCAAAGCAGCAATCAACTTTCCTGGATCGACATCATCTGTTTCTTGTAAGAAAAGGTGGCTGAAGGTGGTGGAATTTTCCAACCCATAGAGTGTAGGAAGGGTTTTCTTACGCCTAAGGAGGTCGTCACCGGTTGGTTTCCCAGTCAGGTTGGTTTCTCCCCAGATGCCAAGGATGTCATCTTCGATCTGGAACGCCAGTCCCAGGTGGTGGCCAAAAGAGCGATAGGATTCAATTGTCGAGTTGGGAGCTCCAGCGATATGAGCGCCGATAGCTGAAGCGGCTGAAAGCAGCGCCGAGGTTTTACCTTCTATCATCTTAAGATAGTCAGAAATCGAAACATTCTCTTTGGTCTCATAAGCGAGATCCAGGTGCTGACCCTGGGTGAGTTGGAGGCAGGCGTGATCGAGGATGCGCTGGACATCTAGAACTGTTTCATAGGAGTTCCCAACCAAGACCAGTTGATATGTGGCCATACGGGAGAGGGCGAAAATCGCATCGCCTGTGTTGAGCGCCTGAGCGAGCCCCCATCGCTTCCAAAGAGTGAGGCGACCGCGTCTTGTTTCACTTTGGTCCTGGATGTCGTCATGGACGAGAGAAAAGTTGTGAACCCATTCGACCGCGCTAGCCGCAGGCAAGGCTTTCTCCCAATTCGCGCCAATACCAGCGCAGCTCAATAACGTGAGCATGGGCCGAAGGCGCTTACCCCGTGGGTGACCCTGGTCTTTCCATCCCATATGATAGCCAATCATATGAGCTAATTCGGTGTAAGGCTCTGAATCAAGCGATTCGATGGAACGCTTGAGATCAACCTCAATTGCCTCCCGCATACCGGTAAGTAAGGTGGGGGAATCGTTGTGGCTCATGTTATGTGTCGTAATTCTGTCTGGCGCAGAACAGCTAGGTTTGGCGAACCGGTGGCGAACATACATATTCGGATCTCAGACGCCATCTTTTCGAGAGTTGCCAGTACCGCTTCTGTTGAACGCACCGCGGCTTTGAGAAAAGGGCCGGCAATCCCACCTAGGTCTGCACCAAGGGCAATACATTTAGCAATGTCGATGCCGCTGCGTAGGCCACCTGAAGCAATGAGCGGGATATCTGGCAAAGCCAGCCGAACATCGGTGACTAACTCAGATGTAGGGTTTCCCCAGCGTAGAAAACCCGCGGCCAGTTGAGTACGAGCTTTGTCCTGCGTCCGATGCATCTCCACTTGTGACCACGACGTCCCACCCGCACCCGCGACATCAATGACAGACACTCCAGCCTCTACTAGTTCCTTGGCAGCCTGAGGGGAGATCCCCCAGCCGACCTCTTTGGCGATGACCGGGACGCCAAGCTGACTGCATATGATCTCGACCTTACGAAGTAGATCGCTAAAGTCGACGTCTCCTTCCGGTTGGAGGGCTTCCTGGAGTGGATTGAAGTGAAGGATCAGTGCATCGGCTTCAATCATATCAACCGCGCGATGGCATTGGTCAATGCCATAACCGTAATTAAGCTGCACTGCGCCAAGATTGGCAAATAGCAGGATATCGGGAGCCAGGTGGCGAATTCGAAAGGTTGGCTCAAGTGATGGATCTTCGATTGCCGCACGCTGGGAACCCAATCCCATTGCCACCCCAGCTGCCTGGGCAGCTTCAGCCAAAGCGCGGTTAATAGCGGTTGCGGTCTCTATGCCCCCAGTCATCGAAGAAATTATGAGAGGAAAGGAAAGAGTCTTACCAAGGAATGTAGTGGATGGATCGATCTGACGGAGATCGATCTCAGGTACGGCGTTATGTGTAAACCGAAGTCGCTCAAGACCTGTAGTCAGATCGGATCGGACCTCCTCTTCAATATTGATCCGGATGTGGTTAGATTTACGGGCAGAGGTTGGCGTAACTTTGCTCATTTCAGAGTGTTCCTAGTGTGAGAGGGCCATATTACCAAGGGCGACAGGGGGATGTCAACTTGCGTCATGGTACATGTTTGAATTAAAATCCGTGAGAAGCAATAAAAAATATTTCGAATCAAGGAGGCGAAAGGTGTCAGATACACTTGAACAAGTGAAGGACATTATCGTGGAGTTGCTCAGCATTGACGAAGGAAAAATAACTTCTGAAGCCCGCTTTCGAGAGGACTTGGAAGCAGACTCGCTCGACCTGGTGGAGTTGATCATGGCCATCGAGGAGAAATTCGGGGGAGAGATATCCGACGAGGATGCTCAGAAGATCACAACCGTGGGGGAGGCTGTTAAATATATTGAAGATCACCTTAAGTAACCATTCATTCTACAATTTCCAATTATGGGCCGGGTGAAAACCGGCCCGTTCTGTTACTTAGTTTGAGAACCTTCAACCTGAACGCTTTTTCCTTTTGGAGGTCTTCTTCTTTTTGGTTGAGGATCTATGTTTTAAAGAAGATATTAGTCGGTCAATCTCTTCTTCCTCTTCGGCTCTAGATGAAAAAAAATCTTGCATGAAAGTTGAGCGCCGAAGACGGAGAGACATGGGAGCCACTTTTCGCACCTCCTGGGTTCTAGCTTTCACCCGTCCATCGGCAATGGCGTGGGCACGCGCAGCTTCAAAGAGTGTGATCTCAGCCCGCAGGGAATCGATACCCAATTCTTGAATTAGTTTGAGACCAATTTTTATCGCCTGAGAAGTAAGCTGTACGTTAGGAAGAGCATCGCGAGCCGATGCTAATTCGAGTCTCACGAGTTCAGTCGCTTCTGCATATTCTTTGATAACCCGACGAGGGCTGTTGAGGAAGGCGATCGAGCGACGGTAGGCTTCTAGGCGCTCTTTACGACGTTCCAGCCCTTTGATAACCACACGAAGGCCAAATCGGTCGAGGATTTGAGGACGAAGGTACCCTTCTTCAGGATTCATCGAGCCGATGAATACAAACCGCGCCCGGTATGTAGCGACCAAAGGACCTCGGTGCACAGTATAGATTCCTTGAGCAGAGGCATCCAAGATGGCATCCACAATGTCGTCATCTAGTAGGTTTACTTCGTCAACGTAAAGTAGGTTGCGATCTGCCCTGGCCAGGATTCCACGATTAATGCGCATACGTTTATGCAGCGCCGCGCGTTCATCGAGCCCACCAATAACATCCTCCAGGCGGGCGTTGAGTGGCAGTTCGATTAGCCGCACACGGTCAAGATAAGTTAATGGTTCACCCTGCCCATAACGACGGGCGCATTCAGGGCATACGGCATCAATGTCGCCAGTAGTGATGTCTTCCGGTAGACAACCGTAAGTGCAAAGGCTCCTATGGACATCAGGTAGTAAATCGATCAGACTACGGACAGCTGTTGTCTTAGCCGTCCCTCTTGGTCCAATCAGTAGAACGCCACCTATATGGGGATTAATCAGGGAGAGCAATAGAGCAATCTTCATCTCCGGTTGTCCAGTGATGGACAAGAAGGGAAAAGCTAGGGATTCTGCAAGCCCCATATCTTCTGGGGGAGGCGCATCTACGAAACGTTGAGCGCTAGCTCTTTCAAGCAAATCGGTTAAGGTTTGGATGGTTTTACTCACGACCCTGCCTTACGAAGTTCCTGTCAATCAATCCATATCCTCTTTAAACTCACCCGCATCAATTGTATGGAGCCGATCGGGTTCAACGTCAAGGACGTCGATAATTTCAAATGGAAGTTCTGCCATCATTGGAGGAAGCGGGACAGTCGCCGGAGGGCGAATGCGAGCAGGACGGGTGGGGGGCTCCATGCGAGGGAGCATTCCATCGATGATACGTTTGCGGAGGATGCGTGGCTCGTCGGTCAGATAACCAACATATATCCCTAATACATTATAAACCTGACGATCAGCCGTGACCCAACCGATCCACTCGCCCATTGTGTTGTATAGATAAGGAAAGACCAGCAACGACACCCAGTCGCCAGGTGTGGAATAGATCGGAACGGGTCGTTTATAAGACTCGCTCGACATCTGCTTCTCCGTCCAATAGCTTAACAACTATCATTATACTAATTGTGGCCGGGACACGAAAGAAACTACGGCGGGGAATGAATATTATCCTAAGGAGCATCCGAGTATGTCCATATTCTATTTATTCCGAAGTTCCAGAACATGACCACGACGGTCGCGACAGCCTTGGCCAGGTTATAACCAAGTTTATAACTCAACTCTGGATTGCTAAGTATCGTCAGATTGCTGCCGATATTCACTATTAAGCTAGCGAAAGGGTAACGCAGTAACAAAAGGATCCCGGTGTTAATGCCCCAGCCAGCGATATTTACGATGAAGAATTGGCGCAATTGGGTGCTCAAAGGTTTTGAACGGGAGTCTGGATATGTCCAGTATCGATTCCATAAGAAATTGCTCAACACAGCGGTAGTGAAAGAGCAGGTATTGGAAAGGACGATGTGAAATCCGAGGACTGAATGCAGTAGATAGAGGATCCCGAAATCGATGATCGCCCCAATAGCACCAACGACGGTGAATTTAAGGAAACGTCCAAACTCACGCCGCCCTCGGGGCGAGAGCGAAATCATAGTCGTCCCCTGAAATCCTCGATTGTTAAGGAGAGTCCGTGGTCCAGATCGATCTGAGGTTCCCAATCAAGGATCCCCTTTGCCCGTGAGATATCTGGTTGACGCCGCTGCGGATCAGCGGGTGCGCGTTGATCAGATAAGAGCTGAATCCCAGCCGGATTATCTGCTAGCTGATTAATGGTTATTGCGAGTTGGTGGATGGTCATTTCGCTTGGGTTGCCTAGGTTAATCGGTTCGTTTTCCTCAGACATCACCAATCTATAAAGCCCATCGACCAAGTCGTCAACGTAACAGAAGCTACGAGTTTGAGCGCCATCGCCATAAACCGTGAGCGGATCTGCCTTGAGGGCTTGGCAGACGAAATTTGGTATTACCCGGCCATCATCGAGCCTCATGCGAGGACCATAGGTGTTGAATATGCGGGCGATGTGGGTTTTCATCCCATGATAACGATGGTAGGCCATGGTGATGGCCTCGGCGAAGCGCTTAGCTTCGTCGTAGACCGAGCGCGGACCGATAGGGTCGACGTGGCCCCAATAACTCTCTTGCTGCGGATGTTCCTGCGGATCACCATAGACTTCGGAAGTCGAAGCTAGTAGAAAGCATGCGCCATGTGCACGGGCAACTCCAAGTGCATTGTGCGTGCCCAATGATCCGACTTTGAGCGTCTGGATTGGCAGTTGCGGATAGCTAAACGGGGAAGATGGATTAGGGCTGGCTGGGGATGCCAAGTGCATGACGATGTCAACTTTGCCCGGAATGAAGATGAAATTTGAAACATCATGTTTGATAAACGTAAAATCATCGCGCCCAGCTAGGTGAGCGATATTTTCCAAGCTACCGGTGATAAGGTTATCTATCACCACCACATGGTGCTTTTCTTTCAGCAATTTATCGCATAGGTGCGATCCGATGAAGCCTGCGCCGCCGGTCAGTAATATACGCAAAGTATCCTCCTTAGTTGATCACTAATGCAAAACAAATCTGCATCAATGGCATACGAGCTTCGATTAGGGTTTCCAGTCGTAGTTCACTGTCTGCCCGTCGCTGGTCACCCGCTGACCCAAACCACTCAAGGCATCGACGATCCATAGATCACCACGGTAGAGAACCGCAAGGAGATCCGCCCCCGGAGACCAGGCAAGTCGCGCCTGTTGTGGCTCCAAACCAGGCTCACCGGTCACCGGAAAGATCGCTCGGCGATTGCTGCCATCACGATCAATGACTATCAAACGGTAACTACTATCCTTGCTCTCCAATGGTGAAATCGCTTGGAAGTATGCAACTTGATAGTAAATTTCGCCATTCAGCATTTCAATCAGAGGCGAGACAGAAGGATATGCAAACATCCCAGTTCTTGAGGCCAATGGTAGAGCTAAACCACCTCGCCCGGTCAGAGCGATGAGATCGAATACAGGGGATGCTGCGGGGCTCTCAAGACCGAGTGGAGTACCATGGTCAACAAAGAAAAGGGTGCGGTTGTCGTGGCCCCAGGCCAACCCCGGCACCCAGGACCAATCGCTCAGGGTTTGGAAAGGTGCGATATCATGCAACGGCTCGAGGCTTCCCTCGTCCAAGTTGACCAAACCTATGCTGTCTGCGCGCGCATACGCTAGATGGGCACTGTCTGACCCCCAAGCGAATGTGGTTCCCCACCAGCCGTACTGGCCTCCGGCGTTGGCTTCGAGTAGGGTGATTTCTCGGAGTACGCGTCCAGAGGTAGAGAGGGGGATTTTAATTAGGTCGTTGTTCGCCTGCCAGCCGGGTGGGGCTGGGCTCGGTTCTACTGATGAATAGACAACCGAGAGCGATGAGGAAGAAGGGACCCAATCGGCAAAGTGGATGATGTTGTAGGCTTTTAGGTTGATCGGCTCAGCTTGTGGGTCATTAGTCGAGATAGCCCAAAGGGAGTTGATAATTTCCTGTTCATCTTCAGCGTGTCTGGTGAACAAGAACCATCGCCCATCTGGTGAAAGCCTGGCTACCCGCCCATCCAAATCACCGGTGAGGATCAGCGGTTGGCGGTTACTGGTATTACCTTGTATCAACCAAGCGTTGCCGCCCGAAACGTAGGCCAGGCGGCCTTCGATTGGGAGTGGTGTGTAAGCGGCTTGTACGCCGATCATAACGATTTCTGGTTGAGGTTCCTGAATGATCACATACTTAACCGGTGTTCTTGAGACCTCAACCATTTCCTCCTCAATAATTCGATATGTGATCTCCTGGAATCCATTCTCGCCTGGCTGGAGCAGACGCGTTTCCCCTTCCGGCAAGGACTCATTCCGAATCGTCTGTCGATCAAAGGGAATGACGGTCTCCTCAATTTCGAAACGTTCCGTGACCCGTATTACCGTAACCACGGTTCCTTCGGTAAGTAGGGTATAACTGGGCGGGTCTACCCGGTCCAACGTGCCCAGCTGAATAGTAGCCATTTCCAGTGCCTGCTTGACAGTAGAGCCAGAGGGTATACCAAGAGCATGGCTATTGCCATCAACTATAATTTCAACCTGTATTGTTCCCGCCGTGGCCTTCGGGCCGATGCATGACGCCAAGGCGAGGGTTATAAAAAAAGTCACCAGGAGTGCGAATCTTCGATAGAGCAGTGGTCTCATTGCTGGTAGTTGGGCGCGCTGGTATAATTTCCGTTTGGATGCCTAGCGCAATTCTCTGGCGATAGCCATTTGGCTGTCGTCGATGGTAAGCGAAATCACCCAGATGCCAGTAGCCAGCGATCCCATAGTTCCTATGCTTGCCTCGGTGAGAATTGCTGAAAGGGCATCTTTCAGTGCTATGGATGCAGGAATTGGTCCAAATTCAGTTGAGTAAATCAAATCAATCTATGCCAAAGGTTGAATTCAGAGGAGATTATAGCATGGGCGATCCAGAATCGTCTGATGTTGAAACTGGATTGAGTTTGGTTGCCCGAGTTGAAGCTCTGCTTTATGTCTCTGATTCGCCGGTCAGTGCCGGGCAACTAGCTAATGCACTGCAGGTGTCTTCCCGGCAAGTAAAACAGGCGCTCGACGTGTTAGCCAAGGATTGCGAAAGACGCGGTCTGCGGATCCAGCGACATAAAAATGCCGTGCAATTAACAACTGCGCCTGAGGCGGCAATAGATGTGGAGATCTTTTTAAATCTAGAGAGAACGGCTCGACTGACGAGAGCGGCACTGGAAGTGCTGGCGATCGTCGCCTATCAACAACCTGTCACGCGTCCTCAAATCGATTCCATCCGTGGTGTGAATTCTGACAGCGTACTGCGCACTCTTCTTCGTCATGGGCTGATTGAAGATGTAGGTCGAAGCGATGGTCCGGGCCGACCGATCCTCTACACGACAACCTCCGAATTCCTGCAACATTTTGGCTTGAGCACCCTGCATGAATTACCTCGGCTAAATCCTGATCCAGTATCTGATGTGCAAGAGATGCAGGAGGAGGATTTAGCCGTATTTGGTGGGAAAGAAGGAGATTGATGTCTGTACGGCTGCAAAAAGCCCTCGCCCGGTCAGGCCTTGGATCTCGCAGGAGTTGCGAGAAGCTCATTAGCTCCGGTCGAGTAGTGGTTAATGGGCATATAGCAGAGTTGGGAAGTTGTGTAGATCCAGAAGTCGATAAAATCCAGGTGGATGGTGTTCGTCTCAAACCACCTGAGCGTAGCGTGTATATCATATTGTACAAACCTACCGGAGTGCTTTCATCCTTACGCTCTCAAGGTGGGAAACCGACAGTACGTGATCTGGTTGATCATCCCCAAAGGCTATATCCTGCGGGCCGGCTAGATGTTGAAAGTGAAGGTCTGATTCTGCTAACTAACGATGGCGAACTCACCCATCGTCTCACCCATCCACGTTATGGACACGAGAAGGAATACCGGGTCTTGCTTAACCGGAGACCGACCGATGAGCAAATTACCGCCTGGCGGCGTGGGGTTTTGCTATCGGATGGGGTGAAGTCTTTGCCAGCGAAATGCTGGCTAGAGAAGAAAAAAGGGGGCGATCCATGGTTTCGGGTGATCCTTCGCCAGGGACGCAAGCGTCAAATCCGTGAAACGGCCCAAGCTCTTGGGTTATCGGTACATAAGCTGATTAGGGTGCGTATTGGAGGGTTACACCTAGGCGACATGCAATCAGGGGAGTGGCGACTACTCGCCCCTGACGAGGTTCAGCGAATGCTTGCTACTTCATTGAAGTCGAGAAGAAAGAAGCTGCAAGAGGGTAGGCGACGGTCACATAACCGAAAGACCGCGGCCAAGCGATCACACTCCATCAATGTGAAGGAGAGATGATGGTAAATTTGAAGGAGTCGAGTGAGCAATCCCCAAGCTTGATCAACCGATGGCTTGATTTTAAAGTGCGGATTGATACGGAGGTATTGCTATATGTCTTGATGATCCTCTTAGCCGTCGTGACCCGATTCTATGATCTTGACACTCGTGTTATGAGCCACGACGAAAGTCTACATACCTGGTTTTCCTGGCAATTGACCCAAGGTCGAGGCTACGCGCATGACCCGATGATGCACGGACCGTTGCAATTCCACTTAGTATCGTTATCTTATTTCCTTTTCGGTGACTCGGATGCCACCTCTCGCATCCCGGTAGCTATTGCCGGGGTTCTCGCGGTTGGAATGCTGTTTCTCTTTCGACGTTGGCTGGGACGTTGGGGTGGGTTAATCGCGACTGCACTGATGGTCATCTCACCATATATGCTTTACTACAGCCGGTATGTTCGCAATGAGGCGCTAGTAGTTCCGCAGGTACTTCTAATGGTTTATGCTGTCTTCCGTTATTTCGAAGATCGACGAGCTCGATGGCTTTATCTGTTAGCCGCTTCATTGTCACTCCACTACGCAACCAAGGAAACAGCTTTTATTTACACCGCTCAATTAATGCTTTTTTTGGGTGGCTATCTAGCTTGGCGTCTGTTCAATCTAAATTGGAGGCAAACCTGGCATAAGGTGACCTTCATAATTGGATTTACCTCTGCCACGCTTGGTACGGTGATAGCCTTGTTTGCCCTCTTCCGGGAGCGCGCTTTAGCGGCTGGGATTGCTCAAGCAACTGAATCAGCGATAGTTACTTTCTCGCCTTTTGTGACACTAGGTTTGGTCTTAGCGTTGGCTGGGATTTCACTCATCGGCTTTTCAATGCTGGCGGCATTCGGTTCCCGATTAAGAGAAGACTTTCCGGAATTGGACCTCCTTCTAATTGCTGGCACTATGACCCTCCCCCAATTGGCAGCGCTACCGGCGTCCTTAATGGGTTGGAACCCAATGGACTATCAAGATCCGGTCACTCACAACCGCACATTGACCGTGGTCTTTGTACTTCTCGCGGTAAGTATATTAATTGGTCTGATCTGGGATTGGCGACGTTGGCTGGTGGCGGCCGGTATTTTCTTCGGTTTGTACGCTGTTTTCTACACCACAATCTTCACCAACGGAGAAGGGATGGTGTCAGGTCTGGTCGGTTCCCTAGGATATTGGCTGGAACAGCACGGAGTCGAGCGCGGCAGTCAGCCCGCGTATTATTATATATTGGTTCAGATTCCAGTCTATGAGTATCTACCTGCCGTGGGGGCAATCCTGGCCGGCATTTACGGGCTTATCGGCTCACGTCGATTTCATCGTAAAAAGGTAACGCTAAACTCCTTCCCGACGATTGGCTTCATCGCCTACTGGACACTTACCTCCTTGGCAGGATACTCCTTCGCTGGAGAGCGAATGCCTTGGTTAACCGTACATATCATACTCCCGATGATCTTATTGGCAGGTTGGGCATGGGGAAAACTTCTAGAATCAGTTAATTGGCAGGTGTTATGGACTAATCAGGGGTGGCTCATTACACCGTTGTTGATCTTGACCTTGTTGGGATTTAGTAGTGCGATTGGAACACTTATCGGGCCAAATTCGCCATTGCAAAGTGATGGATTCGACCAACTTAAAGCCCTCAGCAATTTTATTACATCCCTGGGTGTGGGAATTGTAGCTAGCATCGCTTTGATAAAGGTTGGGCAGGGTTGGAGTGTAAATAGTTTTACTAGACTGAGCGCGGCTGTTGTGTTTGGGTCATTAACCATACTGACAGCCAGGACTGCTTACCGAGCTGCATATATAAATTACGATCAAGCGACAGAATACCTGGTATATGCACATGGAGCTACAGGAATTAAGACCGTAATGGAGCAAGTTCAGGATCTGTCACATCGAATGGCTGATGACCTTGATATTGAGGTGGCTTTTGACGACGACGTAGCCTGGCCACTAAATTGGTACCTTCGACATTACTCTGGTCAGTACTTCTTTGGCTCAAACCCAACCCGTGCACTGCTCGATTATCCGATTGTGATCGTCGGTGATGATAATTGGCCCAAGGTCGAGGATCTTTTCTCGAATCGTTTCTATAACTTTGAATATATCCGCATGTGGTGGCCAATGACAAAGTATTGGAATCTCAACTGGGAGCGGATAAGGGGAGCCCTGTTCTCACCTGACTACTTAGCGGCGCTGTGGGACATCTGGCTGGATCGTGACTATACAGCTTATGGTGAATTATCAGGCATTGATTTTTCACTCGAAAATTGGCAACCTTCAGATCGTATGCGGCTCTATGTACGGAAGGACATCGCAGCCACTGTTTGGGACTATGGCGTGAGTCCAGTTAGCATCGCAGGCATAGACTCTGTGGTAGATCCCTACGCAGATGGGATGGTAGAGATCCCAGCTGAGTTTATCACCGGTGAGGAGGGGTCCTCGCCGGGCCAATTCGCTGGACCGCGTGGAATCGCGATTGCCCCTGATGGCACACTCTATGTAGCCGATACGATGAATCATCGTATCCAGCATCTCAGTCCAGATGGAGAGGTGTTAATGACTTGGGGACGGTATGCCAATTTGGGTCAGGGAGACGCCCCTGGCGGGACCTTCAATGAACCTTGGGGGATAGACGTTGCGCCAGATGGCACTGTCTATGTAGCCGATACCTGGAATCATCGTGTGCAGCATTTTACCGCCGAGGGAGAATTTTTAGGGATGTTTGGCATCTACGGTCATACGTCAGACCCCGATTATTTTTGGGGACCGAGGGCAGTGACGGTCGATGAGGCGGGGCGGGTTTTTGTTGTCGATACAGGAAATAAACGGATTGCTATTTTTGACTCTGGGGGTCATCCAATTGGCATGTTTGGTGGTTCGGGTTGGTCGCTCGGCCAGTTAGACGAACCAGTTGGCATTGCGATAGGAGCGGAAGGACATATCTATGTTGCTGACACATGGAATCAACGTATTCAGGTCTTCGAGGAAGTAACCGAAGGTAACTTCCAAGCGATTATTGAATGGCCGATTGCCGGCTGGTTCGGACAGTCGACTGAAAATAAGCCATATATAGAAGTTTCACCGAGCGGTGAGGTGTGTGTAACAGATCCGGAAGGATATCGGGTATTATGTTTCACGCCAGAAGGAGATTTCCTGTTCGGATGGGGAGACTATGGCGAATCTGAGGTCAAATTTAACATTCCTAGCGGCTTGTCATTCGACAGTGAAGGGAGATTATGGATAATTGATAGTAGGAACAATCGATTGATCCGTTTCAACCCTCAATTTCCCTAATGTAAGTGCAGAGGGTTGACAAAGTGAACGGTTCTTGGTTTAAGCGTTGAAAGGCGTATTTATGAAGTTGCATGAATACAGATCGAAGCAATTGTTTGCAAAATACGGTGTGCTGATTCCTCGAGGACGGGTGGCGATGACTGCCCATGAAGCCAAATCGATCGCACGGGAATTAGGAGGACCGGTGGTGATTAAAGCTCAGGTTCTTGTAGGCGGCCGGGGAAAGGCGGGTGGAATACGGCTAGTGCACACTCCAGAGGAGGCCGAAGAAGCTGCCAGGCAGATTCTCGGCATGCAGATTAAAGGATTACCGGTGCGCAAGGTGCTGGTGGATGAGGCAGCAGAAATTCGATCTGAAATCTACCTTGGCGTGACAAATGACCGAGCTGCCCGATGTCCGGTGATGATCGCCTCTGCGGAAGGAGGGATAGATATTGAAGAGGTGGCTCGCACTCTTCCGGATAAGATTGTCCGGGTTCACATCGATCCTTTGCTCGGTATGCGCGAATACCAGGCTCGTTACCTTGCGGTGTCGATAGAGTTGCCACGAGAGCATTGGCATGACTTCATCGACATGGCTTGTGGGTTATACAGGGTGTTCACAAATTCAGATGCCACATTGGCCGAGATTAATCCCTTGGTGATCACTGATGACAATCGCCTAGTGGCGCTGGATGGGAAAATGGTTCTAGATGATAATGCTCTTTTCCGTCACCCAGACCTTGCCGAGATGCGAGATCTTGATGAGGAAGCACCAGCTGAGCGTGAGGCGCGCCGATTTGGGTTATCCTATTTGAAGCTCGATGGCACGATTGGTTGCATGGTTAATGGGGCAGGACTGGCGATGGCGACAATGGATGTGATCAAATTATTTGGTGCAGAACCAGCGAACTTCCTCGATATCGGAGGTGGTGCGGGTGCTGAGAAGGTCGCCGTGGCACTTAATTTAATCCTCAGGGATGCGAACGTTAAGGCAGTGATGTTCAATATCTTTGGAGGGATAACCCGTTGCGATGAGGTTGCGCGGGGCATTCTGGCTGCGCTGGATGAGAGTAAGGGTGACATACCAATGGTCGCACGGCTGGTTGGAACCAATGAGGACGAGGGATATAAACTTCTCGCAAAGGCTAACATGATCATGGCGACCTCCCTCGCAGATGCGGCCCAGAAAGCCGTCGCGCTAGCAGTGGAAAGTCAATTGCAATGAGCATACTGATCAATAAAGATACACGATTAATCGTACAAGGGATTACTGGACGGGAGGGGATTTTCCATACCTCGCGTATGATGGACTATGGAACGCAGGTTGTAGCTGGTGTGACCCCGGGAAAAGGCGGTGAGTGGGTTCTTGAGGGGAAAGTTCCGGTTTTTGATACCGTCCACCGTGCAGTTGAAATTACTGGCGCTAACACAAGTGTGATCTTCGTACCAGCAAGGTTCGCAACAGATGCCGTGATGGAGGCAACCGATGCCGGCATAGCTCTAATCGTATGCATCACTGAGGGCATCCCAATTCGGGATATGATGAAAGTCCGACAATATTTAGACCAGCAAGGATCGAGGCTTGTTGGCCCAAACTCGCCGGGTTTGTTATCCCCTGGCGAGTGCAAGGTAGGGATCATACCTGGACATATTACCCAACCTGGCAATATTGGTGTGGTATCAAGATCAGGAACGCTGACATATGAGGTGCTCTACGCTCTCAAACTTCAAGCGATGGGGATTTCTACCTGCGTAGGAATTGGTGGAGATCCAATTAATGGGACATCATTTATTGATGTCTTGGGGATGTTTGAGGTAGATGCTCATACCGATAAGATTGTGCTTATTGGGGAGATTGGTGGCACGGATGAGGAGCGAGCGGCGGAGTATATCAGTGACCACATAACCAAACCTGTAGTCGCCTTCATCGCTGGACGTACAGCCCCACCTGGAAAACGAATGGGTCATGCTGGGGCAATTGTGGAAGGTGGCGCCGGCCTGGCGGCGGATAAGATAGCTGCGCTGGAGTATGCCGGGGTAGCGGTGGTGGAATACCCTGAAAAGATTTTAGACTTCCTAAAATAAATTCACACCCGGATATCGTTCCCCAATATTCATGCGGGACAATTTATACAATGACTTTGATGGAGTTAAGGGAAGGGGTTGTATGACTACTAAGAGGGAGAGGCTTGAGGCGGCGATAGCCGGTGATATAGCTGATAGACCGCCAGTCGCTCTTTGGCGTCACTTTCCTGTGGATGATCAAGACCCATCGACCCTGGCGGAGGCGAGCGCAGAATTCCAGAGAATGTATGATTTCGACTTTATCAAGGTGACCCCCGCCTCATCATTCTGTTTGAGGGATTGGGGTGTGGAAGATGATTGGCGGGGTAATCCCGAGGGCACCCGGGATTATATGCGACGGGTGATACATGATGCAGATGATTGGCGCCAGCTTAATGAGCTTGATCCCGAATCAGGAAGCCTAGCGCGTCAATTACGCTGTCTTGAATTGATAAGAGAACAGGTTGGACAGGACGTACCGATAATCCAAACGATATTCAGTCCGTTGGCCCAGGCTAAGAATCTTGCTGGTCAGGATAAGATGCTTGCACATCTCAACCGAGATCCCGAAAAATTCAAAGCTGGTCTAGAAACCATTACCAAAAGCACTATTGCTTTCGTGGAGGCTGCCCAGGCTCGGGGTATCGATGGGATTTTCTATGCTATCCAACACGCGAGTTTCAATATTTTCGATCGCCAGGGATATGCAAAATATGGTGAGATCTATGACCAGAGAATCATAGACGCCGCCGGTGGCATGTGGTTGAACGTACTTCATCTACACGGTGATGCCTTAATGTTTGATCTAGCGGAGGTTTACCCGGTGCAAGTAGTGAATTGGCATGATCGAGAGACTTTGCCAGATCTTGCTGATGGTAAACGGAGAATAAGTGTGGCTGTTTGTGGCGGTATATGTCGTAAGACACTTTATTTGGGTAATCCAGAGGCTGTTCGGATTGAGGCAACTGAGGCTATCGAATCTTTAAATGGTCAGGGCTTGATATTAGGCACAGGTTGTGTGGTGCCGGTGATCGCGCCCAGAGCCAATCTAAAAGAGGCTAGAGCTTGTGTCGATTTCGCATAGCCATATATGTGATTGAATACTAACCTTATTTGTTACTACTCAGTCTGTCATTGCGAGGAACGAAGCGACGAAGCAATCTCCACCGTTGATTACATGTTGAAGGCAGGAGATTGCTTCGCGGAGCCGAAGGCCCTGAGGTATCGAAGGGCTCGCAATGACATCAAAAAGCCGTTTCGTGAGTAGAACTGCCTATTTCCAGACGATGCCTGAGTAGTTACCCTTATTGTAAATAAAAAAAGAGGCTATGCGCAGGTAGGTGTTATGGCTAAGCTAAGAGTAATTGCTGGAGAGGCAAAAGGCCGAAAGCTTCGTATGGTGTCGGGAGGTGAAACCCGACCAATAAGCGATCGAGCAAAGGAGTCATTGTTTAATATCATCGGGACCGACATCCGGGGATCGCGTTGGATTGATCTTTTCGCCGGGACTGGAAGCGTTGGGATTGAGGCGCTAAGTCGGGGAGCAGATTGGACGTTATTTATCGATACCAGCCGACGAGCGGTGGACACAGTACAGTCAAATCTGACGTTGACTCGTTTGGATCAGCGAGCAAAGATCCAACGGATAGATGCTTTCAAATTACTGGAGAGAGGGCCTCAAGAATCGTTCGATTACATCTACATTGCTCCCCCGCAATATGCCCAGTTGTGGATTAAGGCAGTGAAATTGATTGATGAAATGTCAGAATGGCTAAATCGGGATGGTTGGGTGATTGCGCAGATGCATCCCAAAGAATATGAGATCTTGTCACTCAGAGAGCTGTTTGAATTTGACCAGCGGCGTTATGGAAAAACGCTGCTAGTTTTTTATAAACATTTGGAGGAGTAAACGTTTAATTGGTTACCAAGCACCGGCTTATTATATTATTTAAAGACCCTTTTACCTCCCACCATTTCAAATATCAGATGGTAGAAAGAAAATAGCTCTAGCGCAAAAATGGGGAAGCCAAGCAACCCCAGAACAGGCATCTTACCGAAGTGCCAGCCAAAGATATGCAGAACCTCGGGGATGGTGTAAACCCAATGACCTCCATCTGCTAGATAAGCCTGATAGTTCCATGTTTCCCATACGAAACCACAGATCATCCCACTGATCAAAAGAGCAATAACAGGGATTCTATTCCCGATACGCAACTGTATACGCAGCGAAGGTGCACCCAGCTTCTCATTAATTGGGTCCAATAGAAGGAAGAAACCGATCCAGACGAATCCAAATAGGTGGGTGGCAACATAGATTGGAAGGGCTAAAGGAATCGTGATAAGGGCAATTCCGGTTATGAACCATGCCCAGGAAGGGCCTATGAAAGCATTCGCCTGATATTTGTTTTCTGCGCCGTTGCGACGGCTTAGGAGTGTCTCAACGAGATTCGCCGTTTCGAAGACACCGGGCATTATTGTGGAGAAGGACCAGAAGTAGGCAATATCTCGAGCGAGTGGGTTAGTCGGCACCCCATGATAGAGCCAATTTTGAAGGTGGAAGTTGTAGACCTCGAAAATCAGCCATACGCCTACCGATAAAAGAACGAGTAAAGGGAACTCCCGACGCCGGGTGGTTAGCCAGGATTCGCCTCGCAGTCGATAGACCAGCCCATCAACAGCAATGATGTACCCTGTCCACATTATCGGTGTCAGCCAGTTGGCAACAAACCTATTCCCCATATAAAGAAGCATCTGGCTGGCGACCATGATGATCACGCCGATCCAGCCGTGCCATAGGAGATACATACGGAGGGAGTTAGGTTTGATGGGGATCATTCAGCAAACTTGATCGCGAGCTCTCCAGCATGGTTGTATGTATAAATTGCGGAGAAAGGCGCCGAACCACGGTAGCTGGATATCGCTTTAGGGAGGAGGATCGGTAAGTCCTCCACCAGGAGAACCTCATTCATGTCATTAAGCGATATCCACGTGGGTGACCCCTCTGGGCTCGATTGTAGCTCCTCACGCTTAGTTTCACCGACGAATACATATAGTCCAATTCCAGGACGTTCTCCTGTATCAACAATCACAACACCACTGAGGATTAGACATTCAGGGGTGAGTCCAGTTTCTTCCCGAATCTCCCTGCGGGCAGCGCTGAGCGGATCCTCTCCCTGTTCGATGTGTCCCCCAACGCCGTTGAAGTAGCCACTCCAAGCTCCACGTCCCTCAGACAAGCGAAGAAGGAGAACCTCGTCGCCACGTAGAAGGAATGAAAGTGTGCGTGGGACGAGTGTATAACGCTGCCACTGGAGACGCTGACCGGTGATCGACATAGCATGTAACCTTAATCATCCAGACTCACTTATGTCAAACTACTTGGCAATTGGTCAGAATTTTCTAATCAGCTCTTACCAGCATACTATTACTTCCAATTACTCTATCGATTATACTCTTATTCAATTAGTGAGTGCACTGAAAAAACTACCCTCGAGGAGTGGAGAATGGTATATGTGGGGGTGCGAGCTGCGCCCGCACCCCCACATATACCGGTCCTCTTCTCGCGGTTGACCTTTTTTCAGTGGAGTCATTAGTATCTGTTGTCTGTCAGCCTAGGGTCAGGCAATAGTTTGCTTGCATTTTAAGGAACGGTTATAATCAATTAAAATATTAATGATAATTTATGAACAAGAAGGAGAAGATAATGAGCGATCCGCTCGGTAAAATTACAGAGGGCAAAGACATTATCGGTAAGATCCGCAACTTTATTACCGGATTTGTGGGCTATGTAGATCGAGAGAACCGCCGAGAAGCCGACAAGCTTCTCAGGGAGACCACAGCTAAACGATATGAAGAGTTATGGAGCAGGATTTCAGAGTTGCAGCGCCAATTTGTGTCCGAAGGGAAGCTTGAATTAGTGGACGACCTTGAGGCTTCGGCTATCAAACTGCGGGCCTTTATCGATCGTATTAAAGGCGCCTCGTACGGATATACGGGTTTCTTTGATGCTGTCCGCATCCATAGTGAAGAGCTTGAGCGGATATATGAGTATGATTTCGCATTGCTCGAAGGCGCCCAGAACCTGACGAATGCGATAGATAATGTAGCTGCCTCAATCGACACAGATGGGTTGCCAGCTGCGATACGGCACCTGGTAAGCCTGAGTCAGGAAGCGATAGATACCTACAACCGGCGTGATGAAGTGATCCTCGCCACCAGCGCGTAGGACAAAACGAGGAGAGACAGCCATGGCAAGAATTTTCGATGTTGTTGAATATGCGGATGAGATGCGGGATGAAATTGTGCACCGTTTTCCCGAGACCGGCGCAGGCGATTTCCGCCTCGGCAGCCAGGTGATCGTGCGTGAGGCGCAGACAGCCGTCTTCTTCCGAGACGGTAAGGCGCTTGATACCTTTGGGCCGGGCCGCCACACCATCGCCACAGCCAACATTCCATTTTTAATCGACCTGATCGGTAAGGCCTTCAACGACCGCTCGCCCTTTACAGCGGAAGTGTACTTTGTATCAATGCGCGAATTCCCTGAGCAGAAGTGGGGAACACCTCAGCCTATCTTGGTTCGCAACCCGGGGATGGGTCTTGGGGTGGCACTGTTGCAAGGTTTTGGCACCTATAGTTTTCAGGTCTCTGACCCGCAGCAATTTGTAACCCAGATTGTTGGAGCTACCGGCGCATACTCCACTCGGGATATTAATAATCGTATGCGGTCGATGTTGCTCTCTAAGCTACAAGACCTGTTAGGGGAGACGACCGAAGCCAAGAACGTTGCCGATTTAATAGGGTTAGTCGAAGAGCTAGGGACAGGAGTGCGAGCCAAGGCTCAAGACGACTTCAAGGCGTTGGGCTTGACCCTGAAGTCCTTCTACATCGAGAGCCTGAAACCCTCCGACAAGTCGGTCGAGGAATTGCGGGGAATGGGTATGCTCGATATGGATACCTACACTCGCCTACAGGCAGCGGACGCCATGCGAGATGCGGCTCAGAACCCTTCCGGTGGTGCTGGGTTGACAGCGGGTATCGGCGCTGGCATGGGCATTGGCGGCGTGCTGGCTGATGCACTACGACAGACCGGTCGGGGAGCTGAAGGAGCTCCAGCTGGGGCGCCAGCTGGCGAAGGGCCTCCATCAGTGATGACGCCCTCAGAAGCGGCGACGTATTTGAAGGTGGCTGAGGAGGATGTGGTAGCTGCGATTAAAGCTGGTGAACTAAAAGCCAAGAAAATTGGCAAGGCTTACCGAATTAGCAAAGAAGCACTGGACGAATTCTTGACCAGCTAAAGCAGCTATCGGTTGCTTGAGAGCAAAGTAGGGCGTCGGTATCATTGCTGGCGCCCTGTCTGTTTCCTCATTATTCCCTTTCTCGCGTTTGGGATTTTCAGTGCAGTCATAACTATGAATTACAGGGTTAAGGGCTTCACGCTTAAAACCGACCAAGTAGCAAGCAGGCGTTCTGGCCGCCTAAGCCGAAGGAATTGGATAACACGACATCAACCTTCATCTCTCGAGCTTTATTGGGAACGTAATCAAGATCGCAATCCGGATCAGGTGTATCCAGGTTAATTGTCGGGTGGATAATACCCTC